>JBKPDW010000080.1:0-10633 GCA_046728115.1 Acidobacteriota bacterium | reverse complement strand
GGGTGCCGCGGCTCAGTCGAATGAATTTCGCCGGATTCAACCGCTGCTCGATGTCCTTCAGGCGATAGGTGATGGTGTGGCGCTCGTTGCGGATGGTCGTGATGTGAAGCAGCTCGCCGTCGGCGACGATCGCGGCAATCTGATTGACGGGCACGATGATGACCTCGCCCCGGTGGCGGACCGGAATCCGCTCCAGATATGGCTGCTTCGCGGCCGCTTCATACGCGTCGATCGCGGCGTCGACTCGCGCCGCCTGCTCCTCCACGATGGCGGCATGCTCGATTCGCTCGATCGCCCGGTTCAGCGTCTCCCGAAGGCGCTTTTTCTCGACCGGCTTCAACAAATAATCGACCGCGTTGACTTCGAACGCACGGACGGCGTACTCGTCGTACGCCGTGACGAACGCGACGAGCGGAAGCATCTGTTTGCCGATCGCACGAACGACGCCGGCGCCATCCAGTTCCGGCATCTGCCAGTCGAGCAGGGCCAGATCGGGCCGTTCCTTCTGGATGATGGCCACGGCGTCCTTCCCTGACGCGGCCTCGCCCACGACTACCACGTCGTCGAACGATCGCAGCAGCGCGAGGAGAAACGATCGCGCGGGTCGTTCGTCATCGGCCACGACAACCCGGAGAGAGGCGGTCATGAGATCGTCTCGGCCAGGTCTCTGTCGGCGGCTCTCGAACGGACGGGCATATGCAATTCGACGACGGTGCCCTCACCTGGAGCGGTTCGAACGGAGACGGACGCGTCCCTCCCGTACTGACATTCGAGACGGCGCTCGACGTTTCGCAGACCCACGCCCATGGCCCGACCGAGTGCGATCGTTTCAGCCGTTGTCCCCGCTCCTGTGTCGATCACCGTCAGCACCAGGTCGTTCGTCGAAGTGCCGGTGGCGCGAAGCCTGGCCCGCACCGTGATCTCGCCGCCACGCTGTTTCTTCGCGATGCCATGCTTCACGGCGTTTTCAACCAGAGGCTGCAGGATAAGCGGCGGGATGCGAATGCCGCGAGCCGCCTTGGGCACGTCAATCGTGACGCGCAGCCGCTCTTCGAATCGGGCACGCTCGATGTCGAGGTACGACTCGACTACGTCCAGCTCCCGTTCGAGAGACGTGAATTCGCCTTCTGAGCGGAGCACCGCGCGCAGGAGCGCCGTCAGCCGCATCAACGTCTCGAGCGCTCGTACTGGCGCGGCTTCGATCAGGTAGCCGATCGTCGTCAGCGCATTGAACAGGAAGTGAGGATTGATCTGCGCGCGCAGCGCCCGGAGCTCGGCTTCCGTGGCGAGCTTCCCGATCTCCTCCTCGCGGAGCTCGCGGTCGTAGCGTTCGTTCGTGATGCGAATCGCGTCGATTCTCCGTGCCACGAGGGTCGCGACGGCCTCGAGCATGCGCAGATCGTCCGACAGCAGTCGGCGCCCGCCCATCAGATCGCCGATTCGAATCGCGTAGCGCAGCGGCTCGCCTGTGGGAACCACGACGAGGTTTGATGCGGGGGGCATCCTCGACGCGTCGTTGATGTCATCGTCCGCGGCGAGTCGATATTCGTGCCAGGTCACCTCGCGCGCCGTCAGCGCCGGTGCGAGCACGCGACAGACCTCCGCCAGAATCGTGGAAACGTCGTCGTATTCCTGCACCATTCGCGCGATCGAGTTCCGAAGCGACCGATAGTCGGGCCGGCGCAGCACGATCGCGTCGACGAACCAGGACGATCCGCGGCGAAGGATCGGATACAGGAGGGCGACCGCAAGCCACACGGCGACGATCACGCCGCCCCGCCATGGGTCGCGATCGATGAGCTGCGCCATCGCTGATGATTCAGCGCCCAGGGTCGCGACCGCCGTAAAGGTCACGATGACGAGGGCGAGCAATGCCAACGCGCGCTTCAGAAATAGATCCGCGAGCGCGAATGGATAGTCCTGATAAAGGATGGCGAAGGCCAGGGGCACCGAAGCGTGGTGGCCAAGGAGTTCCACGGGCCACGACGTGCCGCCATCATGAAACCGGCTCAGGTGAAGCGCAGAGACCGCGAACGCCGCCAAGGCGGCCACCCACAGCGCGCGTCGCGCGCCGGGCTGGCCGCGCGTGACGGCGGCGAGCGGCAGGATCAGCGCCACGAAGGTGTACGTGAGGATCTCCATGCCAAGGCGCGATGGGACGCGCGCGCCGGTCCAGGCGGCCTCGAGCTGCAGAGTCGCCGCGACGACACTCACGACGTAGGCGACGGCGGCGATCGATCGTTTGACGCGTCCGCGGCCACCCTCGCGATCGCCGCGAATCACCGAATGGACGACGACGGCGGGAAGGAACCCGAGGGCGCAGAACCCCACGGCGACCAGAAAGGGAAACGGTCCGGTGATGCCGACCTTCGGCAGCTCGTACGCAGGCAGCGCAAACAGGTTCCAAACAAGTCCGAGCAGCGACATGACGAGCAGCAGGGGATCGACGCGGGAGCGCCAGGTCTGCCCCCGCCCGGAACGCACGACCATGACGAGCAGCATCGTGTAGAGCGCGACGCCCAGGCTCAAGCCGACCAGATTCAGAAGCTCGCCCATTCGCGTCATTACCCTACGGTGTCCGGCGGCATCCGGGTAGCAGAAGCCCACAACCGGCTGGTCCACGGCGGTGAACGGCTGTGCCCGGCCGCTTTTCGGCGGCCGGGCGCCGTACGTCGGACCGGAGTTGTCCACTCAGTGGGCCGCACGCGCCGCCCACTCATGGGCGACGGGCCCTCCTTCATCCGCCCAATCGAGCCGCTGATGTGCTTCCGGTCGTCAGGATCCGCGGACTTGAGTACGTTGCGGCGGATCGAATCGCCATCCCCGGCTTTTGAAAAGAGGTGCTATGTCTACGTGCCGCGTCGTTGTAAATCTTCTCGGTCTCGCTTTGTCTCTCACCCTGTCCGCGCCGGCAGCTGCCCATGCGCAGGAACTGGGCGGCGCCGGCACGGTCCAGGGCACCGTGAAGGATCCGACCGGCGGCGTGATGCAGGCGGTCGAGGTGAAGATCGCAAATCCCGTGTCCGGCTTCAGCCGGACCGCCACGACCGACGCCGCGGGCAGATTCTTATTTCGCAACCTGCCGCCGAATCCCTATCACCTGAGGGTCGAGGCCCAGGGGTTCAAGACCCTCGAACGTGACGTCGACGTGCGATCGGCCGTCCCCATCGAGGTCGATTTGCAGCTCGCGCTCGCCGGCGCGACGGAATCGGTGGAGGTCGTCGGTCATGCCGAGGATCTGCTCGAACGCGATCCGAGTGCACACACCGACATCGATCAAAGCCTGATCGCGAGGCTGCCGATCGAGAGTTCGGCCGGCCTGAACCAGGTCGTCATGATGGCCTCACCCGGCGTCGTCGCCGATTCGAATTCCTTCTTCCATCCGATCGGCGATCACGCCCAGACGCAATTCTCCATCGACAACCAACCGGTAACGGATCAGCAGAGCCGCATCTACTCGAACCAGATTTCGTCCGATGCCGTCCAGTCGATGGAGGTGATCACCGGCGTCGCCCCGGCTGAATACGGCGATAAGAGCAGCCTCGTCGTGCACATCGTGACGAAGTCGGGCCTCGATCAGCCAAGGCCCACGGGATCGGTCCTGGCTGGCTACGGAACATTCAAGAGCCCGACATTTGAAGGCAATGTTGGTGGCGGCACCCACACGGTAGGCGACTTTGTCTCGGTCAGCGGCATGCGAACCGATCGCTATCTGGATCCGCCGGAATTCACGGTGCTCCACGGCGAGGGGAACAACCAGTCGCTGTTCAACCGCCTCGACGTCCATCCGTCGGACTCCGACACATTTCACCTGAACGTCCACATCGGCCGATCGTCGTTCGACGTGCCAAACACCTTTGACACGATCGATCAGGACCAGCATCAGGAGATCAAGACCTTCAACATCGCGCCGGGCTATTCACGGGTGATCGGATCGAAGACGCTCTTCACGGCGAACGGGTTCGTTCGTCAGGATCACGTGACGTATTCGCCGAGCTCGAACCCGTTCGTCGACATACCGGCGACGATCTCGCAGGATCGGAAGCTGACGAACTTTGGCGCGAAGGTCGACGTGGCCTACACGTCAGGCGCGAACAATTTCAAGGTCGGAGGGACTATCAGCGCGACGAAACTGAAGGAACATTTCACGCTCGGCATCACCGACCCGACCGACGAATCGTTCGCCGACCAGGACGGCAACTTCGACGAAGCGGCGTTCGGCGCCTTCGACCTGACGAACGGCGGCTCGCCGTTCGTCTTTGACGCGGAAAAAACCATTAAGGAGCAGGCGGCGTACGTCCAGGACGAGATCAAGGCGGGCGAAGCGACGTTCAAGCTGGGTGTACGATTCGACCACTACGACGGGCTGACGTCGAAGTCCCTCGTGGAACCACGGCTCGGCGTGTCGTATGCCGTGCCGGGCAGCGGCACGATTTTCCGTGCTTCCTATGGCCGGACGCTCGAAACGCCGTACAACGAGAACCTGCTCCTGTCAGCCGGCTTCGGTACGAGCAGCGAACTGGTCGGCGAGGGGGCGCCGCCGCCGCCCGGCGTACGAAATCAGGGCGAGTTCGGCATTCAACAGGCGTTCGGCCGCTGGGTCGTCGCCGATTTCGGGTATTTCAAGAAGCACACCGACAACGGCTACGACTTCGGCGTCCTCTTCAACACGCCGATTGCGTTTCCGGTCTCGTGGGATCACTCACGGATCGACGGATTTACCGGCCGGATCAACCTGGTCGAGCACGGCGGGTTCAGCGCCTTCGTCGTGATGGCGCACACCAACGCCATCTTCTCGCCGCCCGCGACCGGCGGCGTGCTGCTCGAAGCGCCCGAAGGCGACTTCCGGATCGACCACGATCAGAAGTTCAATTCCACGGCGAACTTTCAATACGTCTTCTACAGGCCCGCCGGCGCGTGGGCGGCGCTGTCATGGCGCTACGACTCGGGTCTGGTGGCGGGTGCTGTGGGCAGCGTCGACGACGCGCTCGCGCTCACAGCCGATCAACAGGCGGCGATCGGCATGAGCTGCGGCGGTGTGTCCGCGTCTCTCGATCGACAGTTGACGGACGCGGATTGCACGCCGAGCAATTTCAGCACGAGCCGGCTCCGGGTCCCGGCACCCGGGACGGCGGACGATGTTGATAATCCGCCGCGCGTCGCACCGCGGCATCTGCTCGACCTCGGCGTCGGCGCGGACAACCTGTTCCACAGCGATCGGGCGAAGGTGCGAGTGCGATTCAGTGTCATCAATCTGACCAACAAGGAGGCGCTGTACAACTTCCTCTCGACGTTCAGCGGCACGCATTTCGTCACGCCGCGTGCGTACCAGGTGCAGGTGGGCGTGACGTTCTGACGAGCATCTGGAGCGAGTCCAGGTGACACGAGTCGCCGTCCCGTTCGACGCTGGGGCGGCTGCCGCGCACGACGACGCGCCCGAAAGGCCCTCCGCGCGAGTCGAATGGATCGATCTGGCGCGGATTGCCCTCCTTTGTGTGGCAGCGGTGATCGTGTGGGCGATGGCCGCACGCGGCAGCCGACCTGGAGTGCTTGTCGGTGTCATCGCGACGGTCATCGGCGGCTACCCCATTCTGAAGGAAGCTTTCGACAATCTGAGCGAACGCCGCATGACGATGGAGCTGTCGATGACGATCGCCCTCGTCGCGGCGCTCGCTATTCAGGAAGTTCTCACCGCGCTTCTCATAGCCGCGTTCGTACTTGTCGCCGAAATTCTGGAGCGGCTCACGGTCTCGCGCGGTCGCGAGGCAATTGGGCACTTGTTGGACTTGATTCCGCGCGTCGCACTCGTCCGCCGCAATGCTGCGGTCGTGGAGGTGCCGATCGACGAGGTGCGGCCGGGCGACCACGTCCTCGTTCGGCCGGGTGGTCGCATTCCAGTCGACGGCGCGGTCGTCGATGGCGAGTCAGCGGTCGATCAGGCGACGATTACAGGCGAATCGCTGCCCGCCGAGAAGAGTGCTGGGAGTGGTGTGTTCGCGGGTACGCTGAACCAATCGGGTGCGCTTGAAATTCGTGCCGAGCGCGTCGGCCGCGACACGACGTATGGGCAAATTATTGATGCGGTCGAGAACGCGGAGCGGCGACGGGCGCCCATACAGAAAATTGCGGACCGGTTAGCGGGATACATCGTCTACGTCGCGATTGGGGGAGCGATGACGACGTTTCTCGTGACGCGCGACATCCGCAGCACGATTGCCGTCGTCATCGTTGCGGGCGCCTGCGGCGTCGCGGCCGGTACGCCGTTGGCGATCCTCGGCGCTGTGGGGCGCGCCGCGCGGTTCGGCGCCATTATCAAAGGCGGTATTCATCTCGAGGCCCTGTGGTCCGTCGACACCGTCGTTTTCGACAAGACCGGCACAATTACGCTGGGCGATGTGCGCGTGACCTCGGTGTATCCCGCGCGCGGAGTGTCTCTCCGTGACCTGATCGATGCAGCGGCGACAGCCGAGTACCGCTCCGAACATCCAATCGGGAGGGCGATCGTCAATTACGCGACGGATCAGCATATCGCGATCCGCGAACCGACGCGCTTCACCTATTCGGTCGGACAGGGCGTGCGGGCGTTGCGCGACGGCGAAGAGATCCTCGTCGGCAACAGCACGTTTGTGACGGCCGGGCGCTTGCCAGATCCCTCCACCGATGGATCGGCATCAACAATGGTGTTCGTGACGCGGGCCGGCCACTATCTCGGCTCAATCGTCGCCGGTGACGTCGCCCGGTCGGAGGCCAGGCAGGCCATCGCCGCGTTACGGTCGCTTGGCGTGAAAACGTACCTGCTGACAGGCGACACGCGCGCGGCGACCGAGCGGATCGCTCACGACATAGCGATCGACGATTTCGAAACCGATTTGTTGCCGGACGCGAAGGTCGCGCGGGTGCGCGCGCTCGCCACCAAGCGACGCGTCGCCATGGTAGGTGATGGCGTGAACGATGCGCCGGCGCTTGCGACGGCGACGGTTGGCGTCGCCATGGGGTCGGGGACCGATGTCGCCAGAGAAAGCGCGGATGTCGTGCTCATTGGCAACGATCTCCTGAAGTTCGTCGATACGTTGCGGCTTGCCCGGCGCACACGACGAATCATTCTTCAGAACTTCTGGGGAACTCTGTTGGTGGATGGTGTGGGCATCGTGCTCGCTGCAGCAGGCGCCCTTGCGCCGCTCGCGGCGGCCGTCATTCACGTCACATCCGAGATGGCGTTCATTCTGAACTCCGCTCGGCTCGTGCCACGTCGTTCCTCATGAATGCGAAATGCCGGCGGATGTTCCAATCCGACCATCCAGATCGAGCGGCGCGTCACGTGGAGCGTCTTCGACCTGCCGCCCTTAATTTAATTAGTGACTGGTTGAATGGACACGGCCTGCGGTACGTTGCCGCTGACGGAAGACGTCAGGGGTCGTCCCGTACCATCGTTTGAAGGCGCGGTGGAACGGCGCCGGGTCGGAGTAGCCGACCAGATACGCAACCTCGCCGATCGCCATCATCGTCCCACTGATGTATCGGCCGGCGGCTTCTTTGCGCGCGTCTTCGAGCAGCTGCTGATACGAGACGCCTTCAGCGGCGAGACGGCGCTGCAGCGTTCGCGGCGACAGGGCCATCTGACGGGCGACCGCAGCGATTCGTGTATCGCCACCGGCGACACGCGCCCTCAGCACGCGCTGAACGTCGAGCGTCAGCCCGGTGCGCGTCGGGAGACGCGCGAGGATCTCGTCGGCCTGCGATTCCAGCACCTGCCTCAACACCGCGTCGCGTCTTCGGAGCGGCAGGCTCCAGGATTCCCGCGACACGCTGACGCCGTTCCATGTCGCGTTCGATTCAACGCGGCAACCCAAGGTGCGTTCGAATGCGCTCGCATCGTCCAGCGAGTGCGTGAAAGATGCGCTCGCGGCCGCGAAGCGGCCATCGGTCTCGCTGCGAAAATGCAGAACCAGCAGCGCTGCGTCGAACTCGATCCCAAACGGTGACGGAGCGGCGATCTCGATGCGAATCGGTTCGAACTCCTCGTGAACGGTGAAGACAATCGGATTGGCGACGAGACGGAAATAATGGGAGAGCTGACGGACGCCGTCGCCGACGGTGTCGGACGTCAGCACGAGATAGTCGAGCAGCGGCCAGGAACCGATTGGCGTGACGAGCGCCAGCTGCAGCGCCAGGTTCGGCGTGAAGCGCTGCTGCTGTGCGCTCGCGATCACGCTCCCGAACGCCTCGCAGCGAACGCGACCATCCGGGTTGGTGAGATCGCTCTGACGAAGGCTGCCCGCGGCGAGCACGTCATCGACGCGGTAGCCGAGACGACGGAGCCCATCGACGAACACCCTGAGATCGTTTGCCGGAATGCTGTCCGCCGGTCCGGCCGTGGCGGGCGTCGATTTGACGCGATGCGTCGATGAGTAGGCGCCGACGGTCATCGAATTGGAGCCGAACTGCAATGCTGAATCGTCTTTTTTCATGGATGCGATGACATGTACAATTTCCACATTACCTCTTCACACAAATGAAGCTTTAGAAGAGCTAGTTTTGCGCGCCGTACGTGCCCGCGACGACGGTGAACCGTTCCATGCCAGTGACGTTCGTCATCGATCCCCAAGCTCGTCTTATCAAGACAATCGGGTCCGGGGATGTCACTCTCGAGGAAGTGGAGCAACATTTTCGCGAGTTGGTCCGCGCGTGGCCCGATGGCATCCCTCGCCTGAACGTGCTGCTCGACTTGACTACGTGTTCATCCGTACCGGGTTTTCGTGAACTCCGCTCGGTCGTGTCCTATATCGACGCTTCTGGCGGTCGACGACGATTCGGCCGCTGCGCGGTAATCACCCATCGAGAGCTTCTGTACGGCATGCTCCGCGTGTTCGAGGTGTTCGCCGCCGGCAAGTTCGACGCTGTACGCGTCTTTCGTTCGGAAACCGACGCGATCCAGTGGCTGGTCGCACCCGCCCCGTCCGCGTAGCCCGGCGTTCCTCGCGGACCCCGTTTCCTGAAATCGCACGTGTGAATCAGCCGCCACGGTCACGTGTTGCGCTGATGAGCTGCGGAACGATTCCGGTCGACAGGTTCCCTCAGATGCCAGATTCAGTCAGCTGAGCTGGCTCCGTGCCGATCGATACCAACGAAAAATCTTCGCTCGAAGATTTTCATCGTCATCCATCATCATTCGCTTATTCCGAGGCGGCCCTCCCGGGTATAGAATCTCTCGTTTTCGCGCGACGGCCGATTGCCGCTCGCGTTCCGATGATCATCGAGCCGCTCTCATCACTGCAACCACATACGTTTGAAGGATGGGAACAATGGAACAATCTCAGACTGATGTTCTGGAACGAACGGCGACGGCACTTGCCGGGAAAAGTGATCCACCGGCAGCGATTGCGCCTCCCCTCGAAGCGACGCCAAAACCGATCTCACCGCAAGCGTGTGCCACTTGCGGCGCGACACCCGCAGCTGCCAATGGTGGACCGCCTTCAGCGCCGACGTATGTGTATGCGATCGGCCGTGTCGAAGCGCGGTTCCCGCGTCCCTCGGTAGAGAAAGAATTCGCTCAGGCCACCGGCAGGGCCGAAACCGCAGGCCTTACCGACCGGCAAGCTCTCCAGAAGGTTCTGTCGCAGAAACAGAACCGCTATCTGATTCGGCAGCTGTGCTGGGTGATGACGATCGAGGGCCTGGAAACCTACATCCTGGTGCCACGCGACCCCGGCGACTACGACCTGCTGGTCGAGGCCCTGAGACCCGCGCCGAGTCCGTTGGATCTGGATTGCGTCATCGGGCTCAAGGGTCCTAATGCTCCGCCGGAGATGTGCAACGGGTTGATGGTTCCGATCGTGATCTTCGATCAGCTCTACTCCTTCGATCGCGACGCGCTGATCAAGGCTGTTCCGAAACCCGAAAAAATCTCCGCGAAGGAATTTGCGCCGGTTGCCGAGGAACTGTTCGATCGGATGCTGCTGATGACCGACAATGCCGGCGCCACAGACGAACACCGTGCGTTGAACTACCTGGCGGTTCGTTATCACGCCATCTACGCCAACACTGCCGATGCCTTCGCGCGAAACGCGTCAATGACCGCAGTGGACGTCGTTCCTTCGGCATTGAGCGGCGCACGCAATGTGGTGGATGTCGTGTTCTCGTACACCAACCGCAACACCGACGTGACCGAGAAGTTCATGGTACGAGTGGATGTGACCGAGGAGTTCCCGTTCCTGGTGACCAAGCTGTCTCCCTATTACGACAGGTGAGTGAACCGACCGGACAAGGAGTTGTGACATGAACGGCATGATGCCGGGGTTCACCGCTGAAGTCTCGGCGTACAAGACGAATCATCATTACCGGCTGGCCGCTGGCGGGAGCGTCCTGGGTGGTGCGGACGCCAACGTCGTCCCGCAGGACTGCGGATGGGCCGCGGGCATCCTGTGTGGGACGCTGATCGTGACAGGCGCTGCGGCGTGTACCGCCTTTTGCTTCTCCGGTCCAGCGCCTTGCGCGACCTGCTGGATCGGCTATCTGGGCGGCTTATATCAAATCTGCAGGGACTGCATTCCCGAGTGGATGCGGGCTCTCATCAATCAATTCGAATCGGGTGGCGGCGGCGGTGGCGGCGGTGGTGGTGGCGGAGGTGGTGGTA
>JBKPDW010000079.1:0-4447 GCA_046728115.1 Acidobacteriota bacterium | reverse complement strand
GGCCATCCCATCACCGAGCGCCCGGCGATAAACGAGTGTTTGGCAGTCGACAGCTCGTCCTCGTCGCGAATCGTGCGTGTCTCGTTCGGATCGAACAGCACGATATCCGCGTCCGATCCGACGGCGATTCGCCCTTTCCGTGGATAGATCCCCATCAGCTTCGCCGGGTTGGCGGAGGTGATGGCAACGAACGTCTCGGGCGTGATCTTCTTCGAGCGTACCCCCGTATCCCACAAGACGGGCAGGTAATCCTGCAGGCCGTTCATGCCGGCGCGGTGGTTCAACACCGTCTGCGGCTCCATTTTCTGTTGCTTCGTGAACGTGTTGTGGTCGGTGTCGACGACGTCGACCGTGTGGTTCGCCACGCCTTTCCAAAGGTAATCGACGTCGGTCTGCTTCCTGTACGGCGGCTGCCCGATATACAGCTGGAAGTCGTCACGCTTGTAGATGTCGTCGGTCAGGAACAGATAGATCCAGCGTACTTCGGTATAAATCGGCAGGCCGCGCGCCCTCCCGCCCTCGGCCGCGCGCAGCGCGCGCTCCGACGAGATATGGACGATGTAGACCGGAGCGCCCGTCGCTTCGCTGAAGGAGACACAGCGCTGGGTGGCGGCCTCCTCCACGGTCACCGGTCGGGCCAGCGGCACGTACCGAATGTCGCCTTTCCCCTCTGCGATAAACTTCTGGCCGATGTCGTTGATCAATGTGTCGTCTTCGCAGTGGACCAGCGGCAGCACGCCGACCTCGCCCGCCTTGCGAATCAGCGCGATGTACGCGCGCTCCTGCTGGACGAATCCGGGCCGGTTCATGAAGATCTTGATGCTGGGCTGCCCCACCTTGACGAGATCCGCGAGCTGATCGAGACGCTTCTCGGGATCGTTGACCGTGACGTGAAGGATGAAATCCGCCATGGCCTCCGCCTTGATCTTTTCGTCGGTCCGGCGGATAACGTCGGCGAGCGTCTCGTTCGCGTTCGGGTTGGGGGGCGGAGCGCCCGCGGCGGCGCCGCGTCCGGCGCCGCCGGCGCCGAACCCGGCGGATCCCGCCGAAATCATGGTGGAGATCGTGGTCGCGCCGCCCGCGAGCGCCGCGGCCGATTCCGTCGTGAAGTTCTGCCCCGGGTGGACGTGCGGATCGATGCCGCCGGGGAGGACAGCCAGCCCGTTCGCGTCGATCACGCGGGCGCCGGCTCCCGCGGCCAAGTTCCGGCCGATCTCCGCGATCTTCTCACCCCGTACGCGGATGTCGCCGTCCGAGCGTCCCTCGGCGTTGACGATCGAGGCCCGGCGAATGATCAATTCGTTCGGTGCCTGCGCGTCGACGGAGGCGTTCCGAATCACTGTCGTCGACAGGGCGGCCACCGCTACCGCGGTCCACAGCCTCTTCATGACATCCTCCAGCGTCAGAATGAGAAGCGCGCGCCGAGCTGCACCTCGCGTGGCGGGAACCAGAGATTCGGTTCGAGCCACCGGTTCTTCGGCGAGCCGGGCGTCGGCCCGTAGTCGTTCAGCACGGTGCGGACGTTCTCGTGATTGAACAGGTTGTAGCCCTCGAGGAACATCTGGACGCGCCGGCTGGCGCCAAGCGGCACGCCGTAGGTGAACCGCACGTCGACGGAATTGTTGGCCGGCGCACGGAACGAGCCGGGCGAGAACGTCGGCGTCCGGTCCGATAGCACGCCGTCGCCGTTCAGGTCCAGACCCGACGCGATCGCGCTGACCGATAGGCCGCTTCGAGCCTTGAACGCGCCCGACAGCTGAACGCTGTGCGTGAAGTTGTAGTAGCCGCTCACCGCGATGCGGCCGGTCGGCGTATCGCCGTTCGGCCCGTAGTCAAAGTCGAACCCGCTCGTTTCATACGTGTGTTGGTCGTTGATCGAGCCCACCTCCCGCGACCGCGCCAGCGTGAGGTTCGCGTTGAAACCGACCTTCGCGCCGCGCCGCTCGAGCTCGACGATGCCGCCGAGGTACTCGGCAGGCGCAGCGAGTTGGAGCTGCGTGATGCGGCGATACGCAGGTTCGATGCGCGTGTATCCACCCCTGCCCGCATTCAGCGACCGATCCCACGCGAGATTCTTGTCGAGCGTGAACTGCTTGTACCAGGACCGCGTGTAAATCGCGCTCGCGGTCACAGCGAGGTTCGTCTTCAGGAGGTGCTCGAAGGTGCCGACCAACTGCGCGTTGGTGGGAATGTTCGCCTTGTCCGGCATAATCATCGCGTCCACCACGCCGGCCGGCAGCGGTGTCGGGCGCGTTGCAAAGGTCTGCGGGAACACCGGAGCGCCTGGCGTCGTCCGCGTCCAGGTTGCCTGGACGCGCAGCGGATCGTTCTTGTAGATGAACATATTGAGGCTGTCGTTGCCCCAGATGCGGTCGTAATACACGCCAGAGATCATCTTGACGAACGTCGATCCGTTGCCCGTGAGGTCGTAGGCGACCCCGAACCGCGGCCCGAAGTTGTTGTAATCCGTCTCTCCGAAGGAATCCCCGCTGCGCCAGTGCTTGACTGGTATGTCGAGGTCGTAGCGGAGGCCGTAGTTCATCGTGAGCCGCCGATTCACCTGCCACGAGTCCTGTGCGAACGCGGAAAACATGTTGTATGTCCGCGGGAGCCGCACGTCCCCGAACTGCTGCACGTACTGGCTGTACTGACCCGTCAGGTACGCCTGCAGCGACGGGAAGCTGTACGTGCCGAGGAGCGGGTCGTAGCGCTCGTAGTTGACCGGCGCGTACAGCCAATCGGCGCCGAACTTGAACCCGTGCTGGTTGACGTAAACGGTCGACGTGTAGACCGTCTGCACGGCGTCGGTGTCGAACTTGTCCTGCAGCCCTCCTGATCCGAAGCTCGCCACGCCGCTGATGCTCACGCGCGGAGGCGCGCCCGGCGGATTGGGCCACGTCGCGTTCAGCGTGCAGTTGCACAACGGGCTGCCGTCCTCCTGCATGTTGTCCACCGTGTAGCGCCGCGGAATGTAGGAGACCTTCGCCTCGTGCAGCTTGTGGCCGTCGCCAGAGTTCATCTGCCATTTGCCCGTGACGGAGTAATCGTCGGGATTCAGCTGATACCAGCGCGACCGGGTCGTCAGGCTGAAATTCCAACTCGTCGTCTCGATTTGGCGCGTGAACCCGAAGCTGACCTGAAAGCGCTGGTTCGGGCTGATGTTGTGGTCGTATTTGCCGAAGACGAACTTCGAATCCATGCCGCGCGGCATGAAGCTCGCCGTCTGAGGCAGCCCGATGGCGGCGATGTCCTCAGGACGGATGCCCGTGTTGGTCGGCAGGTTCTCCTCCAGCCGCTCGAAGGATCCGATGAAGAAGCTCTTGTCGCGAGCGACAGGACCGCCGAACGTGCCGCCCCACTGCTCGCGGTCGTACGACGCCTTCGCTCCAGACGTCGCCTTCTGCGAGAAATCGACGGCGTTCAGCTTCTCATTGCGGACGTACCCGTACGTGCTGCCGCGAAACTCGTTCGTGCCGGACTTCGTGACGACGTTGATGATTCCGCCAATGGCGCGGCCGTACTCCGCCGAGCCGCCAAACGTCACCACTTGGAACTCCTGCACCAGATCCTGGCTGTGACGCTGGCGCGGCTGGATGAACGCCACATCGAGGTTATAGAAGCCGTCGACCAGCAGCGACCCTTCCTTCGACCGCGCGCCGCCAACGACGACTCCGGTCCCGTTCGACGAGGTGACGTTCTCGGACGTCGCCGGCTGGAGAAGCGCGATATCCAGGTAGTCGCGATTGCGGGACGGAAGGCTCTCGAGCTGCGCGGACGTGACCACCGTGCTCATGCCCGTCTGCGTGCTTTCGACGAGCGGGCTCTCGCCCGCCACAGTGATCGTCTCCGCGACCGTTCCCAGCTTCATCTGCATGTTGACGTCGACGATCGAGCCGACGGTGATGGTGAGCTCGGGTCGGACGACGCTCGCAAACCCGGACAGTTCCGCCGTCACCGAGTAGCGCCCTGGCCGGAGAGCAGAAATCTGATATCGCCCGTCCCCGCCGCTGACCACGGTCCGCACCTGGCCGGTCTCCAGATTGCGTGCTGTGACCGTTACGCCCGGCAGTGCGCCGCCGGTTTCGTCGGTCACGAGGCCGTTGATGTTGCCCGAGTCGATTTGCGCCTGCGCGACCCTGTCGCACAAGCACAATGCCAGCACCATTCCGCCAAGCAGGCGGGCCCGACGACCACACCCGAGAGCGTCTCGCATGAATCCCTCCGCTCGAGTCACCGTGGGGAACGACGCGACTTCATTCCATCTGCGAATTGCCGGATCGCCGACGTCAGGCCCCTTCGACGAGCACGCGACGACCCGCGGGCGCGGGCCGCGAGCGCCACACCCATCACCGCTACCATTCCGATCAGCTGAATTCCGAGACCGCGGTCCGGCGCGGCGGCATCCTTGGTCGGTATGATTTGCGCGGCCTGAGATGTAGTCTTCAGC
>JBKPDW010000078.1:0-17473 GCA_046728115.1 Acidobacteriota bacterium | reverse complement strand
GTCAGAAGTCAGAAGTCAGAAGTCAGAAGTCAGAAGTGCCCGTATCAGAAGTCAGAAGTCAGAAGTCAGAAGTGCCCGAAGTCAGAAGTCAGAAGGGGAGTTCATTCGAGTTGACGTTAG
This sequence comes from Acidobacteriota bacterium, assembly GCA_046728115.1. GTDB lineage: Bacteria > Acidobacteriota > Vicinamibacteria > Vicinamibacterales > CAVVIG01 > CAVSWN01. The sequence goes on along the minus strand of JBKPDW010000078.1, from coordinate 17,353 downwards.
CTGACACGTAACGAATATGCCGGAGGCGGCTCAGGTAATCCAGGCGCTCGAACGGCATGGACTGCTGCTCGCCGCAGATCCAATTGTGCCGAGCGTTGCGACGATCGTTGCCGGTCGACCCGTTCGCGGGTCGTGGTGGGGCCATCCAATGGCGCACGCGATCTTCGCGGAGATCTCGGCGTTATCGCACCACCCAGATGCTATCGCGGTTCCGCTGGTCCGCGGCAAGGTGACGTTTGTTCACCGTCAGCTGTGGCCCGCGCTGCTCGCGGTCGGCCGGGCGGACGAGGCGTGGCAGCGGAAAGGACTCTCACGACCTGCGCGGCTGCTTTTCGCCAGACTTCGCGCAAAGGGAATGCTTCTGGCGTCCGGCGCTCCGGTGCGCGAGATAGCGCGTCGCCTGCTCGCGCGCACCGAGGAGATCCACACCGACGCGGGATCGCATGCGAAACGCCTCGAGACGTGGGACAGATGGGCGGGACGCGCCGGCGTCACCTCGATGCTGGATGTCGGTGCTGCGAAGAACCTTCTGGAACACGCAGTGGATAGCCTGAGCGGTAGCAGCCGCCACGCCTTGCCGTGGCAAGCAGGCCCCAAGCCCCGATCCCCAGGGCCTATGTCTTCCCGTTAGACATCGACGCCAGGAAATCCTGATTGGTCTTGGTCTTCGCCATGCGCGACAGCAGCAGCTCCATGGCCTCGACCGGCGAGAGCGGCGTCAGCACCTTGCGCAGCACCCAGATGCGGTTCAAATCATCGCGCGGAATGAGCAGTTCTTCCTTGCGCGTGCCGCTCTTCTGAATGTCGATCGACGGGAACACACGACGGTCGGTCAGCTTGCGGTCGAGATGGATTTCCAGGTTGCCCGTGCCCTTGAACTCCTCGAAAATCACGTCGTCCATGCGCGATCCGGTATCGATGAGCGCCGTGGCGACGATGGTCAGCGATCCGCCGCCTTCGATGTTGCGCGCGGCGCCGAAAAAACGCTTCGGCCGCTGCAGCGCGTTGCTGTCCACGCCACCCGAGAGCACCTTCCCAGACGGCGGAACGATCGTGTTGTAGGCGCGCGCCAGACGCGTAATCGAATCGAGCAGGATGACGACGTCTTTCTTATGCTCGACCAGCCGCTTGGCCTTCTCAATGACCATCTCGGCCACTTGCACGTGCCGCTGCGCAGGCTCGTCGAACGTGGACGAAATCACTTCGCCATGCACCGACCGCTGCATGTCGGTCACTTCTTCCGGCCGCTCGTCGATGAGCAGCACAATCAGGTACACCTCAGGGTGGTTCTTCGTGATGCTGTTCGCGATGTTCTGCAGCAACATCGTCTTGCCGGTGCGGGGCGGCGCGACGATCAGGCCGCGCTGGCCCTTGCCGATCGGCACCATCAGGTCCAAAACCCGAGCCGACAGGTTCTCGCCTTCGGTCTCGAGCGAGATTTTCGTCTGCGGGTACAGCGGCGTCAGGTTTTCGAAGAACACCTTCTCCCGCGCGCGCTCGGGCGGCTCGAAATTGACCGCATCCACCTTGATGAGCGCGAAGTACCGTTCGCCGTCCTTCGGCGGCCGGATCTGACCCGACACCGTGTCCCCGGTGTGCAGATCGAATTTGCGGATCTGCGAGGGCGAGACGTAGATGTCGTCGGGCCCGGGCAGGTAGTTGTAATCGGGCGCGCGGAGGAACCCGAATCCGTCGGGCAGCACTTCGAGGACGCCCTCGGAGAAGATCAGCCCGCTCTTTTCAGCGCGCGCTTTCAGGATTTCGAAGATCAGCTCCTGTTTGCGCATGCCGGTGGCACCCGGAACGTCGAGTCCCTTGGCGACCTTCGTCAGTGCGCCGACGCTCATGTCCTTGAGCGTCGAAAGCTCTAACTTCTCCGGCGGGGGAGCGGTGGCCTGTCCGTTGCCGCGCGGGGCCGGCTGCTGCCCCTGGGTTGGCCGTTCTGTTCCTTGTTGCTGGATTTTGCCGGTCGCGGCTGGTTGTTGTTGCGGCGTCGTAGCTGTTCGATCACTTTCCACAGTTCGTCTAATCCTTCGCCCGTGACCGCCGAAACCGGCAGCACGGAATCTTCAAACACGGATTCGAATGCCCTGAGCGAGCGGATCCGTTCACCGCGCGCGAGCTTGTCAGTCTTGGTCGCGACCACCGCGACACGTTGTACAGTGCCTCGCAGCCACCGCCACGCGTTGACATCGCTGTCGAGTCCCGGATGGCGGGCATCGACGAGAAGCAGCGCACTGATCGTTCGGTCGACGCCTCCCGTCTCCGCTCGTTCCCGATTCACGCGAGCCTTGGCGACGCTCGCCGAAGCGCCTTCGCGAACGCGGCGCGCTCCGTGTGCCGGGGAGCGCGAGCCTTCAGGCGAGCGGACCGCCTCGTCGAAGTACTCCGCTGCCAACGTTCCGAAATCGTTCGGGCCCCGACGAGCGAAACCGTATCCGGGCAGATCGACCAGATAAAACGGTTCGCCCGAACCCCGGACCACGCGATAGAGGTTGGCCAGCCGCGTCTTGCCCGGCGCGGCGCTCGTCCGCGCGATTTGCCGCCGGACCAGCGCGTTGATCAAACTCGATTTGCCGACGTTCGAACGGCCGACCAGCGCAATCTCGGCCAAGCCGTCTCGCGGCAGGTCACCTGCGGCCGCAGCGCTACGTACGAAGGTGGCGTCGATGTTCACAACAGGGGTCAGGGTTCAGGGCTCAGTGTTAGTCCGGAGGTCACATCCTCCGGCCCTTCTAGTCCCTAATCCCCAACCCCCTAATCCCTAAACTAGTGGGTAATGGTATCGTCCGCGATGCCGTCGACCGGCGCGGTCGTTTCGGGCGCCGGCAGGCGTCCGGCCAGCGGTTCGGCCATCGCAATCTTCAGGACCTCGTCCATCGTCTGGACCATGTAGACGTTCAGCGTGTCCAGGACGTTCTTTGGAATGTCCGCCAGATCCTTCTCGTTGTCTTTTGGCAGGACGATGTTCTTGACGCCGGCGCGATGCGCGGCGAGGACCTTTTCCTTGACGCCGCCGATCGGCAGCACTTTGCCGCGCAGCGTGATTTCACCGGTCATCGCCACATCCTTGCGGACCGGCACCCGCGCGAGCGCGGAGACGAGAGCGGTTGCGAGGGTGATGCCCGCGGATGGACCATCCTTCGGAATCGCGCCCTCCGGCACGTGCACGTGGACGTCGGTGCGCTTGTTGAAGTCTTTCTCAATGCCGAATTCCTCGGCCTTCGAGCGCACAAAGCTCATCGCGGCCTGCGCGGATTCCTGCATGACGTCGCCCAGCTTGCCGGTGAGCGTCAGGTGGCCCTTGCCCGGCATGAGCGTCGCTTCCGTCACGAGAATCTCCCCGCCGACTTCGGTCCAGGCCAAACCTGTCGCAATGCCAATCTCGTTGGTTTCCTCCGCCATCGTATTGCGGAAGCGCGGCACGCCCAGATATTCGGTGACCTTTTCCGGCGTGATCTCCTCGCCGAAGCTCTTGCCCTGCACGACGACCCTGCGGGCGACCTTGCGGCAGATCGACGTAATCTCGCGTTCGAGGTTGCGGACGCCGGCCTCGCGCGTGTAGCGCTGGATGATGGTGGAGAACGCGCCCTCGTTGAACGTGATGTTGTCCTTCGTGAGGCCCGTGCCCTCGATCGCCTTCGGCGACAGGAACTTTTCCGCGATCTGCACCTTTTCGATCTCGGTGTAACCGGCCAACTGAAGCACTTCCATGCGATCGCGCAGCGCCTGCGGCACGGTGTGCAGCACGTTCGCCGTGCAGATGAACATGACGTGCGACAGGTCGAACTCGACGTCGAGGTAGTGATCCAGAAATGTGTGGTTCTGCTCGGGGTCGAGCACTTCGAGGAGCGCCGCCGAAGGGTCGCCACGGAAGTCCATCGACATCTTGTCGACTTCGTCCAGCAGGAAGACCGGATTCATCGTGCCGGCCTTCTTCATCATCTGGATGATCTGACCGGGGAAGGCGCCGATGTACGTCCGGCGATGCCCGCGGATCTCGGCCTCGTCGCGCACACCGCCGAGCGACAGGCGGACGAACTGACGATTCATCGCGCGGGCGATCGATTTGGCCAGCGAGGTCTTGCCCACTCCGGGAGGTCCGGAGAAGGTGAGGATGGTCGCCTTCGGCTTCTTGACCAGGGCGCGCACGGCGAGGAACTCGAGGATGCGCTCCTTGATCTTCTCCAGCCCGTAATGGTCTTCGTTCAGGATCTCTTCGGCGCGCTTGAGGTCGCGGCTCTCGCGGCTCTTCTTGTGCCAGGGCACGGCGATGAGCCAGTCGAGGTAGTTGCGCGAGACAGTAGCCTCGGCCGACATCGGAGGCATCGCCTCCAGGCGCTTCAGCTCCTGGATCGCCTTCTCCTCGACGTCCTTCGGCATCTTGGCCTGTTCGATCTTCTTCTTCAGCTCGTCGACTTCGTTGCCCTTCTCGTCCTTGCGGCCCAGTTCTTTCTGGATCGCCTTCATCTTCTCGTTGAGGTAGTACTCCTTCTGCGCCTTCTCCATTTGCTTCTTGACGCGCGACTGGATGCGGCGATCGACCTGGAGCTTGTCTACTTCGATCTCGAGGATGCCGGCGATGCGATTGAGGCGTTCGATCGGGGTGATGATCTCGAGCAGGTTCTGCTTCTCGTCCACGCCGACCAGCAGGTGAGCGGCGATGGTGTCCGCGAGCTTGCCTGGGTCGTCGACGCGTACCGCGGCAATCATCGCGTCGTAGTGCAGGTTGTTCGACAGTTTCACGTACTGTTCGAACAGCGACACGACGCGGCTCATCGTCTGTTCGGCGTCGGCGCTCGTCTCGCGCTGCTTCGGCAGCATCTTGACGACGACGCGGTAGAAGCCTTTGTCTTCCTTCCACTCGACGGCCCGAGCGCGATCCACGCCCTCGACGAGCACCTTGATGTTGCTGTCGGGCAGCTTCAGGCTCTGGACGACATTCGCCACGCAGCCCATCGTGAAGATGTCTTCCGGCCGCGGGTCGTCGACCGATGCGTCGTGCTGGGCCGCCAGGAAGATGCGCTTGTCCTTCATCAGCGCGTGCTCGAGCGCGCGTGTCGACGACGGACGCCCGATGACGAAGGGCATCATCATGTGCGGGAAGACGACAACGTCCCGCAGCGGGACGATCGGGAGGGTTTCGTAGACTTCCAAAGAAGTGGACTCCATCAGTTTTCGATTTCAGAGTTCAACGTTCAGAGTGAATCCAGAATTCTGCCAATAACTCTGAATTCTGAAATCTGAATTCTGAACTGCCGTCGCTCATCCGGCCTTTTCTATCAGGGTAATAGGTTTGTCCTTCGCCAGCACCACCTCACGCGTGATGGTGACCTCGCGGAGCTTCTTCTGATTGGGAACCTGGTACATCAGATCGAGCATCAGGTCTTCGATGATCATGCGCAGGCCGCGGGCGCCAATCTTGCGCTCGAGCGCAGACTCCGCAATTGCTTCGAGTGCGTCGTCGGTGAAGCGCAGTTTGACGTTTTCGTACTCGAAGAGTTTGACGTACTGACGCGTGATGGCGTTGCGTGGCTGCGTCAGGATCTGGATGAGCGCCTGTTTGTCGAGCTCGTGCAGCGTGCCGATAACCGGCAGCCGGCCGACGAACTCGGGGATGAGGCCGTACTTGATGAGGTCCGACGGCTCGAGCTGCTCGAGCGTCGCCCCGATGTCGCGGCCGCGCAGCGACTTGACGTCCGCCTTGAAGCCGAGCGTTTTCTTGCCGACGCGGCGCTCGATCTGCTTGTCGAGGCCGACGAACGCGCCGCCGCAGATGAACAGGATGTTGGTCGTATCGACCTGGAAGAACTCCTGGTGCGGGTGCTTGCGGCCGCCCTGGGGCGGGACGTTGGCGACCGTGCCTTCCAGGATCTTCAGCAGCGCCTGCTGCACGCCTTCGCCCGACACATCGCGTGTGATCGACGGGTTCTCGTCCTTCCGGCAGATCTTGTCGACTTCGTCGATGTAGATGATCCCCTGCTGGCACTTCTCGATGTCGCCGCCCGCGGCCTGCAGCAGCTTCAGGATGATGTTCTCGACGTCTTCCCCGACGTAGCCCGCTTCGGTCAGGGTGGTGGCGTCGACGATGGTAAAGGGAACCGAAAGGAGCTTGGCAAGCGTCTGAGCGAGAAGCGTCTTGCCGGTGCCGGTGGGGCCGATGAGGAGGATATTGCTCTTCGTCAGCTCGATGTCGTTGCGGCTGCGCGGCTGCTTCTGTATCTCGATACGCTTGTAATGGTTGTAAACGGCGACAGCCAGCTTCTTCTTCGTCCGTTCCTGGCCGATGACGTACTCATCCAGGAATTTTTTGATTTCCTGAGGCGTGGGGAGGGACGAGCGTGTACCACGGTTTTCGAACCGGTTGTCGTCGGCAATGATGTCGTTGCAGACTTCGACGCACTCGTCGCAGATGAACACGGTCGGGCCCGCGATGAGCTTCCGGACGTCGTTCTGGTCCTTATTGCAGAAGGAGCACCTCAGGACCTCGGTTTCCCCGGCCTTTTTCACCATGTAAGCCCTTAGCCCTCAGATCTTTGCCTTAGGCACGCTTGCGGATGACATCATCAATGATACCGTATTCCTTCCCTTGATCGGCCGACATGATGTAATCCCGTTCCGTGTCGTCCTGGATGCGCTTGGTCGGCTGACCGGTGTGGTGCACCAGAATTTCATTGATGCGCTCTCGCATGCGCAGGATCTCGCGGGCCGCAATATCAATATCGGTCGCTTGACCGCCGAGGCCAGACATCAGCGGCTGGTGGATCACAATTCTGGAATTTGGCAGGGAAAACCGCTTGCCTTTGGTCCCGGCCGCCAGCAGGACCGCCGCCATTGAGGCCGCCTGGCCGATACAGACCGTCTGGACATCCGGCTTGATGAACTGCATGGTGTCGTAGATGGCCATCCCGGCCGTGATCGAGCCGCCTGGACTATTGATATAGAGCAGCACATCCTTATCAGGGTCCTCGGCTTCGAGAAACAGCATCTGAGCAATACACAGGTTCGCGATCTGATCGTCGATCTGCGTGCCGATGAAGATGATGCTGTCTTTGAGCAGGCGCGAGAAGATGTCGTACGCGCGCTCGCCACGGTTGGTCTGTTCGACCACCATCGGTACAAGTTGCAGCCGCGAATCCGGAAGCTGGTCACGCATTGTCTGGTGTGCGTGCTTTTGGGGAATATTAGGTGGTCAGCAAGAAAAGGGGACAGAAGACCCTTGTCATTCCTCCAAGGCTCCTGTCCCCACAAGAATCTTAGCACGGGCGGTCACGAAGTCAATTGACTTCTCCCGCTGCAATCCACCCGCGATACGGGAGAGGCCGCCTTCTTTTTCGAGCGCCGCGCGCACGGCGACAGGTGCTCGGCCCGTTCGTTCGGCGTACTTTGCCACCTCGCTTTCTACCTCGGCCTCGGTGACCGCGATGCGCTCGCGCCGTGCGATTTCGTCGAGGACGAGCGCGGCTCCAACCGTTTCGCGCGCGGGGTTTCGCTGGCTTTCACGGAATGCCTGCCAGTCAATACCGGCCTTCCGGGGGTCTACGCTCTGATCGATCAGACGCCGCGCGAAGTCTTCCACGCGCCGATCAATCTCGCGCTCGACCAGCGACCCGGGCAGCTCGAAGGGCACCCGTGCGGCGAGCTCCTTCATGAGGTCCGATCGCATTTCGCGATCGGCCGCGCGCGCCGCTTCGTGCTCGAGATCTTCGCGGACGCGTATCTTGACGGCATCGAGAGTGTCGAACTCGCCGAGGTCTTTCGCGAACTCGTCGTCCAGGTCCGGCAGCACGCGTCGCTTCAGGCCTTTCACCGTGACTGTATACGAGACGTCGGTGTTTGCCAGCTCCCCGATCGGGTAGTCCTGCGGGTAGTGGATGGTGAACGATTTGGTGGCGCCGACCTCCAGGCCCAGAAGCTGCTCGTCGAAACCCGGGGGATTCGCGTCGGCGCCGAGCTCGATGCTGACGTCCACGTGCGTCTGTGTCTCCGACCTCCGTCCCGCCTCCGACCTGCGTCCCGCTTCAGCTGTGTCCTGGGGATTGCGGTCGCTGGATGGGCCGAGGTCGACGCGCTCGAGGTCCACAACCACGGTGTCGCCGTGATCGATACCTCGGCCTTCGACCGGCTCGAATCGTGCGGCCCGATCGCGCAGCCGCTGCAGCGCTCCATTGACTGCCTCGTCGCCAATCGCCACCGACGGACGTCGCAATGAGATCGTGGAGAAGTCGCCGGGGTCGAACGATGGGACCGTGTCGAACGACGCAGTGAATGTGAGTGGCTGGCCTTCTTCCAGATTCACGTCGCGGACATCCGGCGTATCCACAGGTTCGACGCCGCGTTCCCGGAGTGCGTCGTCGACCGCCCTGGGGATCAGATTGTGCGCGACGTCGTGAAGGATCTGATCCTTGAACCGCTGCTTGACCACCCGTGCCGGCGCCTTGCCCGGCCGGAACCCCGGGATCCGGACCTTTCGCGAATAGTCATGCGCGCGCCGATCGATTTCGGCATCGACCACATCAGGAGGAATTTCGACGCGCACAGTCTTGCGTGTCTCGTTGACGTCGGCAAATTCAGTCTTCATACAGAGTTGGAGAATTGGTGCGTAGGAGAATTGGCGAGTTGAACGGTGGGTTCTAACTCACCAATTCACCAAATTACGAATTCACCACTGTCAGGAATGCGAAAGGGGGGAGTCGAACCCCCAAAGCCTTTCGGCTACCGGATCCTAAGTCCGGCGCGTCTGCCAGTTCCGCCACTTTCGCGTACTGTGGGGATCCATGCTACCACTGGAAATCGGTGATTGATGATTGCTAATTACTGATTTCGCTGGGAATGTCCTGCGCGGCTTCCGAACGCGCATGCGACGGCCTGCCTCCGAATCTGCGTGCAATCAGCATTTCACAGACTCACATCCCGCTCAGCCCACCACCAGATTCCCAGCGCCGAGGCCACGAGCGCGGTTGCGCCGGCGTAGATGGGAACGGAGGGCGCGATGCGCTGCGCGAAAGTCAGGAGACCCGACGTCAGAACGTCTGTGGCGCCGTTGCTCACAGCCGTGAGGCCGCTGCGATGGAGGAGCGCCCAGACGGCGCCCACCACGCCGGCGACGATGGCCGTGATCGCGAGGTTGAAGCCGAGATCCAACAGCTGATCGCTGCGCCACCGGGCCCGACGCACGCGGCCGAGCGTGCGGGCCGTGAATTGAGCCGGCGCCTGCGGCGCCGAACGCTGTCCAAGCATCCGTTCCAGCGCCCGTGCGCGCTCGAGCGCCCGCCCACAGTTGGGGCATGTCGCCACGTGCGCCGCAATCCGGCCGTCGGGCGTCACGTCCCCAGCTGCGATCGGCTCGATTGCCTCGAGGGCCTCGTCACAGAACATGGCATCCCGCTATTTCAGATCTCCCTCCAGCCAACGACGTAGCTGTTGCTTGGCACGATACAACTGCGTCTTCACCGTGCCCAGGGGCAGTTGCAGTGCCTCTGCAAGATCCTCGTATTGCACGCCCTGCAGGTAGTGCGCAGCGATCAGCAGCCGATAATTCGCCGGCAGCCTGGCGATCGCCTTTTCGAGCCGATCCCGCAATTCGAAATCGCCGTACTGACGATCGGTCGCCGACGGTCGCGCGTTGTCGTCGAACGCGACGGGTGGCTGCGCACGCGCCTGGTGCTGGAGGCATACGTTCGCAACGATGCGATAGATCCAGGTGGAGAGGCGTGCTTCGCCCCGAAAGTACGGAAGCCCTTTATGGATGCGAAGGAACACATCCTGCGCCAGATCCTCGGCGCGCGATCGATCCTGGACCGTCCGCGCGATCAATCCGAACACGAGATCCTTGTATTGATCGACCAGGTCCCGAAACGCATCTTCATCCCCGGCGCGACACCGATCGACAAGGGCGCGCTCGGTGGCAGCATCCATCCGCCACCGTATTAGAACACGCGACGATCAGAATTGTTTCAGCGCGGCTGCTGAAACAATTCGCGAACCGTTTCAGTCTAATGAGGTTAGGCAAATCGCTACGATTGCATGGATATGGGCGACACTCTCGGCCTCGTGATTCCGATCATCATGTTCCTCATCCCGATGGTCGCCGTCATCGGGGGGTTCGTTTATGTGACCGTGAAGGTCGTGTTGCGCTCCCGCGTGAGAGAACTGGAGATCAGGGAGCGAATCGCGCTGATCGAGCGCGGTCTGGTTCCGCCGCCAGAGGTCGATCCGGGCGGGTTCGATCGCGCGATGGCTCTCCACGATCGCGTGACGGTGCGGCGAAGGATCCACGGGCGCCATCGTCGAGCTGGCGTGACGATGATGGGCGTCGGGTTCGGGTTGATGCTGCTCGTCGCGAGTACCGCGGATGTGTCCATCGGCATCGGCGTCGGTGGGTTTTTGGTGATGATCGGGCTTGCGTTCCTCCTGAACAGCCTCTTCGAGGGCCCCGCGGAAGTGTCGATGCCCTCGCGCGTCGACCCGCTGCCTCCGCCGCCACCCTCCTCGCCGGTAGCTGCACCGCCGCCCGAGCCGCGCCGCGACTGATCGACTTGCTGATGGCAACTTGCTGATTGCTTATTCAAATGAAATTGAAGTAAGCAATTAGCAATACCAATTTGCAGTCAGCAATCAGAAATCAGCAATAAGCAATCTTGAGGGTCCGCCATGGGCGAGCGCGTGACGTTCACACCAAACGGCACTCAGACCGTCGGTTACCTTGCGCGTCCCAAGGGCCGCGGTCCTGGCGTCATCGTCATTCAAGAATGGTGGGGCCTCGTCCCTCACATCGAACACATCGCCGACCGTCTGGCCGACGAAGGATTCGTCGCGTTGGCGCCCGACCTTTATCACGGCAAGACCACGACGTCGCCGGACGAGGCGGGCAAACTGATGATGGCGATGCGTGTGGACGAAGTGGAGCGCGATCTCGCAGGCGCAATCCGTCACCTCGCCGCTCAGCCCGAGGTGACGTCCAGGAAAATCGGCACGGTCGGCTTCTGCATGGGCGGCGCCTTGTCGCTGTTTGCCGCCTCGAAGAATCGCGACGTCGGCGCCTGCGTGATCTTTTACGGTGGGCATCCGAAAATCCAGCCGGACCTGCCGCATCTCGAGGCAACCGTGCTCGGGTTGTATGCGGGAAAGGACGGTTTCGTCACGCCGCACCGTGTCAAGGATCTCGACCGGGAGCTGACGCGCCTCGGGAAACGCCACGAATTTCACACCTACGAAAACGCCGATCACGCGTTTTTCAACGATCACCGGCCTGAGGTCTACGATGCGGCGGCAGCCGCTGACGCGTGGGCGAGGACCGTGACTTTCCTTCGACGCGAATTGTCCGCCTGACCAGGCGCCGGTGCCCGACGGAGTGTCGACAGGCGTACAGGCGCGTCTAACGATCGCGGGCGTGGCGCTGATCGCCGCGTTCGTCCCCCTTCCAGCGCAACTCGTCGAGCGCGCGTATTCCACGAGCCTGTATCCGGTGTGGCAGGCGTTCGCCACGTCAACGTCCAACGTCGTTCCGATCGCACTGTTCGACGTGATGGTCATCGGCGTTTTCGCGGCGTGGGTCACCCTGATGGTTTTGGATGTCGTGCGACATCGATCGCGCGGATGGCCCCCGACGATCCTGCGGATTGTCACACGCACAGCCGTCTGGGCCGCTGCCTTGTACGTGCTGTTTCTCGCGTGCTGGGGGCTCAACTACCGCCGCGTTCCGCTGACCGATATGCTTGGTTTCGATCACACGCGAGTATCGCTCGAGGCCCTGCGCGCGCTGACTGACACGACGATCGATCGAATGAACGCGCTATACGATCCTGCTCACCGTGCTGGCTTTCCCGAGGCGCGCGCAATCGATGCGCGACTGGCGTCGGCCTTCGCCGTCGCGCTTCGGGATCTCGGGGCTGGCGGCGTCGTGGTTCCCGCCCGACCGAAATGGACGCTGCTGAATCCGTATTTCCGACGCGCCACAGTGGACGGCATGACCGATCCTTTTTTTCTCGAGACGCTGGTGGTGTCGGATCTTCTCGATGTGGAACGCCCCATCATCACCGCGCATGAGTGGGCGCACCTCGCCGGCTACGCCGACGAAGGCGAAGCGAGTTTCGTCGGCTGGTTCATGTGCATGCACGGCGACACCCCGCAGCAATACAGCGGCTGGCTGTTTCTGTACAGCGAGGCAGACTCGACGCTGCCGGCGCGCGACCGACGCGATCTCCAGGCGCGCGTCGGTGCAGGGCCTCGCGCCGACCTGCGGGCGATCGCCGATCGTGCGTTGCGGAACAGAAGCCCTCGCGTTGCGAACGTCGGCTGGCGTGTCTACGACCAGTATCTCAAGGCCAATCGCGTCGAATCGGGTGTTGCCAGTTATACGGAGGTCGTACGAATCGTGCTTGGAACACGTTTCAATCCGAGTGCATCCAGGTAAGTGGAAGAGCAGATGGGGCAGTCGCGCGGAGGGCAGGACGGCTTAGAACGGTGTCACGGGATGCGGCGGATCGTCGTTTCGCTCGTCGCCAGCGTAGTACACGCGTTCGAGGAACAACCCTGACGCGGGTGCAGTGAGGCGTGCCGGTGCGGCCGACGACTCGCGCATGAATGTCGCTGCGGCAGCTGGCTCGAGGCCGCCGCGGCCGATCTCGACCAGGACGCCGACGATCCGTCGGACCATCCTCCACAAGAAATGTGATCCTTCGATGGCCACGAGGATTAGGTGGCCGTGGCCCGCGATGTCCAGACGATCCACCAACACCACGGTCGAGCGGTCACCGTCATCGTCGTCGTCGCGCGCCGCGAACGACTGAAAGTCGCGCATTCCGAGGAATGTGCGAGCGGCCGCACACATGCGGTCCAGTTCGAGAGGCTCTTTGACCCACCACACATACGGTTTCGCGAATGCTGTGCGACGGCGTGCAATCTGGTAAAGGTAGCGGCGAGCCACGGCGTCGTGGCGCGCGTGAAACCGGCGAGGTACCTGTTGCCCCGCGAGGATATGGATGTCGGCCGGCAATTCGTCGTTCAATCGGCGGCACAGCGTGTCGGCGGGCAGTGATGTGCTGACGTCGAGATGCGCGATCTGCGCAGTCGCGTGCACGCCCGCATCGGTGCGGCCCGATCCGTAGAGTTCGAAGTCCTTCCGACCGGTGACCGTGCGAACGGCGCGGTCGATCTCGCCCTGCACCGTGCGCGCGTTCTTCTGGATCTGCCAGCCGCTATAACGCGTGCCTGCGTACTCGATGGTGAGCTTGAAACGCGGCATCCTCGATTATAATCGGCGTTTCTAATGGCAGATGCTCCAGCGCCGCGTCTGGTCGTCACCGACGCTCTAGGCCGCCGCATCGTTCCAATCGACAAGGCACTCTTCACCATGGGCCGCCGAAGCGAGACGGACCTGCGGCTGCCCGGTGCCGATATTTCGCGCGTGCACGCCGAGATCACGCTCGAAAAAGGCGTGTGCACGATCCGCGACAAGCAATCGCGATTCGGCACGTTCGTCAACGGCGAGCGGGTCGCCGAACGGGTGCTCACGCACGGCGATACGATCCGCCTCGGTCAGGCAGGGGACACCGACATCGTCTTCTTCGTCGACGACGAGGCCCCGTCGGTCGAGCGCAGCGCGATTTCGGCGGCGACGGAACTGCGTCAGATGGCCGCACTGCTGGAGGCGTTGCGCGCGCTCGGATCGGGGCGTGTGCTCGACGAGGTGCTCGCGCTCGTGCTCGATTCCGCCATCGAGGTGACTGGCGCCGAGCGCGGCTTCATCATGCTCGCCAATCGCGAGAAGGAGCTCGTGTTCCACCTGGCCCGCGCACGCGGCAAGGTGACGCTGTCCGGCCGCACGTTCGAGACGAGCCGCAAGATTCCGGAGAACGTGTACTCGACCGGGCAGCAGACGATCGTCGAAGACCTCCTCGACGGCGACCTGGCGCAGCTCCACACCGGCACCGTCGCCCTCGGCATCCGCCACGTGCTATGCACGCCGCTGCGACTGGTCCGGTACGTCGAGCGTGCGGAGCAGAAGGGCGCCGAAGAAATCATCGGCGTGCTGTATCTGGACAGCCGGGAGCGGGGCGCCCTGCGATCCGCGTCGTCCGTTGCGGCGCTCGATACGCTCTCTGCCGAGGCGGCTCTCGCCATCGAGAACGCGCGCCTGTATCGCGAGGCGCTCGACAAAGCGAAATTCGAACAGGAGCTCAAGGTCGCCGCATCGATTCAACAGGCGCTGCTGCCAACCGGCAATCGCGAGGGCCAGTTTTTTTCGGCCGCAGCTCAGTCGGTGGCGTGCCGCGCGGTGGGCGGGGACTTCTACGACTATGTCGATCTCCCGGCCGGGGGCTTCGGCTTCATCGTCGGCGATGTCGCCGGGAAGGGTTCGCCAGCCGCGCTGCTGGCGGCTGCCGTCCTCGGCATGTTCAGCGCCGAGGCGACCTACCAGGCGAGCGCGGCGCCGCTGATCACCCGACTCAACCACGGCCTGTTCCGCCGCGCCATCGAAGCCCGTTTCCTGACCACGTTTTACGGCATGCTGTCGCCGGACGGCTCGCTTATGTACTGCAACGCCGGACACAACGCTCCGATGGTCGTTTCGCCGTCCGGTGTCCGGCGACTCGAGACCGGCGGTGTGGTGCTTGGCCTGTTCGAGGCTGCCACGTTTGACGAGGAAACCGTCAAACTCGCCCCGGGCGACCTGATCGTGTCGTTCAGCGACGGCGTCAGCGAGGCGATGAACGAAGACGGCGAAGAGTTCACCGACGAGAGGCTCATCGCCTGTGTGACGAAGCATGCCGGCAAGCCGCCTCAGGAGGTGCTCGACGCCCTCTTCGCCGACGTACGCGCGTTCTGCGGCGATGCCACGCAGAGCGACGACATCACAGCTGTCCTCGTCCGTTACAACGGATAATCGCGCCGCTCGCTCGGCATGACCTCGCGGTCCAGCCTTACTTCACGGAGGTGGCCGCGTGCGCAAGCACGATGGACGACGTGGAGGACATCACATCGTAGTAGCGGCCGAATTGGCGCGTCTCGGCGGACGTGTAATCGGCCAGATTGCGTGCCCATCTGAAACCGACCGGCTGAAAGCGTAACTCGACCTCGATCGTGATCGGACTCGTCGCATCGGGAAGGTCGACGGTGTAGTGCACGCGATCTCGCCCGCCTGAGAAATCAGCATCGCGCGCTGCATCCCCAATCACGGCGATATCCGGCTCGGCCGTGCCCTTGTCGAACCCTTCCGGGAGCAAGCGATTGTCCTTGACGTACCGCACGCCGCTCAGCAATCCGGTCGTCACGTTGCCGTTGACGTCGCCGACGATCGATTCGTAGATCTGAACCTCGTCGCCTCGGCGAATCGTGGCGTAGTGAGGCTCGAACCGCTGTGGATCCTCGTCATTGTCGTTGCCGGCGATCCGCCCGTCGGCCGATATCGCGCCAGACTCGAAGATTGCCCGGCCCGCCGCATCCCGCACGGCCAGATGAATCCACGCGCGCCGCGACGGAAACCCGGTCGGCAACTTGTGTCCTGTCAGGTTCGTGATGACGACCTCGATGTCGAGCCGATTACCGGCGCGATCAGTCTGGGCGACCGACACTGCTGCCGTGTCCGTCTGAAGCTGATTGATGGTATGCCGCAGCGCCATCTGAAGCTCCGAAGAGATCGCCTGAACGCCGAGATCGGCCCGGAAGCGGTTCAACATCCCGAGCACGAAGAAATTTCCGCCCCGAAACACGTGCCTGGCCAACCCCTCGCGGGGCGTGCCGAGCACGGAGGCAATTGGTATCGACTCTTGCACGACCGGCATGTGACATGACTGGCAGCTCTGCTGGTCGCGGAATGCGCTTCGACGCCATTCGAGAAACGGTGTTTGTTCGGGCAACGCGCCGATGATCTCGCCGTGCGGCCCAAGGGCCCGCGTGAATTGCGTGTGGCACGTCGCACACAGCTCCGACTTGCGAACGTGCGTCGCTTCCACCGGCCGATAGTCGGTCGCGGACTGCATGACCATTGCCCGTCCAGCGTCGACGGTGAAGGGCCCGAGTATCGATTCGCGCTCGATCGCGAACCCGCCGTTGAAACTGTCGGCGGTCTCGAGATTCCGCCCGGAGATTTGATGGCAGATCGTGCACGACACGCCATCCTGAGCCAGCCGGCTTTCGCTTCGCATGCGCAGGCGCGGCGACAGATGGGCAAACACCTGTCCCTTCCGATTCATCGAGGCAGCCCGCGCACGTGCCATCGGTAGATGGCAGGCAGCGCACCTGTCCTCGATGTCGGCGGCTGCGTCCGGATGATCGATCGTCTCGCGCCGCACCGACGCCTGCCAGTACGGATCGTGCGCGGCGTTGGCCATCATCGAGCCGCGCCAATCCGAACCGATCGACACATCTTCGCCGGACGTCGTGCTGAGACCGTTATGACAGGCGAGACAGGCGTCCGCGGTTTGGAAAACGGGGACCGAGTCCCGTTGCGCGGCTCGTTGCGATGGCTGATTGGCCCTGATCGGTCGGGCGCACGCCATGCACAGCCAGATGGCCACGCCAACGGTGAACAAGGCGCGAAAAGGCGTCAATGAGATCATCGAAAAGCGTCACCAGCCCGAGAACACGCCGCCTTGTGACCAGCTCCACAGCCCAGACACGATTACGGTCGTGGGCCGCGATCGCAGGTTCAGCGGAAATCGAACTCCGCCGCTTGCCGTGATGTGCCGCCGCTTGCTCAGCGTCACCTGCAGCTCGGGGACGATATCCCATCGGTTGCGCTCGTCGAACACCAACTCGCGAAGGCCGAGCACCTCGATCATCGGCGACCAGACGCGTCCGAACCGCGGTGCGGCGAAGCTCCGACCGACGGCCGCGCGCCAGAACAGTTCGTTTGTCGCGGTTTGGATGTTCAGCGGAATGCCGATCCCCAGCTGCGTGTGGACGAACATGCCGTGCGACAGGATCTGGCTGAAGGTCGCGAACGGTTCGATGACGACGAGGCGATTGCCCAGGCCCTCGGTTTCCTTTCCCGTCGGTAGCGTCAGCTCGGCACTGCCGCTCAGGATAGAGCCGTGGCGAGGGCTGGCCAGAACGACCTGCTTGAACGCTACGGCGATGTCGCCGAGCCCGTGATTCCATCCACCGGGAAACTGCACGTCGTTGAAGGGAACCTGCACCTCGTACTGGCTTCTCGCGCCCAGGCGGTGTTCGTAGACGAAACGCGTGTTGACGCGATCGGTGTAGGAGGTCGGTACCGACGTCGTGACGAACGCTTCATTGTCGGGATATGCCTTTTCGGTGACGAGCGAGCGTGGCAGATTCAAATTGCCGCTCGGCCACGAAGGGTTGCCGCAGAAATCGCGCACGTACCCGATCACGCGCGTGATTT
>JBKPDW010000077.1:0-7033 GCA_046728115.1 Acidobacteriota bacterium | reverse complement strand
ATTGGAGGTCGCGGTCTGATATAGTGCGTCCCCGACAACTGCATACGTCTTTTATCCAGAGTGGCTGAGGGACAGGCCCTGCGACGCCACGGCAACCGCGCGACGGCCAACGGTCGCGGTTAGGTGCCAATTCCTGCCCAGACAGGAATTGGTGAAGGGGTAGGTTGGCGACTTGGTGCAATGAACTCACCAACTCGCCAATTCATCAACTCACCAATTGTGATTTGGGAAAGATGAGGGATCGTTGAGCCTCGATTCGTCTCCGCACTTCATTTCACCTTCAGCACACTGCCGGGTCGCCATTCTTGGTTGTGGTACGGTCGGTTCCGCCGTGGCGCGGAGGCTGACGGGTTCGGACGCCGTTGATGGGCTCGAACTGACGCACATTTGCGATCGGCGCGCCGATGCCAAACGTCCGAGCCTGCGCCGCGGCGGTGGCATCGTCTGGACGACGTCCATCGATGACCTTCTGCACAGCAGCGTCGACGTCATCGTCGAGACCATCGGTGGCGTCGAGCCGGCTGAAACCTTCGTTCGACGCGCGCTGCTCGCTGGCAAGTCGGTCGTCACCGCAAACAAACAACTGATCGCGCGGGCGGGGCAGGCGCTGCTCGCGCTGGCCGCGCGTCAGGGGCGGCAGCTTCGATTCGAGGCGGCCGTCGGGGGCGCGATGCCGATTGTCCGGGCGATTGGTGACGGGCTGACCGGCGATCGCATCACGCGCATTGTCGCGATCCTGAACGGAACGACGAATGCTGTGCTGTCGCGCATGGAGTCGACCCGTTGCGCGCTGGATGATGCGCTGGCCGACGCGCGCGCGCGTGGGTTTGCGGAGGCCGACGCGTCATTGGATTTGGACGGCAGTGATGCAGCTGCCAAGCTGTCGATCCTGTCGGCGCTCGCGTTCGGGCTCCGCGTCGATCCGGGTTGCATTGAAACGCGCTCGGTGTCGGCGATTACGGCGGCGGACTTCGATGCTGCCGGGCGACGCGGCGACACGATTCGTCAGCTGGCTTGTTCCGAATTCAATCGGCTGCAATCGAAGCTCACGGCCTGGGTTGCACCGGTCTGCGTTCCTCGCTCCTCGCTGTTCGCAAGAACAGTGGGCGCGAACAATGCGGCTCTCATCAGCGGCGCGTACGCGGGCGACATCGCCATTTCAGGTCAGGGTGCCGGCGGCGACGCCACGGCCGTCGCGGTGATCAGCGATATCGTCGCCATCGCGCGCGACCGGGCCGCAATCGTGCCAGCACCGTGCCTCACGCCGCCGCGAACAATCGCCGGTCTTCCACGTTTTGATTTCAATCTTTCAACCTCTGACTTCAGACTTCTACCGTCTGACTTTCTATTAGCGGAGGCCGTGTGAGCGCACTTATCGGACTGCAGTGTCACGTGTGCAAGACGATGTTTGCTGCCGAAGCGCTGTATGTGTGCGATCGGTGCCTGGGTCCGCTCGAGCCAGTGTACGACTACGCCTCAATCCGGCTGACGCGTGACCAGATAGAAAAACGCCCGAAGAATCTGTGGCGATACCGGGAGCTGCTGCCGATTGCGGATCGTCCGCTGACCGGTTTCAATTCAGGCTTCACGCCGCTCGTGCGATGCCATCGCCTTGCCGACCGTCTCGGTGTCAGGGAGCTCTACATCAAGGACGACTCGGTCAATCACCCGACGTTGTCCTACAAGGATCGCGTCGTGTCGATCGCGGCGACGCGCGCCGTCGAGCTCGGATTCCGGGTGCTGGCGTGCGCATCGACCGGGAACCTGGCAAACAGCGTGGCGGCGCACGCCGCGCGGCTCGGCATGGACTGCTTCGTGTTCATCCCCGACAACCTCGAGGCAGGAAAGCTGCTCGGATCGGCGATTTTCAATCCCACCATCCTCGCCATCGCCGGCAACTACGACGATGTGAACCGGCTGTGCACGCAGGTGGCGGATCGCTATGGCTGGGGATTCGTGAACATCAACCTGCGGTCGTATTACGCCGAAGGCGCCAAAACGTACGGCTTCGAAATCGCCGAACAACTCGGGTGGCGTTACCCGAAGCACCTCGTGGCGCCGGTTGCTGGCGGCACGCTGCTGCCGCGAATCGTGCGCGGCCTTCGGGAGCTGCGGGAGATTGGGCTGCTCGAAGGCGAGTTGCCGCATGTGCATGCGGCGCAGGCAGCTGGATGCGCGCCGGTGGTTCGCGCGCTGGATCGAGGGCTGGATCACCCGGAACCGGTCAAGCCGAACACCATCGCCAAGTCGATAGCGATCGGAAATCCCGCCGATGGCCATCAGGTGATTCAAGCGATCCGCTCGACCAACGGAACCGGGGCGGCGGTGACCGACGAACAGATCGTCGACGCAATTCAGCTGCTGGCCGAGACTGAGGGGATTTTCACCGAGCCGGCGGGCGGCACTACGCTGGCGGCCGCGATTGAGCTCGTCCGACGCGGGACGATTCCGGCAGACGAATCGATCGTTGTCTGCGTGACTGGAAATGGCTACAAGACCGCGGAAGTGGTCGCCAACCGTTTAACGGCGCCGGTTCGCTTGAGTCGGTCCTTCAAGGATTTCGAGGCCTGGCACGAAGCAACGCACGCCACGGGCGAGGTGCTTGGAGCTTGAAACACCCTATCTCCGACGCAGCTGCTGCCGCGAGCTCGACACGATCGGCACATTGAAGTCGATCGTCCGGTTGCCGCGCACCGCACGCACGCTGGCAGTGGATCCGATCCTGGCGTCGGCCACGAGCCGGAGGAACTGCGAAGGATCGTCGATTGCGTGGCCGTTGAAGCCGATGACGAGATCGCCCGGCCGCATGCCCGCTTCGAACGCTTCCGACGCGCGGCCGATGCTGACGATGAGCGCGCCGTTGATGTTCGAGAGCCCGAGCTCCTCGGCGTATTCCGTGGTCAGCCGCTCGATGCGGAGGGTGCCGATCGATCCGCGGCGAACCTCGCCGTACTTCATCAGATCGTCGACGATACGCCGCGCGAGGTTGCTGGGCACCGCGAAGCCGATGCCCTGATAGCCGCCGCTCTCGCTGTAGATGCCGGTGTTGATGCCGACGAGCTCGCCGCGCGTGTTGATCAGCGCGCCTCCCGAGTTCCCTGGATTGATTGCCGCGTCGGTTTGGATGAAGTCTTCGTACTGGGCGAAGCCCATGTTGGCGCGGCCGGTCGCGCTCACGATCCCCGCGGTGACCGTCTGGCTGAGCTGAAACGGACTGCCGATTGCGAGCACCCATTCGCCGACCTTGAGCTGCGTCGAATCGCCCCACGGAACGACCGGCAGCCCCGTGACGCCGATCTTCAGCAGCGCGATGTCGGTCATCGGATCCATACCGATGAGCGTCGCCTTGATCTCCCGCTTATCCGGCAGCGCGATCTTGATGGCCGTGACGGCGCGAACGTCCTCTCCGACCACGTGGTTGTTCGTCACCACGTAGCCGTCGGTCGAGATGATGACGCCCGACCCCAGGCTCATCGATCGCCGGTCGCGTGCGCCGAACACGTCGTCGTCACCGAAGAAGTACCGAAAGAATGGATCGTTCGCGAACGGGGAGTTGCGTGTGCGAACGACCTGCAGCGACGAGATGTTGGCGACGCCTTTCACAGCCTGACCTGCGATCCGCGTGAAATCGGGGCCAGCAAGGTTGGAAGGCGCGGCCGATGGTACCGACGCGGATCGCGGAAGCTGCGATTCGCCCGTGGCGCCGGTAGAAACCGGAGGCGGGGCGAGCGGCTCCGGGCGCGCGTCGACGGTCGTTCGTGCGCGCCCGGTGACCACGAGGCCGGCAATGAAACCCATCGCCACGAGCGCGAGCGCCAGCGTCAGCCTGCGGCTCATTCGATCAGGTGACGGCGACTCGGCGCGCGCTGCGTTCGATCGCCTTGGGCAGGGTCACGGTCAGCACGCCGTCCTTCAGATCGGCGGTCACGGCGGCCACGTCGATCGGTTCGGGGAGCGTGAAAGCGCGGGCGAAGTCGCCGTGGCCGCGCTCGACCCGGTGGAACTGTTCGCACGAAATCTCACGACACGAATCGCTCTTTCGCGATCCGCGAATCGCGATGCGGTTGTCTTCGGCCTGGATATTGATTTGGTCTCGGGTCAATCCGGGAAGCTCGGCGCTGAGGACGAATTCGGTCGGCGTTTCGTACAGATCGACCGGTGGTGTCCAGCCTGGCGCATCGGTGCCGACGAGGTGTCCGATGTGTTCGTGAAGCGCGAGCAAGTCGCGCAGCGGATCCCACCGCGTAAATGCCACGTTTCGCATCCTAGCATGGCTGGCTGGCCGCGGCTACATGTGCTACGCTTGTAAGGATCTACACTCAGTAAAATGGCTTCTTCTATCCAAGCGACCCGCATCCGCAAAGGGATGCTCATCAAGATCGGCGCCGACCTCTTCCGGATTCTCGATCTGCATCACCTGACGCCTGGCAACAAGCGTGCGCACATCCAGGTGCGAATGCGGAACATCCGAACCATGACGCTCGCCGATCACAAATTCCGCGCGGAAGAAGACGTCGAGCGGGCGGTGCTCGACGAGCGCGAAATGCAGTATCTGTACAACGACACGGATCACTTCCACTTCATGGACACGGGCACCTACGAGCAGATCCACATTTCGGCGGAGGCTCTGGGCGATTCGAAGGACTATCTGATCCCCGACGCCGTTATCCGCGTGGAGTTCTACAACACCGAACCGGTCGGCATAGAACTGCCGCCCACTGTCGATCTCGTGGTGAAGGAAACCGTGCCAGGCATCAAGGGCGCAACGGCCAGCGCGCAGGTGAAGCCCGCGACGCTCGAAACCGGCCTCGTGATCCAGGTGCCGCCGTTCGTCAACGAAGGCGACAAGGTCCGGGTCAACACCGAAACTGGCGAATATCAATCTCGGGTTTGACCGTGTCCTCGGTGATCGCTTTTTGTAGTCAAAAGGGCCACCACGAAGACACGGGCCTCAGATCCCTCAG
Organism: Acidobacteriota bacterium; assembly: GCA_046728115.1. Taxonomy (GTDB): domain Bacteria; phylum Acidobacteriota; class Vicinamibacteria; order Vicinamibacterales; family CAVVIG01; genus CAVSWN01. The sequence goes on along the minus strand of JBKPDW010000077.1, from coordinate 2,069 downwards.
GCAGGCGACACTCCCGTCCCTCTTTCTCGCCTGTATCCTCCGTGGTGGCGAGTTCAGGAACGCTCGATAGACAAATCGTCGGCGCACGTCTCCGAAACACGCGATAATCTGCAGACCCTCCCGTGACGTGTCCCAGGTGTGGGGCAGATCTGCCCCAGGGCGCTGTGTTTTGCCTGACGTGCGGCTCGCGCCAGACGATCGCCACGGGTGTGCTGACGCCGTGGCCGACGTCGGACACGCGCGACACGATCGGGCCCGACGTTGATCATCCGACGGTTGCTCCGACGAATTCTTCGACGAGTGGGTCCACGTCGACGCGGTCGTCGGGCATCCTCGCGCCTGGTCAATCGATCGGCCCGCGCTACCAGATCATCCGGCTTCTCGGCGTCGGCGGCATGGGCGCCGTCTATCACGCGTGGGATACGGAGCTCGGTGTCGCCGTTGCGATCAAGGTGATCCGGCCCGACATGACGGCGGATCCCGAAGCGGCCGCGGCCATCGAACGTCGGTTCAAACGCGAGCTGCTGCTTGCGCGGCAGGTCACGCACAAGAACGTCGTTCGCATCCACGACCTGGGTGACGTCGACGGTCTGAAGTACATCACGATGCCCTACATTCAGGGTTCCGATCTGTCGACCGTGCTCAAGCAGACCGGACGGCTGGCGGTGCCGCGCGCGCTCGGTTATGCCCGGCAGATCGTCGCTGGGCTCGTTGCGGCGCACGAAGCCGGCGTGGTGCACCGCGATCTGAAGCCCGCCAACATCATGATCGACGGCGACGATCAGGCGCTGATCATGGATTTCGGCATCGCGCGGTCGGCAGACGGTTCGGCCGGGACCGTGGCGGGGCGCATCGTCGGCACGCTCGCGTACATGGCGCCGGAGCAGGCGCAGGCGAAACCAACCGATCAGCGCGCCGACGTGTATGCGCTCGGGATGATGCTGGCCGAGATGCTGATCGGCCGGCGCGCGGGCGGCGCAACCGAACCGGAGGCGCTGACCGACCTGATGCAGCGCATGAAGGAACCGCCGCCGCGCGTGCGCACGTTCGATGCGACACTGCCGGAAGCGCTCGACGAAATCATCGCGCGATGCGTGGAACCATCGCCCGACAAACGGTTTCAGACCAGCAAGGATCTTGCCGTTGCGCTCGCCGAGCTCGACGAGAATGGACAGCGGATCGCGCCGAGTGTCGCAGCGACACCAACGCCTGCGCCGTCAGCGTCGCTTCGGCAGCGGACGGCGATCGCGGCGGCGGTGCTGGCGATGGCAGTGATTGGCGCTGCAGTGGTCCTGCGACGACCGTCTGCGCCGGCGGGGTCAAAGGCGATTCAGCCGGTCTCGATTCTGGTTGCCGACTTCGACAACAAAACCGGCGATCCGGTGTTCGATGGCGCTCTCGAACAGCCGCTCACGATCGCGATGGAAGGCGCCTCGTTCGTCACGGCGTTTCCGCGCCGCGACGCGCTGAAGCTCGCGCAGGGTCTGAAAGGCAACGACGCGGTGCTCGACACAACGACGTCGACGTTGATCGCGTTTCGTGAAGGCGTCACATACACGGTCTCCGGCTCGGTGGCCCGATCGGGCGGCAAGTTCGCGCTGACGCTGGCGCTGGTGGATCCGAGCGGCAGACCCGTCCAGACCGCCGCCGCATCCGTCAAGAGCAAGGCGGACGTGTTGACGGCGGTCGGCTCGCTGGCCGCGAAGCTGCGGACCTTCATCGGCGACAAGACCGCGGACGCCGCCAGGCCGACCGCCGAGACGTTCACGGCCGCGTCACTGGACGCCTTCCACGAGTACTCGATGGCGCAAGATCTCGCGGTCGGCGGCCGCGACGAAGAAGCCGTTGATCACTATAAGCGTGCCATCACGTTCGACCCCAACTTCGGGCGTGCTTATTCGGGCCTTGCCGTCAGCAGCCGGCGGCTCGGCCATGCCGACGAAGCTGCCGCAGCGTCGGCGAAGGCGCTGGCGTTGATCGACCGGATGAACGACCGCGAGAAGCATCGAACACTTGGCGCCTACTATCTTGGCAGCGTCCGCAACTACGAGAAGGCAGCCGACGAGTAC
>JBKPDW010000076.1:0-17583 GCA_046728115.1 Acidobacteriota bacterium | reverse complement strand
GGAGAGCGCCGAACACGGCACGCAGGTCGGTGTCGTACGCCATTTCGACTGAGACCACTGCCATCGAGTAGTCGCGCGAATAGTTGATGAGCGGTTTGGTGTCGCCGTTGCGGATGATGTGGAGACGGCCGTCGGCGTCGCGGATTTTGGTCGTACGGAACTCGATCGCCTCGACCACGCCCTTCGCGTCGGCGACCTGGACCATGTCGCCCACCAGATAGATGTTCTCGAACAAGATGAAGAAGCCTGAGACGACATCGTTGATCATGGACTGCGCGCCGAAGCCAATCACGAGGCCGAGGATGCCTGCGCCCGCGAGAAACGGCATCGGATTGAAGCCCAGCGAGCTCAGAATCAGCACGAGCGTGCCGAAATACACGCCATAGGTGAAGGCGCTGCGAACCAGCGGGATCATGGTGGCGCGGCGGCGGCGATCGGTTTCCTCGAGACCCTCCGAGGGCAGCATGCGACGCCCGATCTCGAGAGAACCGAGCTCGATGACGACGCGGCCAGCGAAGAAGATGCCGATCGCCTGCACGAGCCGGGGACCCCAGTCTGCGAGCCAGCGCGTCCACTCAATCTGGAGCAACACCAGCGAAGCCACGGCAATCCACAGCGTGTACTCCAGGCATGTGCGGAGCGTGGGCAACAGCGGTCGCACCCGCTCGTAATAGTGACTCCAGCCACGGTTCTGCGCCGAGCGCTGGCTGAACCCATCGAGCGTGTCGACGATCGCCGCTACGCAGCGAACGATCATCAAGCCGACGGCAATCACGAGATAGATCCGGATCACGGTCATCAGCACGCTGGTGATGCTCGACGGTACCGCGAACCAGCCGCACGCGATCACTGCCAGCATCATTCGCGCGAGATTGACGATCACATGCTCGAGGCCTTTGAAGAACTCGGCCAGGCTCTCGTTGTTGCTCTGAATCCGATCCCACCGGTTGATGGCGCGCTCGGCGCTCTCGAGGGCCCAGCGAACCGCTCGGGTGGCGACAACGAGACCGACGATTCCCAGCGCAAGCTTCCCCAGCGCCGCCATCAATGCCAGCCACGTGCTCGAATCGATGGACCGAACGAGCGCGGCCGTGTACGGCATCACGTCCAGGCGTCGAGCGAACAGCCACCCGTTGAACGCGAGCACGCCCGCCGTGAGCAGGATCGCGACGACAATCAGGGCCTTCCGCGTCTTCACGATTGCGGTCGCACTCCATACGGCCAGGGAGCCACGCCCGAGCGCAGACCGTACCAGAATGGCCTTGCTCACGGCGTAGACGACTCCACAGATTACGGCCACGAACGCAAGCTCGAGTGAGACGACAACGAGGGATGAAACGATGGGTGGAACGTGCGAGAAGAGGACTTCGCCGGCGTGCCGCGAATCCGCTGTCGCCGGCGGCGCGCCGACCTGCGCTGCGACCGATGCAACCAAAGGCTGGATGCGCATCGCCAAGGATACCGGTTCGGTCCGGCGGGTGGCGATCCCAATCCTAGTGCAAAGTGGCGCTGAAACCTTGCAGCGGCTCGAACCTCAGCCGCGAAGGCTGTGCGCGTCTGCAGGTTCGATCACGAAGTCCCTCGAATGGTGCACGGTGGCGACGGATTTGCGATCTTCACCCGGTCGGGTTGAACCGGTACCCGACCCATGGTTCTGTCACGAGGTATCGCGGATTCGAGGGATCCGGCTCGAGCTTCTTTCGCAACTGCCCCATGAACACGCGTAGATACTCCGGCTGCTCCTGCGACGCTTCGCCCCAGACCGCTTCGAGCAGCGTCCGGTGTGTGATGACGCGGTTCGGGTGGCGCGCCATGTAGACGAACAGCTCGAATTCCTTTGGCGTAAGCCGGATTTCCTGGCCTCGCGCATGAACGCGGCGAGCCTCGAGATCGATCCGAAAATCGCCGGCATCGAACGCTGCCACATCCCCTTCCGCGCCGCCGCGGCGGAGCGCCGCGCGCACGCGCGCGAGTAGCTCGTCGATGCCGAACGGCTTGGTCACGTAGTCGTCGGCCCCGCAGTCGAGCGCCTCCACCTTGGAACGCTCTTCGCCCTTCACTGACAGGACGATAATCGGCACGGTCGACATCGCGCGAATGCGCCGGCACAGCTCGATGCCGTCCATGTGCGGCATGTAGAGATCGGTGATGACCAGCTCCGGCCGCCACTCGGCGAAGTCGGTCAGCGCCGCCTCGCCCTCGGCCGCCACGCGCACCTGATAACCCTGGCTGGTCAGCACCGTCCGCAGCACGCGTGTAATCTGCGGCTCATCGTCAACGACCAGCACCCTCGACTTTTCGACCATCATTGCCCTCACGAAGTCACTCCTTTAGCTTGCCGACGAGACCATCTCCGGCGCGTTGTCGGTCACCGATGCCTCGACGCTGACTGGTAAGAGCACCACGACGCACGTGCCGCGGCCGTTTGGACCGTCTTCCATCCACATGCGGCCCGCCTGCGCGTCCACGAGGCGGCGCGCGATCGGCAGGCCGAGCCCGATCCCGGTGCGTCTCGGGTCGTGCGATTCGTGCGCCGGCACCCGGAAAAACTTCTCGAACACTCGCTCGCGCAGCGCCGGTGGAATCCCCGGCCCTTCGTCCGTCACGGCGATGCGCACGTGCCGCTCGTCTTCGGCGCGGGCCGAGACGGCGAGCGAAGTATGCGGCGGCGCGTACTTGCTGGCGTTGTCGAGCAGGATGTAGATCACTTCGGCAATCGACGCCGCGTCCACCGACAGCCCCGGCAGATCGGGGTCGATCGCCACGCTCACTTTGTGATCGCGGATCAGCGTCTCCGCGCGTCTGAGTCCGGCCTGGATGATTCCGCGCACGTCGACTGCGCGCAGGTGCAGCGGCTGCGCCGGTTCGCCGCCGTCGGGGGTTGACAGGCCTTCGATGAAGCGGTTCAGGCGATCGGATTCCTCGTCGATCACCTGAAGCAATTCCTGGCGCCCTTCCGCCGGCAGGCTCGAGGCCGCGGTCCACGATCCCGCCCGAATCAGCGCTGTGACCGCGGCCTTGATCGCCGTCAGCGGCGTCCGGAGATTGTGGCGCAGCGCATCGAGCAGCGCGGCCTTCAGCTGCTCGTTGCGACGCGCCGCCTCGGCCTCGCTCGCGCGTTCGAACGCTGCCTGCAGCTCGCGATACAGGCGTTCGATCTCGCGGCGTCCGGCCTGCGCCTCGGCGGTTCGCCTCTCGGCGCGAGAGGCCAGTTCGCCCGCGATCACGGCCGTCACGATGAAGATGATGAAGGCTATCCAGTCCTCGGGGTCCTCGATCCCGAACCCCTCGGGCGGCAGGATGTAGTAGGAATACGCGCCCGCACCTGCCGCCGCGGCCACCAGCGCCGGGCCGGTCCCCCACAGCCGCGCAACGATCACGGCGTCGAGCAACAGCAGCGGCGCGGTGACGCCGGCCGTGCCGACCGAGATCAGGCGGAGGATCCCGACGATCGCGAATACCGTGAAGGCCGCGGCGCCGTATCGCAGCAGCAGGCGCATGACTCGATTATAGGTCCGCCGGTTGCGGAAAAACGGCGTCCAATGCTTTCCTTACGAATCGCTTGACCGCCCGGGCCCCGTCGATAGAATTGAACAGTGGTTCATTTTTCGAACCGCCGTTCACGTCGCGCTGAGCGCCGCCGGCTCGACATCCTGAAGGCTGCCGCACGTGTCTTCCGCGACCGCGGTTTCGCGGCCGCTGGCATGCGCGACATCGCGCTCGCGGCCGATCTGTCCCCGGGCAACCTGTATCACTACTTCCGCGGCAAGGACGAGATCCTCTTTTTCTGCCAGGATCGAACCCTCGATCGCCTGTCCGACGCGCTGAAGACTGCGCGGCGCGATCGGACGCCGCTCGTCGAGCGTCTCCATGCGCTCGCGCGGGCACACCTCCTCTGCCTGATCGACGAGGTCGAGGGCTCAGCGGCGCATTTCGAAGTCGACGCGTTGCCGCCGCGCCTGCGGCAGTTGATCGTCGCCAAGCGCGACCGTTACGAGCGCGGCGTGCGCGCCCTCGTGGCGAGTGGCATCCGCGCCGGCGACTTCGCCGCAACCGATCCGACTCTCGCGACGCGCGCCTTGCTCGGCGCCTTGAACTGGACGCCGTACTGGTTTCGACCCGACGGCCCACACTCGCCTTCCTATGTGGCAGACATCGTCGCCGACCATGCGGTTGGCGGCCTGCTGACGAACCATCATGCCTCAACATCCTTCAATCGCTCTCGTCGTCAACGGAGAGCCGACCGACGTGTCGTTCGCGCCGTACAAGACGCTCCTCGAGGTGCTGCGTGAGGACCTGAACCTGTGCGGCACCAAGCACGGCTGCGAGTTGGGTGAATGCGGTGCGTGCGCCGTGTTGCTGGACGGGCAGCCGGTGCTGTCGTGTCTCGTGCTCGGCGTCGACTGCGATGGACGCGTCGTGACGACGGTCGAAGGGCTGGCAGTCGACGGACGGCTGCATCCCCTCCAGAACGCCTTCGCAGATCTCGGCGCGGCGCAGTGCGGCTATTGCACGCCGGGATTTCTGGTGACCGCAAAGGCGCTCTTGGACGAACATCCGCAGCCAACGCGCGAACAAATCAAGGAAGCGCTCTCCGGCAACCTGTGCCGCTGTACTGGATACCAGCAGATTTTCGAAGCCGTCGAAGCTGCGATCGAACGAAATGTCGCGCGAGCCTCTCAGGCGAGCGATAGGGCGACGCGATGACACATCGAATCATCGGCGTCCCTCGTCGTCGGGTCGACGGTCGCGCGAAGGTGACGGGCCGGACGACGTTCGCCGACGACCTCATGCTGCCGCGCACCGTGCATTGCAAGCTGCTGCGCTCCACGATCCCCCACGCACGGATCCTTTCGATCGACGCGACCCGCGCACGGGCGCATCCGGGTGTCCATCTTGTCCTCACCGGCAGTGACTTTCCGATTCCGTACGGCATCCTCCCGGTCAGCCAGGACGAGCATGCGCTCGCGATCGACCGCGTTCGGTTCGTCGGCGATCCCGTGGCGGCCATCATCGCGCGCGACGAACTGACGGCATTCGAGGCGCTCGATCTGATTGATGTCCGGTACGAGGCGCTCCGCACGTTCTCGGACCCCGAGGAGAGCCTCGCTCACGCCTCACCTCGGATCCACGAGTACGGTGATCGCGGCAACATTCATAAGCTCGTGTCGCTGCGCTTTGGCGACGTCGATGCCGCGCTTGCTGGCGCGGATCGTGTGTTCGAGGACACGTTCTTCTATCAGGGCAACACCCATCTGCCGATCGAACAGCATGCAGCGGTCGCAGCGCTCGATCCGGACGGCAAGCTCGTACTCTGGTCGAGCACGCAGACACCGCATTACGTGCACCGCGCGCTGGCGAAGGCGCTGGGCATTGCGGCCTCTCACGTTCGCGTGATTGCCACCCCGAATGGTGGCGGCTTCGGCGGGAAGAGCGATCCGTTCAATCACGAGATCGTCGTAGCCAAGGCCGCTATGCTGCTCGATCGGCCAGTGAAAATCTGTCTGACGCGCGAAGAAGTGTTCTACTGCCACCGCGGGCGTCACCCGGTACTGATGCATTTCACGACCGGTGTGAGGCGCGACGGAACGATCACCGGCATGCACGTCCAAACATTGCTCGACGGCGGCGCCTACGGATCGTACGGGGTAGCCAGCACGTTTTACACGGGCGCGCTGCAGACGGTGACCTACCACATTCCCGCGTACCGCTTTCAGGGCTGCCGCGTCTTCACGAACAAGCCGCCGTGCGGACCCAAGCGCGGCCACGGCACCCCGCAGAGCCGCTTCGGCCAGGAGATTCAGCTCGACAAGATCGCCGAATCGCTTTCGCTCGATCCCGCCGACCTCCGCCTCAACATCGTCGAACAGCCGGAGACGTTGACCGCCAACTATCTGCGCGTCGGCACGATCGGCCTTGTGGAATGCATTCGTCGCGTAACCAAGTCGGCAGACTGGCCACAACGGTTCAGGAAGCTGCCGTTCGGACGCGGAGTCGGCCTGGCGTGCTCCTCCTATCTGTCGGGCGCCGGTCTCCCGATCTACTGGAACGACATGCCTCATTCCGGCGTCCAGCTCAAGCTCGATCGCAGCGGTGGTGTGACGGCATTTTGCGGCGCCACTGAGATCGGACAGGGATCCGACGATGTGCTGATTGCGTGCGTGGCGGAGGTGCTCGGGATTGAACCCGTCGATATCCGCGCGGTCACCGGCGATACCGATCTCACGCCGGTCGATTTGGGTTCCTACTCGAGCCGCGTCACGCTGATGATGGGCAACGCGGCCATCCAGGCCGCCGAACGCGCGCGCGATCTGCTCGCGGACGCTGTGGGCCGAAAGATCCGCGTGCCGAAGGACCGGCTCGTGTTTTCGGACCGTCGCGTCTTCGACAGCGCCGATCCGGCGATCGGCGTCGGGTTCGCCGAGGCGGTCTGTCTTGCCGAAGCTGCCGTGGGCACGATCGGAACGACAGGCTCGTACACCCCCCCACGATCCGCGGCGCGCTTCAAGGGCGGCGGCGTCGGCCCGTCGCCAACCTACTCGTACACGGCAGCCGTCGTCGAGGTCGCGGTCGATCCCACTACCGGGTGGATCGACGTACCCCGCGTCTGGATTGCACACGACATCGGACGCTCGATCAACCCGACGCTCGTCCGCGGCCAGGTGGAAGGCAGCGTATACATGGCGCTGGGCGAAGCTCTGATGGAAGAGCAGACGTTTCGGCGTCTGCCGCCTCGGCTCTCGCACGCGCTGGTGCACAAGTTTCCGTCCATGCTCGAATACAAGAGTCCAACGACCCTCGACATGCCGGAGGTTTGTACCGAGCTCGTGGAACATCCGGACCCGCGCGGTCCGTTTGGCGCCAAAGAAGCTGGCCAGGGTCCATTGCTGCCGGTGATGCCGGCGCTTGCGAACGCCGTGTACGACGCTGTCGGCGTCCGGATCGACGAGGTACCGATCACGCCGGAAAAAGTTCTGAAGGCGCTCGATGCCAAGGCTTCAGGGAAAGCGGCCCGCTATGGACCGGTCCGCTTTCCCAAGATCGAGTGGCCCGAGGAGCTGCAAGTTCCGCCGCCGTGGGAAGGCGGAGATGGAACTGCGAAATGATGCGACTTCCCTGCTTCGCTTTTCACGCGCCGCGGACGGTCCGCGAAGCCTGCGACCTGCTCGCTGCCGCGCCGGATGAATCGATGCTGATCGCCGGGGGAACCGATCTGCTGCCGAACATGAAACGCCGACAGCAGGTGCCGAAGACGCTGATCGCCTTACGCCGAATAGCCGAGCTGCGGGCAATCACACCGCAGCCGGCCGGCGAGGGTCTTTCGATTGGTGCGGGCGTGACGCTGACAGAGATCGTGCGCGATCCGCGCCTTCGCGGATACGCGGCACTGTGGCAGGCCGCGTCGCAGATTGCTACGCCTCATCTGCGCAATATGGGCACGCTCGGCGGGAATCTCTGCCTCGACACTCGTTGCAACTACTACAACCAGAACTACGAATGGCGAAAGGCCATCGACTTCTGCATGAAGAAAGACGGCAGCACCTGTTGGGTGGCGTTGTCGAGCCCGAAATGCCTGGCAGTCTCGTCGACCGACGCAGCTCCCGCGCTGATGGCGCTCGGCGCCGAGATCACGCTCGCGAGCGCAGACTCGATGCGACGCATCACACTGGCGAATTTCTATCGCAACGACGGCATTCAGTACCTCACGCGGCGACCCTCAGAGATCCTGACGGCTGTCCACCTGCCGGCGCTCGATGGCTGGCGCAGCACATACTGGAAGCTGCGGCGACGCGGCGCATTCGACTTCCCGGTCCTCTCGGTGGCCGCGGCCGTTCATCGGCAGGGTGACGGCACAATCGACGCCGCGCGAATTGTCCTCGGCGCCGTTGCCTCGCGTCCGATGGATGCGCCGGCTGCAGCCGCGGCCCTTGTCGGGCATGCGCTGACCGACGATCACATCGCGACAGCAGCCGATGCGGCAGCCCAACCGGCGCGGCCCATGGACAACACCGACTTCGGACTCGTCTGGCGCAAGCGCGTGACGCGGGAATTTGTCAGGTACGCGTTGCGAGAGCTGCGGGGTGATCATATGCGCGAGGAACGACGCCGCATCGCCCGTCAGCTGCTCTGACGCTTCTACTTGTCCTTGGCCTTGGCCTTGCGCCGCTCGGCCCAGTACTTCTTCATTCGAATGGATACGGCTTTGCGGGCCGAGGCCGACATACCGCCGCGGCGCTTGCGGCCTCCGGCCGCGCGAGCCTTACCCTTGAACAGATCGGGGAACGCACCACGGATAGCCTTCTCTTCTCGCTGTAGTTCCTCAAGACGTGCCTTTGCGCCGAGCCGCGCCAGGCGCCGCAGCTCATCTCGATTCAGATCGGCCACAAACCCCTCCAGACGTCCAACAGCTCGGCCACACTGGCCGAAGTATTGGTGATAAGGCTCTCGATAGTAGACCGAGCTCGACAGTGTGTAAAGACGGTTAGTAGCCTGGGGCCGCCGCGCCTGCCTTCTCGCCGCGCGACTGCTGCACGATTTTGACGCCGGCGCTTGCACCGACGCGCGTGGCTCCTGCCGCGATCATCGCCTTCATGCCCTCGAGATCCCGAACGCCGCCCGCCGCTTTAACCCCCATTTCCGCGCCGACGACACGCCGCATCAACGCGACGTCTGCGGCCGTCGCTCCTCCTGGTCCGAATCCGGTCGAGGTCTTGACATAATCCGCTCCCGCCGCCTTGGCGAGGGTGCACGCGGTCACTTTCTCGTCGTCAGTGAGCAGCGCGGCTTCGATGATGACTTTGCTGAGAACCCCGCAGGCACGGCATGGGGTGACGACAGCCTCGATGTCACGTTCGGCGACCCGCAGGTCGCCCGACTTCAAGGCGCCGACGTTGATCACCATGTCGATTTCGCGCGCGCCGTCGAAGATGGCGCGCTGCGTTTCGTAGCCCTTGACGTCCGGCGTTGTCGCTCCCAGCGGAAAGCCGACCACCGAACACACTCCGACTCCGCTCCCCTGCAGCAGGCGCGCTGCCAGCGCGACCCAGGTGGGATTGACACACACGGTCGCAAACTTGAACTGCGCCGCTTCGCGGCACAGTTCCTCGATGTTGCTCCGAGTCGCGTCAGCTTTGAGCAGGGTGTGATCGATCAGCGATGCCACGCCTGCCGGCGCACCACCGATCGCGTGCACGCCGACACGAGTCGCTCCCGCATCGATGACCCCGCGCAGCCGGTCGGGACAGCAGTCGTCGAGCACGGAGTGGCACGCACACCGCATCTGAGGCCGGGCCGTGGCAGCCGCCATCTCCGCGACGATGAGGTCGATCAATCGTTGCAGTTCGTCCCGTGTCATGAGCTCCCCAAGCCCTCATCCTTCAGCCCGGCCGCTATCGCCGATCCCTCTCCAGCTCCCGTATCTTCGCAAGCCGCCGCATATATCGCGCCTCGCGCATCGGCGTCGTCAACCAGACGGCAACGATTGCGCGGGCTTCGTCATCGGTCAGAAGCGTTGCACCAAGCGTCAACACGTTCGCGCCGTTGTGCTCGCGCGAGTAGCGCGCGATTGTTTCGGACATCGCCATGGCAGCACGCACGCCGTCGATCTTGTTCGCCGCAATCGCCGATCCGATTCCGGCCCCGTCGATGACGATGCCGGCATCGGCTTCGCCCCGAGCGACGGTTCGGCCAACAGCGGCGGCGAAGTCCGGGTAGTCCACCGGATCGGAGCTGTCGGTTCCGAGATCCTGAACGGCGAGGCCTCGTCCCCGCAGGAACGCCATCAGCGTGCGTCTGAGTGTGATGCCGGTGTGATCGCTCGCGATGGCAATCGATCGGATGTCCGCCGTTGGCGCCAGCGCTGCCTCCTCGTCGGACGCGCGCCCCTCGTGCACGATGGTGACGCGGCGCTCTCTCAACGTGTCCTGCGCCAACGGCGTGATGTGACCGCCGCGTGCAAGCATCACGGTGTCGCCTGGCGCGAGCGTCCGGGCGTCAACCTCGGTGAGGATGTCGAATCGTTTCATTGCAGTATGATCGGCGCGACATGTCCGACCTGCAGCCCACAGAAATCCTACTATCGGAAGAACAGATTCAAAAACGCGTCGCCGAGATGGCCGTCGAGATCCGCCGGGATTTCCCCGACGACCTGCATGTGATCGCCGTGCTCAAGGGTGCCTTCGTGTTTCTATCAGATCTCGTGCGTCACATGTCCGGCAACGTCTCGCTCGATTTCATGGCCGTGTCGAGCTACGCGAAAGGCACGACCACTTCTGGTGAGGTTCGAATGCTGAAGGATCTCGACACCACGCTCGATGGCAGAAACGTCGTCATCGTCGAGGACATCGTCGATACCGGGCTGACGCTCACCTATCTGCAGGACATTCTCCGCGCGCGAAATCCGCGTCATCTCCGCACAGCCTGCCTGCTCAGCAAACCGTCGCGGCGCCAGGTGCAGGTACAGGTCGAGTACATCGGCTTCTCGATCGAGGACCGATTTGTCGTTGGCTACGGCCTCGACTATGCGGAGCGATACCGAAACCTGCCTCATATTGCTGTGCTCGGAATTTGATTTCAGCGTTCCAGATTTCAGAGTTCAGCTCGATGAACTCATTCTGAAATAAATCTGAACTCTGATGTCTGAAATCTGAGCTGCCACTATCGCTTCACGGCTTCCCGCACTCTTTGCGCGAGCCGATTGGCGTCTGCGATCACCGTCGCCTGGTTGAGCCCACGAACCTGACGATTTCGCATCAGCACCTTGCCATTGACAATGGTCGTCTGCACATCGTCTCCGCGCGTCGCGTAAACCAGGTGAGAAATTGGATCGTAGAGGGGCGTCTGGCGGGCCGCCGTCATCGACACCGTGATCAGATCGGCCCGCTTGCCAGCCTCGATCGACCCGATTGACTTCTCCATGTGAAGGGCTCGCGCGCCCCCAATGGTGGCCAGGTCCAGCGCCGCCTGGGCACCGAGCACCGTCGGGTCGTGAGCGACGTGTTTCGCGAGAAACGACGCCTGGCGCATGGCTTCGAACATGTCGAGATCGTTGTTGCTGGCGGCACCATCGGTGGCGAGCCCGAGCGCGACGCCCGCCTTCAGATACTTCGGCACCGGCGCGGCGCCGCTGGCGAGCTTCATGTTGCTTTCGGGATTGTGCGCGACGCCGACATCGTGACGCTTCAGGATCGCGATGTCCTCGTCGGTTACCCACACGCCGTGGGCCGCGAGCGTATTGGGGCCCCAGAATCCGATCGATTCGAGATAGGCCGCCGGCGTCATCGAGAACTTGTCGCGCGCCTGCTGCACTTCTTCCTCGGTTTCCGAGAAATGAATCAGCATCGGCACGTTGTAGCGGCGGCCGAGTTCCGCGGAAGCCACAAGCGACGCCTTCTCGTTGGTATAGAGGGCATGCGGTGCGACGGCCGGCACCACCAGGCCGTTGTCCTTGAACTCCGTGATGAACCGCTCGGCGCGTTCGAGCGCCTCGACCGGCGTCCTGGCGTCAGGCGACGGGAACTGAATGATCGTCTCGCCGAGGACGCCGCGCAGTCCCGCTTCGATGGTGATCCTCGCGATCTCTTCCTCGAAGTAGTACATGTCCGCGAAAGTCGTAGTACCGGACTCGATCATTTCGAGCGCGGCCAGCCGCGTGCCGACGCGAACGAGCTCTCGCGTAACCGTCTTGGCCTCGGCGGGAAAAATGTAGTTCTGCAGCCAGTCCATCAGGGCGAGATCGTCGGCGAGGCCGCGGTACATCACCATCGGCGCGTGAGTATGCGTGTTGACGAGGCCCGGCAGGACGATCTGGGTCCGCGCATCAATCGTTTGTGCCGCGGCGTACCGCGCGGCAATGACGTCCGGAGCATCGACATCAACGATGTCGGCACCGTCGATCGCAATCGCTCCGGGCGACAACCTCTGGTGCGCGGCGTTCTGTGTGATAACGGTGCCTCCGACCACGACCAGTGCGATTGGCCGCCGAGCCTGCTGCGCGCCCGCGAGGAGCGCAGATGCTGCAGTCATCGCCGCAAGGGAAACGATGCGTCGCTTCATGGCTTTGTGATTCTATCGCTGTCAGGATGGCAGGAATGCAATCGGCCGTCGTGTATAGTGTCCCGGTGCCGGTTCACCTCGTCGACCATCCGCTCGTCCACGACGCCCTCGTCTCGTTGCGCGACAAGCACACGCCGGCCGAGGTGTTCCGCCGGGCGGCCACGCGCATCAGCGTGCTGCTCGCGGCCGAAGCGCTCAACGACGTGCCGACGAGCGACGTGACGGTCGAGACGCCCCTCGGTCCTGCGCCGGGCCGGCGGATCGCCAGCGATGTCGTAGTGGTTCCCGTGTTGCGAGCGGGTCTCGGCATGCTCGACGCGGTGCTCGAACTCGTGCCGGGTGCGCGAGTCGGTCACATCGGCCTGCAGCGAGACGAGATGACGGCTGTCGCGTCGCAGTATTACTCGAAGTTGCCCAAACGTCTGGACGCGAGCTTCGTACTGATGATCGATCCCATGCTGGCAACCGGCGGCAGCGCCGTGGCGGGTCTCGACTTGCTTCAGCGCGCAGGCGCCTCCGTGGTTCGCATGATCTGCATCGTGGCCGCGCCCGAAGGCGTGGCGCTGGTCGAGCGGCATCACCCCCATGTCGTGATTTACACGCCGGTCATCGATCGACAGCTCAACGAGCACAAGTACATCGTGCCCGGTCTCGGCGATTTCGGCGACCGCTTGTACGGAACCGTCTGAGGCCGTTTTCGGGAGCGTCCGCCTCCAGGCGGATCAGCGCAATACGTAGTGCCGCCTTCTGGCGGATCGAGGGCTACCATGTCCACACCACGGATTGAACGTCGCTCGCAGCCGCGTTCGCAACCCGATATCTGGCAGAGCGCGCTGACAGGCATCGAGCCGAACAAGATTCTCGTCCGCGGGTATCCGCTGGACGAGATGATGGGCCGCCTCGGCTTTGCAGAGGCCGTGTATCTTCTGCTGATGGGCGACTTGCCGAGCCGTGCCATCGGCCGCATGCTCAACGCCGTGCTGGTTTCGTCGATCGACCACGGCGTGACGCCGCCGTCGACGATGGCCGCACGGAATGTCGCCACCACCGGTGCGCCGCTCAAGGACTGTGTCGCCGCCGGCATTCTGGCGTTTGGCCCACGACACGGTGGCGATATCGAGTCGTGCATGCGCTTTCTCGACGGCGGTCTGGCGATGATTCGCAGCGGCAAGACGGTCCAGGAAGCCGCGGAGTCGATCATCGCCGAGTGCGTCGAGATCGGAGAGGTGCCGCCGGGATTCGGGCATCGTTTCCACTCGCGCGATCCGCGTGCAGCCCGGTTATTTCAAATGGCGCTGGAACTCGAGCTCGAGGGCGAGCACGTTCGCCTGATTCGCTCCGCCGAACGTGTCCTGGATAAGCACGTCGAACGCTTCGGCCGCCCCGTGCCCGTGAACGTGGACGGCGCAATCGCGGCCATCAGCGCCGACCTCGGGTTCGCGTATGAGCTGGGCAATGCGATTTTCCTGATCTCTCGACTCCCCGGCCTGATCGCGCACGCGCACGAAGAGCGCACCAGGCAGGCGGCGATGCGGCAGATCGACCCGACAGACTACAACTACGACGGCGCGCGCGAACGACGGCTGCCGGAAGGCAGGAAATGAGAAATTGTCCCGGCTGCGCTCGTGCTTGCGTCGCGGCGCGGTTGGGCGGACGATCGTTGTATGGGCAGCGCACATGATCGCATCCGCCTCGAAGTTGCGAGCTGGGCCGGCGTCACCGTGGCGTCACATCGTTTCGGCGGGATTGAGTTCCGCGTCGGCCGCAGAGAATTGGGTCATCTACACGGCAGCCGGCTGGCGGATCTGCCGTTTCCGCTGCGAATCCGCAACGAGCTGATTGCGGCCGGTCGCGCGCAACCGCATCACGTCCTGCCCGATACCGGCTGGGTTTCCTATTACATGCGCGACACCGACGACGCGGAGGGCGCCATCGATCTGTTTCGTCTGAACTACGAGCGTCCGTGGCGCTCCGAACGCGTGGATGATCCAATCGACGAGGCGTCCGAGGATTCGTTTCCGGCCAGCGATCCGCCTTCAATGGGGCCGATTACCGGCATCGGCCACGCATCGCATGACAGCGAGGAGTGACTGAGCCTTCATAAGGACACGCGGGCCGTCGGACCCGCCTCGACCTCGACGTCCACTGCGGGACCCGAATTTATGCTCGGGCGGCAGCGAACCACGTCGTTCCACAAAACGGTCACGTTCATCGGGATGGCCTCGAAGAGCCCCTGTGTCAGTGAGGTTCACTGAGATCTGGTGGGCCCAAGTTGGTTGACGACTCTGCCGTCCGCATCCAGAAATGAAATACTTGGCGTTCCGTCTGGCGTCACCTGCAGGACGATTCTCTTCCGTCCATTGCGGTCCATGAGCGAGACGCTCGCGACTCCTTCTCTGTCGTGGCCGATGACCACGCGCCGGCGATTGCTTGCAGCGTCAGTGTCCGACAGAATGAGCCCGACGATGTGATTCTTCGAATCGTCCACACCCGCGAGTTGAACGAATTGAGAACTCGCCCCATAGCGATCAAACGACAGGCTCACTCCAGAATCGACTACTTCTCCGTTTGCGTTCCGATGCCCCCCAAACACGAGACCGCCGTTCTCGGTCGCTTCGTCGTTATAGAACAGCATGCCAGCGTACGGGCGTTCGTCAGGCGGATTTTCCTTACCTCGCATAATGACACCCGGCAGGCGTGCATGGTTGGAAATCACCATGCGCAGCGTGCCATCAGGTTCCCGCACATTGATGCGGTGCACATCTATCTCGTCAAACCGTTGAACTCTTGGCGCCGCAACGCCCACGAATGTAAGTGAGGCTAGCAGTGTCGTCACAACAGTCGAGTAAACGACCAGGATTCTGGTACCCATTGGGCCTCCTCCCACTCGAAGCGCTTGACGGCCGTCAGTTCCGCAACAATATACAGCGACACACCTTCATCAGTTCTGTCGAGCCCCGACATCGGCCGCCCAGTCTCAACCTCTTCTTCCGCGAGAGATAACCGCCTTGCTTTGTGCGGCGAGTTTGGGCCCTTCGGATAATCGTTTCGGCGGTCGCAAGCATGCGACCGCGACGCCATGTTCGATTTCGATCCGCGCGGTCGTGGCGGAACCTGATCTCCGCGATGCGCTGGGACGAGTCCAGCGACGTGCGGCAAGTCAGGCTCGCGCGCATCTGCGCGACGAAGCTTATCGACGAACGGCGACGCACGAGCGGCAAAGCGGCGAAACAGGGCAGGATCTGGCCGGGTTGCGGAAGGAATTTGCGGCAGGGTACAAAAAGGGCCACAGGGCGGACGAAATCTGTCGGAACAGTTTCGTGGCAGCCGAGTGCGGATGAATCGAGTCTAATAGAGCAACGTCGCGATAGGAGGTTTCAGAATGAGACGTGCCGTCGCACTGCTCGCGTTGATGCTTTCCTCCGGAACGGCCGCGGCGGAGACGCCTGTTGCGGAGGTATCACAACTCCGCCTCTACAGCGGTTTCTGGCAGAATCTTCATCACTTTCTCTACGTGTCGGCATGGGCGAACAGGCCCGTCGTCCCTCGTGCGCCGCGGCTCGCGATGCCGCTGCCGCAGGAGCCTGTGTTGTCGCTGACGGCCGAGGAGAAGGCGACCTGGAATGCGGCGGTCACCTACTACGACCGGAACATCGCTGAGAAGGATCTGCTCTTCGACGACGACCTCACGCGCATAAAAGTCGCGCTCGCCGATGCAGACGACGCGTTGAGGAACGTGCAGATCAACGAGGCGCTTCGCTCGGCCCTGCTCGAGGCCGCTCCGATTTACAGAAAATACTGGTGGAGCGATCACGACGCTGCAAATCGCGCCTGGATCGAACGCGTCAGCCGTCAGACTCCAACAGTCGCGGGCCCAATCATCGAACGATTGACTGCCCTGTACGATGTGCCGTGGTTCACGATGCCTGTCCGCGTCGACGTCGTCCGAGTCGGCAAGAGCCAGGGTGCGTACACCTCGAACTACCCGCGTCCACATATCGTGGTCGCCAGCGGCGACGGCAGCTACGCCGGATGGTCGGGCACGGAAATGCTGTTTCACGAGGCATCGCATGCCTTGTTTCTGAAGGTTCGGCAGGCGGTCGATTCTGCCGCAAAGGCCGCAAACAAGCAACCGCGTGATCTGTGGCACGTCGTATTGTTTTACATAGCCGGAGAAGTTACGCGTCAGCAGCTTGCGAAGAACGGTATCGAGTACCAGCCGTATCTGTACGCAACGGGTCTTTTCGACCGTGCATGGCCTGCCTTCCGCGAGCCCATCGAGCGCCATGTTCGCCCGTTTGTCGACGGGCAGGTCACGGTGGATCAGATGGCCACGGAACTTGCTGGAGCGGTGCGGTGATAACTGGAGCGGGCGGCCCCGTCACACGCCGTAGGGCGCGGCTGTCGGATCAGCAAAAAGGATTGAGAGCAGCAGGCGCGGTCAACACACGGATTAACACGCGGCTTCATCCGCCGGCGCAGAACGGGTTCAGGAGTACTAATCAAGCCGGTCGGGTCCATCGCCTTGTTCGCCTGCCGTTGGACGGCCGCCAAAGCAGATGATGTAGCCGTCGGGATCCTCGACACAGAAGTCCTTCGTACCCCACGCGGTAGGCGTGAGCGGCTTCAGAATCGTTGCACCGTTGGCGACGCACTGCCTGAAGAAGGCTTCGATGCCATCCACGCCGGCTGCAGCGTCGAGGTGCTCATTGTCGCGCCGGTGTCGCCGCTCGTCTTGGTTCTTCGGCGCTTCCTTCAGGTGTAATTCCAGTCCGTCTAGGTGGCCGATGGCGTAGAAGCCTTCCCACGGCTCGTCGAATGTGAAGCCGAGCTTCTCGTAGTACCCGATCGAGCGCTCAAGGTCGTCGACAAGAAACTGGGGAGCCAAGGACGTGACGCGCGGCTTCATCGCGGTCGTAGTCATCGACGCCTCCTTTCATCAGACTAACGCGTCGGCTTCAGCCGCGGCGCGGCCAGTATCGCTCCTCGCGCCGCCGGCAGCAAGCCGTAGTTAGCCAGCCGCTTTTTAGCCGCAAACGAGTGGGCTTGGTCCTGTGAAACTGACTCCGAAGGAACTGAGGGCACGAGAGAACGAGATCTTCGATGCTCTGGAACATACGCCAGGAGACCCCACTTTCCTCGACCGACTGTATCGCGACCGGGGTGCCGACTCCAACGGCCTACCTCGCACAAGCCGTTCGGGTGGTGACCATGCTCACGTTTGCCGGCTTCGCATAATCGTTTCATCATCGCCGTAGTGGTGGCGACTCTCTCCAAGAGAGAACGGGTTTCGGGATTTTCTGCTGCGGCACACGGACCTGCTGACGTTGATTGGCGCAAACCGGTTTCATCCCGTCAACATCCCGACACGCCCATCGCCAAACACCATGAGAATCTTCTTGAAGTGGGTCGCCATGCGCAGCTGCGAATAGATGTAGCGATATGCCTCTAACCATGAAATTCTGCCGGCGCTTATCACAACGAGCCATCGATCACCCGCAAGCCTCGTCGCCCGCCTGCCAGCCTCGC
>JBKPDW010000075.1:0-10805 GCA_046728115.1 Acidobacteriota bacterium | reverse complement strand
TCCTGCACGAGACGACGAGCGCAACGCCGAAGATCACGATCCCGTCACCGAGCGTGCTGCATTTCCGCGGCGGGCGGAAGGCGATCGACACGGCGGCGTACCCGGACATGGACGAGTTCTACGCCGACCTCGCGCGCGTCTACCGCGAGGAGATTCGCGATCTCGTCGACGCCGGCTGCCGCTATCTCCAGATCGACGAAGTGAACATGGCGTTCCTCTGCGACCCGAGTTTGCGGGACTTCGCGCGGAGCCTTGGCGAAGATCCGGAGCGCCTCCCCCATACATACGCCAGCCTCATCAACAGCACGACCGCAGCGCGTCATCCAGACATGACGATCTGCATGCACTTGTGCCGCGGCAACGCACGCAGCCATTGGGTCGCCGCCGGCGGCTACGAGCCGGTGGCCGAGGTGCTGTTCAACGAGTTCAACGTCCACGGCTACTTTCTCGAATACGACAGCTTGCGAGCCGGCGACTTCAGCCCGCTGCGGTTCGTTCCAAAAGGCAAAACTGTCGTTCTCGGGCTCGTGACGACGAAGAAGGGGACGCTCGAGAAGAAAGACGACGTCAAGCGGCGTATTGACGAAGCCACGAAGTTCGTGCCGCTCGAACAGCTCGCTTTGAGTCCGCAGTGCGGGTTCGCCAGCAACGCTGAAGGTAACGCCCTGACCGTCGATCAGGAGAAGGCGAAGCTCGAGCTGATCGTGGAGATTGCGCACGAGCTGTGGAACTGCTGATTACGGACTGAGTGAGCGCTACTTCAGGTGTAACAGCGGTGCAGCGATCGCGTCCCCGAGATCGCTGAGGAACGCCACCGCGCGCGCCCCGTCGATCACGCGGTGATCGGCAGACAGTGTCAGCGTCACCATCGGGCGCACCGACGGTTGGCCGTCGACAGCCACCACGCGATCCGCGATCGCGCCAACTGCCAGGATTCCGGCCTGCGGCGGTACGATGATGGCGGTGAAGGCGCCGACACGAGACATCCCGAGATTGCTGATGGTGAAGGTCGCACCGATGATATCCGCCGGCTGCAGTCGACGGCTGCGTGCGCGGTCGGCAAGCTCTTTCCGGCGCGCCGCGATGGCCTCGCCCCCCATCCGATCGGCATGGTGGATCACGCCGGTGACGACGGCATCTTCGACCGCGATAGCGATCCCCACGTTGATGTCAGCATTCATGCGAACGGTGTTATCGATCCAGCTCGCGTTCATGTACGGATGCGCCGCAAGCGCGCGCGCCACGAGACGCACGAGCAAGTCTGTATGCGACACGCCAGCGAACTCCTCGCGAGCGGCGTTGAGCATGGTCGCGTCGACGTCGCAGGTGACGAAGAAGTGTGGAACACTCGTCCAGCTTGTAGTCGTCCGCTCGGCCATCAAGCGGGCGAACGTCGACATCGCTGGCTGCTGATGGGTACTTGCAGATGTATGGGCGATTGCGGACTCGACGTCCGCGGCAAGGACTTCGCCCTCGACACCCGATCCCTTCAACGCCGCGAGATCGATCCCATGCTCCTTTGCGAGGCGACGGGCTTTCGGCGAGATCCTGATGTCGGGCGATGCGGGACCGCGGGTCGCTCCCGTACGGGCACCGGAGGTGGCGACGCCGCTGTCCGACCGGCGACCGCCTGGCTCCGGGGTTGCATCGCGCGGCGGCGCTTCGTTGGGTTGTACCAGCCAGGCAATCGTCTGGCCGACCGGCACGACAGCGCCGGGCTGGGCACTGATCGCCGCCAGGATTCCGTCGCCCGGCGCTTCGACCTCGACCACGGCCTTGTCGGTCTCGATCTCGAGCAGCGCCTCCCCTTTCTTGACCGGATCCCCTTCCTGCTTGCGCCACGCGAGCAGCTTGCCCGAGTCCTGCGCCAGTTCCAGCGCGGGCATCACGACGCTGACCGCCATCAGGCGCCGACTTTCTCGGTCTTCGCGCTCTTCGCGATCAGATCGACGACGTCGCGGTTCGGCATCGGCTCGAGCTCGCGGGTCGTCGGCATCGGGCCGCCGACGGTCATGTACGTGGCTCCAGCGACGAGCAGTTGATCGGCCGGGAAGCGCGTGATCACCTCGTGGCCCGTCGGCGTGACGACAATCTCCTCCTCGATGCGCGCGGCGCTCCAACCGTCGTTGGACGGCCAGAATGTCTCGAGGGCGAAGACCATTCCCGGTTTGATCTCGTGCGGATGCTCGAGCGAAACCAACCGGCTGATCACCGGCTTTTCCCAGATCGCGAGGCCGACGCCGTGACCGAACTGCAGCGCAAACGCCGCTTCCTCGTTCGGGAAACCGAAATCCTGCGCCCTCGGCCAGACCGCCGCGACGTCGGCGGTGGAGCGGCCCGGACGGATCAACTCGATCGCCGCGTCGAGATAATCACGGCATCGCTTGTAAGCGTCGATGAGCGCATGCGACGCGAAGTTGATCGCGAAACAGCGGTAGTAACAGGTGCGATACCCCATGTATGAGTGCAGGATGTCGTAGTAGACGGGATCGCCGGGACGCAGCACGCGGTCCGAGAATACGTGCGGATGCGGACTGCATCGCTCGCCCGAAATCGCGTTGACGCCTTCCACGTACTCCGATCCGAGGTCGTACAACACCTTGCTCACCAGGCCAACGCACTCGTTCTCGCGCATGCCGGGCCGCATCGCGCGATACAGCTCGTCGTACGCCGCGTCGACCATCATCGCCGAATGCGTCAGCAGCGAGATTTCGTCCTGTGTCTTGATTTCGCGCGCGTCCGACAGCAGCTGCTGCCCGTCCACGACCTTGACGCCTTCCTTCTGGAGCGCGAACAGGATTGGCGGCTCGACGACATCGATGCCGACCGGATCGCCGAGCAGCCCCCGCGATTCGAGCTCGACGCGGATCTTCTGCGCCACGTCCTCGGCGCGGCCCATTTCGGGCGTCATCGCGCCGCGCAGGAGCGCGATGCCGGCGCGCGACCGATCGCCGAGCCAGGGACAGTTCAGCTGGTGATGTTTCGCGGCCGACCCGAAGTCCCAAAGGATCGGTTCGTCATTCTGCGGCAGCAGCGTAAAGCGGCTGATCTTGTCCTGCGCCCAGGTGCCGATGTGGGTCGCCGTGATGTAGCGAACGTTGTTCATGTCGAAGCACAGCAACGCGCCCAGTTCCGACTTCGCGAGCAGCCGCTTCATCCGTGCGAGCCGCTCGCGGCGCAGCCGGTCGAAATCGATCCGCTGCTCCCAGTCGACGCCCATCGTGCCGAAGGTACGAATGGCCACGGAGTCCTCCACCGCTCATGTCACGTTCTGTTACACATGCGTCGCGCCGCTTCGAAAACGGTCTGTTCCGTCGGCACCGTCGCATCCTCGAGCGGCGGCGAGAAAGGAATCGGCACGTGCATCGCGCCGAGCCGGGTGACGGGGGCGTCGAGGCTGTAGAAGGCGCCTTCTGCGATGACAGCCGCGATCTCGGCAGCCACGCCGTACCGCCCGTAGCCCTCGTCGATCACGATCGCACGCGAGGTCTTCTTGGCCGACTCGACAATCGTGCGTTCGTCGAGCGGCCAGGTCGTTCTCGGATCGACCACCTCCGCATCGATGCCGATCTCGGCGAGCATCCTCGATGCCCCGAGCGCCACCTGCACCATGCTGCTCGTCGCAACGATCGTGATGTCGCTGCCCAATCGCTTGATGTCGGCCGCGCCAAGCGGAATCGTGTATTCGGCCAGCGGCACCGCGCCCTTGAGCCTGTACTGCATCTTGTCTTCGAAGAAGACCACCGGGTTGTCGTCGCGGATCGCCGTTTTCATCAGACCTTTTGCGTCGTACGGCGTGGACGGCACAACCACTTTCAGCCCTGGAACGTGGCTCGGCCAGGCATGCAGCGACTGCGAATGCTGCGCGGCCGAACGACCTGTCGCGCCGAGCGTCGCGCGAACGACCAGAGGAACCCGCCACTTCCCGCCCGACATGTAATGAATCTTTGCCGCCTGATTGGCGAGCTGATCCATCACGAGCGTGAGGAAGTCGCCGAACATGATGTCGACGATCGGCCGCAGGCCGGTCATCGCCGCGCCCACACCCAGGCCCGTGAAGCCCGCTTCCGAGATCGGCGTATCGATGACGCGAGAGGGCCCGAACTCCTGCACGAGGCCGGTCAATACCTTGAACGCAGTGCCGGCTTCGGCGACATCCTCGCCGAGCAGCACGACGCGCGCATCGCGGCGCATCTCTTCGGCAATGGCTTCCTTGACCGCTTCACCCAGGGTGAGTTCGCGGACGGCCTCGACGACCTCAGCTTCCGGCATACACGTCCTCGGCCACTTCGTGAACCGCCGGATACGGCGCGTCGATTGCCCAGCGCATCGCCCGGTCCATTTCCTCGGCGAGTTCCGCATCGATCCGATCGAGCGCATCGCGATCGGCAAGCTGCTCGTCGACCAGGTGGCTGCGCAGGATCGCGATTGGATCCCGCCCGGCCATCCAGTGCTGCTCTTCCTGCTTCGCGCGATAGTAGTCGCGGCTGACGTCGCCGACGTGGTGGCCTCGGAACCTGTACGTATTCGCGAGGACGAACGCCGGGCCGTCGCCGCGCCGCGCGCGGTCGACGAGGGGCGCCACGGTCGCGTAGACGGCGCGCACGTCCTGCCCGTCGACAGCCGTCGAGGCGAGACCGAAGGCGGCAGCGCGGGCGAGGATGTCGCCAGCCGTCGTTTCGGTGAAATGTGTGTATTCGTTGTAAAGATTGTTCTCGCACAGGTAGACAATCGGCAGCATCCACAGCTGTGCGAGGTTCATCGATTCGTACAGGACGCCTTGCCCGAGCGCACCCTCGCCGAAGAAACACACAACGACGCGGTCCTGCCGGAGGTACTTCGACGAGAAGGCCGCCCCGGTGGCGAGCGCGGCGCTGCCGCCGACGATCGCGTTCGCGCCCAGATTGCCAGTGTCGGGATCGGCGATGTGCATCGATCCGCCCTTGCCCTTGCAATATCCAGCCTTCTTGCCGAGGAGCTCGGCGAACATCAGATCCGGCGAGGCCCCCTTCGCGAGGCAGTGACCGTGGCCCCGATGCGTGCTCGTGATGTAGTCGTCGCGGCGGAGGGCGCTGCAGACGCCGACTGCGACCGCCTCTTCGCCGATGTAGAGGTGCGCGAGGCCTGGCATCAGCGCCCGCGTGTACAGATCGTTGACGCGTTCTTCGAACAGTCTGATCGCACGCATTCGTCGGTACATCCGGAGCAGATCGGCCCTCATGCCTGTACGCCTGCGACGCGCGCCAGCGCCCGAAAGACCGCCGCGCAATCGTCGTTGCCCCAGCCCATGGCTCTCGCCGCCGTCAGCCACTCGTTCGTGGCCGACGTGGTCGGCAACGGAACGTCGAGCTGACGTCCCATTTCGAGCGCCAGCAGCAGATCCTTCTGCATCATGTTCGTGTTGAACCAGGCCTCGTCCGGCATCTGCAGCACGAATGGTCCGCGGTACTGCAGCATCGGCGACCCGATCGCGCTATGCGTCATGATGTCGACCGCCGTCGCGCGCGAGATGCCGCTCTTCTCGGCCAGGAGTACCCCTTCGGCAAACGCGAGCATCTGGACCGCGACGCTGATGTTGGCGGCGATTTTCATCGATACCGCGAGGCCGTTGGCGCCAACGTAGGTCACTCTCGGTCCGATGTCCTCGAGCAGCGGCTTCACGCGATCGAACGCCGCGGGATCGCCGCCGACCATGATCGACAGCTTACCTTGCTCGAGCGTAAGCGGGCTGCCCGAGACGGGCGCGTCCAGCATCTGACCGCCGTTGTCGCGCACGCGCCTCGCGAGATCGCGGCTGAGCGCAGGTGCGACCGTGCTCATGTCGACGACGACCTTCCCTGGCCCGACGGCGTCGATGAAGCCATTGGGACCGTCGGCCACGGCCCGTAGCGCGTCGGAATTCGCCACCATCACGAACGTGACGTCCGCCGCTTCGACGACCGCTCGCGGCGACTCTGCGATCTGCAGGCCCTTTTCAACGAGGCTCTCCGCTTTGGATCGCGTCCGGTTGTAGCCGGTAACGCGGTGGCTTTTCGACAGCAGCCGCGCGGCCATTGGACCGCCCATCACGCCCAGACCGATGTAGCCGAGATTCGCCATCGATGCGCCGGCAGTGTGTTATACACCAAGGCCCGACATGCTGGACGACCCGATCGGTTCGAATCGACAGGCAATCCGCCAGGTCATCGAGGACTGGGTGATGTGGCGCGACGCCGGCGACTGGGAACGCTTCGCCACGTGCTGGCACGACGACGGGTGGATGACCGCCACGTGGTTCGAGGGTCCGGCGCTCGAGTTCATCGCAGCGAGCCGCGCGGCGTTCGAGCGCGGCGTGAACATCCTGCACACGCTCGGCGGCTCGACGTGCGCGACCGAGGGTGCGCGCGCGATCGCGCAGACCCGCATGACGATTCTGCAGCGTGCGCCGCTCGACGACATTCTCGTCGACGTCAGCTGCATCGGCCGCTTCTACGATTTCTTCGACAATCGAAACGGACGATGGGCTATCGTCCGCCGGCAGCCGATTTACGAGAAGGATCGGCTCGACGTCGTGAATCCCGCCGCCCGTGTCACGCTCGACCCGGCGCTGCTGGGCCGCTTCCCCGAAGGCTATCGACACCTGGCGTACGTGCAGGTGAAAAACGGTTTCACGGTCAAAACCGGCCTGCCGGGGTTGCACGGCGCCGCCGTCCAGCAGTTGTACGCCGACGGACACGCGTGGCTCGCTGGAGCGCCGTCACCCTGGATCGGCGAGCGCGGCTGAGCGTGGCCACGTTCCTGAACAACTCTTTGGACAATCGCCGGCACCCACTACGCGAATCCGCGCGAGGTGACCGCTCAGGTCCGCTGTAAATTCCACTATTGATGCGATCCCGCGCGCAGCTTCTGCCCGCGACGCATCTGCCCGAATGCCCTCGTTCGACCGACCGCGGTCTATGCGAAACTGCTGGCCCGCGAGGCTGGCATAGAATGCGGACGATAAAGACACGGGAGATCACGCATGCCGGGCACGATGACGCGTCACGCCACCACTGAAGACGACATCACCGCCGAGGTACTGCGGCGGATCGCATCGACGCCGGACACGCGGCTGCGCGAGATTATGGTCGCGCTCGTCCGCCATCTGCATGGCTTCGTCAAGGAAGTGAACTTGACGGAGCGCGAGTGGTTCGCCGCAATCCAGTTCCTGTCAGAGACCGGCCGGCTGTGCGATGAGAAGCGACAGGAATTCATCCTGCTCTCCGATACGCTCGGCGTCTCGATGGTTGTGGATTTGATCAACCATCGGAAGCCGGAGGGCGCGACCGAGTCGACCGTTTTCGGACCGTTTCATCGTGAGGGCGCTCCAGAGATGCCGCCGGGCGGCAACATCGCGCCCCGCGATGGTGGCGGCACGCCATTGGTGATCAGCGGATGCGTGCTGGATCTGCAGGGCAATGGCATCGGCGGTGCGGTGCTCGACGTGTGGCAGGCGGACTCGAGCGGCTCGTACGATTCTCAGTACACGGACAGTACCGAGCTGCACATGCGCGGACTGTTTCGGGCGGACAGCGCTGGCCGCTACACGGTTCGGACGGTGCGTCCGGTCCATTACGCGATCCCGAACGACGGACCCGTCGGACGCATGCTTCGCGCGACGAATCGCCATCCGTGGCGCCCCGCGCACGTGCACTTCGTCGTCTCGGCGGCGGGTTACGAACCGGTCACGACACACATTTTCGATGATGCCGACCCGTACCTCGACTCGGACACCGTGTTCGCCGTGAAGCAGTCCTTGATCTGCCGCTTCGTGCGACATGACGAGCGCGACGATGCCGCGCGGCAATTCGCCCTCGATCCGCCGTTCTATACGGTCGAATTCAATTTCGTGCTGAAGAAGGTGTCTGACACCTGACAACGAGCCCGAGATCTGGAAGGACACTGACATGAGCGCTCAACCTGCGTCACGGACGCGACCGTTGACGGGCGACGAGTACCTCGAGAGTCTGCGTGACGGGCGCGAGATCTGGATTTACGGCGAACGCGTCAAAGACGTGACCACACATCCTGCGTTTCGCAATACGGCCCGCATGATCGCGCGGCTGTACGACGCACTTCACGATCCGGCACGCAAAGCGATCCTGACGACTGGCACCGATACCGGCAGCGGGGGCTACACGCACCGCTTCTTCCAGGGCTCGCGCGATGCGGACGGCCTCGCTGCCGCCCGCGACGCCATCGCCGAGTGGGCGCGCATCTCGTACGGCTGGATCGGCCGCAGTCCCGATTACAAGGCAGCGTTCATGGCGACGCTCGGCGCCAATTCGGCCTTCTACGAGCCGTACGAGGCGAACGCGCAGCAGTGGTACACGTCTGTCCAGGAACAGGTCGCGTTCGTCAACCACGCGATCGTCAACCCGCCGGTCGATCGCGATCGGCCGCTCGACGACGTGAAAGACGTGTACATGCACGTCGAAGAAGAAACCGATGCCGGCCTCGTCGTCAGCGGCGCGAAGGTCGTGGCGACCACGTCGAGCCTGACGCACCTGAATTTCATCGCGAACAACGGCGCGCTGCCTATCAAGACGAAGCCGTTTGCGTTTGTCTGCATCGTGCCGACCGCCGCGGCCGGCGTGAAGCTGTTCTGCCGCCCGTCCTACGAAATGACGGCAGAGGTGATGGGGACGCCGTTCGATTATCCGCTCTCGAGCCGCATGGACGAGAACGACTCGATCCTCGTGTTCGACAGGGTGCTGGTGCCGTGGGAGAACGTGTTCGCATACGGTGACATCGACAAAGTGAACAATTTCTTCCCGCGTTCGGGATTTCTCCCGCGATTCATGTTTCAGGGCTGTACCCGGCTGGCCGTGAAGATGGACTTTCTCGCGGGCCTGCTGCTGAAGGCCGTCGACGCGACCGGCGCCAAGGACTTTCGCGGCGTTCAGGCGCAGGTCGGCGAAGTGCTCGCCTGGCGCAATCTGTTTTGGGCGCTGACCGACGCCATGGCTCACAATCCGATGCCGTGGACCCCGGGCTATGTGCTGCCGAACATCGACGCCGGCCTCGCCTACCGCGTCATGTCGAGCATCGCGTACCCGAAGATCAAGGAGATCATCGAGAACACGCTGGCGAGCGCCCTGATTTACCTGCCCTCGAGCGCGCTCGACTTCAAGGTGCCGGCGCTGCAACCGTATCTCGAACAGTTCCTGCGCGGGTCTGGCGGTTACACGGCGGAGCAGCGCGTGAAACTCTTCAAGCTGCTCTGGGACGCGATCGGCACCGAATTCGGCGGTCGCCACGAGTTGTACGAGCGCAATTACTTCGGGAACCACGAGAGCATCCGATTCGAGACGCTGATGGTCGCGGACATGAGCGGCGCGACCGCGCGTTACAAGGGTTTCGCCGAAGCATGCATGGCTGAATACGATCTGAACGGCTGGACGGCGCCCGACCTGATCAATGCGACCGACGTCAGCGTTCTGCTGAAGAAGGTTGCCGAACTGAGCGATGGTTAGCGAGGCCGAGCCTTGGACCCGCAAGCATGTCACGGTGCTCCGCCTCCGCTAGCCACTGTGTTTTGTTGCCCCTCCGACGGGGCAGTCGCCTTGACGGAGAAACTTGACTCAGGCGCAAAGATTCTGGGCCGTCAAGGCTCCTAGGGCTGGACGCCAGCCAGGGTCGGGCGCCGCCCATGAAACGCATCGTCGAGGACGCGGCGCACGCCCCAGAAATCAACCGGTCTCGGGTTGGCGTAAGGATTCTCCACAGCCAGCCGTGCGGCATGATCGAGGGCGTCGCGGGGCATGCCGATCAATTCGAGCGAGACTGGCGCACCCACGCTGACGGCCAGGTCGTAGAGTCCCTGCGCGGCATCGTTCGCGCCCAGCGCGTCCGCAATGACGCGCATCGCTGCCGGCGCCGCGTCCCGGTTGAACGACGTCGCGTGCGGGAGGATCACCGCGTGCACGTCTGCGTGCGGGAGATTGAACGCGCCGCCCACCGCGTGACACAGCTTGTGGTGGAGGCCCATGCTCGTCGTGGCGAGCGCAGTGCCCGCGAGCCACGCGCCGTAGAGCGCGTCGCACCGCGACTCGAGATTGGCCGGCGTCTTCACGACGTCCGGCAGCGATTGGGCGAATATCCGGATGGCTTCCGCCGCCGTCAGCGCGCTGATCGGATTGGCGTCGCTGGCATACAGCGCCTCGACACAGTGCGCGATGGCGTTCATGCCGGAGGGCCCCGACACTCGCGGCAGCAGACTTACGGTCAACGCGGGATCGTACACGACGGTCTTCGGCAGCACTCGTCCGTCTCGACCGCTGCGCTTCACGCCGCGCTCGGTCAGGCCGTAGATCGCGGTCATCTCTGATCCCGAATACGTGGTGGGAACGGCGAGAATCGGTAGGTTTCGCTCGAGTGCGATCGCTTTGGCGAGGCCGATCGTCGAACCACCTCCGATGGCGACCGTGCAGTCGGCGCCGAGGCCCTCGGCGACCCCACACGCGGTACGGGCGTTTTCGATTGGCACATGCATCATCGCCTCGGCGAACAGTCCGCCGACGAGTCCGCCGAGGCGACCGGCCGCTTCGTCTGCAAGCCGGCGTTGCCCTGGCGTCGACAGCACCAGCGCCCGCCGCGCATCGATGCGATCCACCTCTTCAGCCAGCCGATCGAACGAGCCAACGCCGAAGACGACGCGAATCGACGGCTGGGCGTACACGAATGTCCGCATGGCGTCGCGAACGCTACCCGGCCCCGTGCGAGAGTGTCAAGAACGTGTCACGGACACACCTTGACCGCAATCGATGAAACGGGCAACATAGGCG
>JBKPDW010000074.1:0-51769 GCA_046728115.1 Acidobacteriota bacterium | reverse complement strand
GTCTGTTGCTGTGGTGGCCCGTCGGAGGGGCGAAGTACCGCATCAACAGCCATCGGCGTTTTACCGAGCACACCGAATACGTGGAGCAGAACGGGCTGCAGCAGGTGGTCGCGCTCGCGCGGGGCGGCGCCGCGTCGTTCGGCGAGGATCCGCGCGGCGGTCCCTGGGTCTCGGTCCTGCGGCGGGATCCGGCCTTCGCCGACTTGTACGTGCGTCAAAACGTCGAGGAATACGCCCATTTGGTCACGAGCATGGCGCGCACGCTGTTCGACCGCGACACCGCGCCCGGCGCGGAGCCCGAGGACATGCTGCGCCTCACCATGCCCGCGCTCATCGTCCCCGGACGCGACGCCTCACATGCCACGTCTGCGGCGAGATATCTCGAGGAATGTCTGCCGAACGCGCAGTATTGGGACGTGCCCGTGGCCGAGCAGACGGAGGAAACCGCGCCGCCGCGGTTGCTGAACTTTCTCGGCACGGCTTGAACCTTGTCCTCTGCCCAACCTCCTTCCCCTGGGGAGACGGAGGTTGGGGGTGGGACGGAGGTGATCAGGCCGTCAGCGTCCTCGTGCTCGGCGCAAACAGCTCCTCGACGGTGAAGGGCTTCGTCAGGATGCCCTGCTCGACGCTGTACTGCAGGATAGCGTCGAGCATCTGACGGTTCGGCTCGATACCGTACGGCAATGGGTCGCCGGTGATCTCCATCACCAGCTGATGCACCGCGGCCTGATTGTCCTCTGAACGCGTCTCCGCCGTGACGGTTCCGAGCCGCTGGATATACGGCTTCTTGGCCTGCGCAAATGCGTCGAAAAGATCCGAGGCAAGCTCCGGGTTGTCGTCAAGAACATCGTTTCGCACGACGATGGTGTGGTTGATCGGGTAGAGACCGCGCTCGCCAAGCGCGGCGGCCGCCGCCTGCTTTGGATTGGGGATCAACGGCTTCACGTGGGGTGAATCGACCTGGATGCCGATCGCCGCCGCAATCTCCCCGCTCAGCAACATCTCCTCCAGCGTGTTGCCCGGTTCGATCGGCACGACGTTCGCGGGTGGCCGGAACTCAGCGACGTGCTCGTCTCCCGAGAGTATCCAGGTGATTCTGCGGAGGTCCACACCGTACTCGTGCTGCAGGATGCTTCGGTTCCACAGTCCCGTCGTGACGGTGTAGCCGCGGTTGACGCCCACTTTCTTGCCCTCGAGGTCCTTGGGCGACCGGATTCCGGCGCGCGTGTCGTACACGATCGCGCCATGATGAAACGCGCGCATTGGAAACACGGGAATCGCTGTGAACGGCTTGCCGAACATTCGCGAGCACAGGTAGGTGGTCATCGCCAGCTCGCAGATGTCGAAGGCCTCGCTGCGGACCATGCGGCGGAATGCCTTGACGATGACCGGCACCTCCTCGAAGTCGAATTCGAACGTGCGCGGCTTCACCGTGCCGTCCTTCAGGGACTGCGTATGTCCCCGCGTGACGAGGGCGGTCTTCAATCGTTTGGTCATACCATTCATGTTATCGTGCACTCGCGATGAGTGCATCGGCGCAGCTCCTCGACGAACTCGTGACCGCGAACCGCATTCTCGCGCGGGAAGGCGTGGTCGACTCGTTCGGGCACGTCAGCATCCGGCACCCGGAGCGGCCGGATCGTTACGTGCTGTCGCGCGCACGCGCTCCTGAATGCATCGAGGTCAACGATCTGATGGAGTTTGCGTTCGACGGGACGCCCATCGATCCCGCAGGCCGCAAGCCGTACGCAGAGCGGTACATCCACGGTGCGGTCTACGAGGCCCGCGCCGAAGCGGGCGCAGTCGTCCATCATCACAGCCCGAGCGTCATCCCGTTCAGCGTGACGGCGGCCGCGTTGTCGCCGGTGATGCACATGTGCGCCGGCATCGGGACGCGCGTTCCGATCTGGGACTCGCGCGCGCGGTTCGGCGAGACGAACCTGCTGGTCACGAACGCGGAGATGGCGCGCGATCTGGCGGCGGCGCTGGGTCCTCGACCGGCGATTCTCATGCGAGGGCACGGCGCCGTAGTCGCCGGCGCGTCGCTCCGCGAAGTGGTGTTCAATTCGATCTACCTTCAGCTCAACGCAGAGCTGCAGCTGAAAGCGCAGTCGCTCGGCGACGTCACGTTTCTGAGCGACGGCGAAGTTGCCGCCGTTCTTCGCACGCGCGGATCGTTCACCTTCGAACGGGCGTGGGAATTCTGGTGCCGCCGCGCAGGACGCCCCTACGACGCGAGGCCGATGGAGGGTCCGCTCGCCGGTGCGTGACACGTCCACGGAGGTCCTCGTCGTCGGCGCCGGACCCGTCGGGCTGACGCTGGCCATCGATCTCGGCCGTCGCGGCGTCCGGTGCACGCTGGTCGAGAAGAAACCGGCCCCGGAATTTCTCCCGAAGATGGAGCGGTGCAACGCCCGCACGATGGAAATCTTCCGTCGCATGGGACTGGCGGATCGTGTGCGTACGGCGGGTCTGGATCGGCGCATCCCAATGGACGTGTACATCGCGCTCGCGATGAACGAGCCCCCGCTGCTCCATCTGCCGTATCCGTCGGTGGCCGAGGCCGAGGCGCAGAGTGCAGCATGCAACGACGGCTCGATGCCGCGCGAGCCCTACCAGCTCATCTCGCAGTACACCCTCGAGCCGCTGCTCAAGACGGCGGCGGAGCAGTTGCCGAGCGTCACGGTTCGCTACGGGCTCGAGTTCGTCTCGCTGACGCAGGATCCCGACGGCGTCACCGCGGCGCTGCGGGACGGTGAAGGACGCATGGAATCGATCGGCACCCTGTATCTGGTTGGATGCGATGGCGGGTCGAGTCCTGTGCGCAAGCAGCTCGGCATCCAGCTGCGCGGCGAGGCGAATCTCTTGCGGCTTCATCAGGCCCTGTATTACGCGCCGGACCTCTTCGACCGCATACCGATTGGGAACGGTCCGGGAAGAGGCCGCCACTATCACATCGCCGACGACCAGACGACGTTTCTGATCATGCAGGACTCTACCCGGCATTGGACGCTCCATGCCGTTGTCGACAACCCCGAGCAGATGGCGGCGCAATTCGAGCAGACCATCGGCATTCACGTGCCGTACGAAATGCTCTACGTGGGCGAGTGGAAGCAGAACTTGCTGCTGGCAGATCACTACGGCTCCGGCCATGTTTTCCTGGCCGGCGATTCGATCCATCTCGTCATCCCAACGGGGGGCCTGGGGATGAACATGGGCGTGGGCGACGCGATCGATCTTTCGTGGAAGCTGCACGCCACGCTGCGGGGGTGGGGCGGGCCGAATCTGCTGGCGTCCTACGAAATCGAGCGGCGACAGGTCGGCGACCGCAACGTCAGTGCATCGCGATACGCGTCGCTTGGACGACGGAAATGGCGCGCGCAGTATCGGCCGAATATTCGCGATCCATCGCCCGAGGGACAGGCCACCCGCGACAATCTCGCGACCGTCGCCAACGTCGAGCAGCGAAAGACGAATGAAATGATCGGCGCGGAGCTGGGATACCGCTACGTCGGCTCGCCCATTGTCTGGGAAGAGCCAGGCGGACCCGAGCATCTCTTTCGCGAGTACGTGCCGACAACGTGGCCCGGCGCGCGGCTGCCGCATGTTTGGCTGCGCAATGGCTGCTCGGTCCACGACATCATCGGCGACGGCTGCACGCTGCTGCGGCTCGGCCGAACGAAGGTCGACACCGGCGGTCTGGAGCGGGCGATGCACGCGTACGGCGCGCCGCTCGATGTGACAACCATCGACGAGCAGGCGCCGCGCGACGTGTACGGCTGCGATCTCATTCTCCTGCGGCCCGACCTGCACGTGGTGTGGCGTGGAAACGCGCCGCCGGCTGATCCGGCACGGGTCGCCGCCGTCGCGACCGGACATTGACGACGGTAGGTCAGGTGGGTATTCCGGAGACCGATCGGCGGAAAATCTATCAGCGAAACGCCGAACGGCCTTTCAACCGCAACTTTGGAGATTGACCATGTCGCTGTCGCGTCTGAACGGCATCATCAAGGTATTGGAGCGTGGCGAGATTCCGGTGACGGCCTTCTCGCCGCCGACGATGGACAGCGCGATTGCGTTCTCGACGGCGCCGTACGACGGCGTGGTGTTCGAGTCCGAACACAACCCATACGACATCAAAATTCTTCGCGACTGCCTGCAGTACCTCCTGAATCGGCGGCAGATCGTGGAACAGGGCACACTCGCGCCGGCGGTGACGCCGCTCGTCCGCATTCCGCCAAACGGTTCCGAGATGAATCAGTGGTGTGCGAAACAGGTGCTCGACATCGGCGCGTACGGGATCATCTGGCCGCACATCAGCACGGCGGACGAGGCCTGCAACGCCGTGGCGGCATGCCGCTATCCGCGGCCGAAGTCGTCGGAAATCTGCGAACCGAAAGGCGTGCGCGGCGACGCACCGACGGCGGCGGCGCGCTACTGGGGCTTGACGCAGCAGGAGTACTACGCACGGGCTGACGTTTGGCCACTGAGCCCGGTCGGCGAAATCCTCGTCGTTATCATGTGCGAAGACGTGGACGCCATCGACAATCTGCCAGAGATGCTGCGCGAGGTTAAGGGCATCGGAGTCGTGTTGATCGGCGAGGGCGATCTGTCCCAGAACCTCGGACACCCGAGGCAGTACGACCATCCGGAGGTCGTGGATGCGATGACCACCATTCGGCGCATCTGCGCGGAGCACAACGTGCCATGCGGCCATCCGCACGTGGACGCGCGCAACGCGCAAAAGGTCGTCGAGGACGGATACCGCTTTCTCGTCGCAGCACCCGACCGCTCGTACGCGGGTTTGGAAGCATGCCGCCAGCTCACTCGGAACATCAAAGTCTGAAATCTAGCGCTTCAACATCCGGGCGAGCGGCTGCGCCGGATCCGCCAGCGCGGCGACAACGACCGGAATGCGGCGCTCGATCAGCCGCCGCGCCGCGGCGAGCTCGCGCTGCGCGTTGATGCCCATCGCGGAGACAAGCCGTCCGTCGCAGACGTCGAAGACCAGCACGTTCCCGGCGCCGATGGGTCGATGAACCGGGGTACGTCCCGTCACCTGCCAGCCGACACCCTGGATGTACAGGCCGTACTGTTCAGACCAGAACGACGGGACGACATCGTATGTTTCGTTGCCGCCTGCGGCGTTGCGGCCGGCAACGGTTCCCTGATCCAGCGCGTGACGCCAGTTTTCCAGCCGCACGTGTCCTTCCGGTCCGGGAAAACAAACGGCATCGCCTGCGGCGAATATCGCGGCGTCGGAAGTATGGCACCGCGCGTCCACGACGATCCCATTGTCGGTCGCAAGGCCCGCGGCGGCGGCCAGCGCAGTGTCGGGCTTCGACCCGGTGCCCACGACCACGAGATCGGCGACGACTCGCGCGCCGGCGTTCGTGACGACTGCAACACGGCCATCGGGCTGCGGCATCGCAGATTCCAGGGTCGTCGACACTCGAATGTCGACGCCGTGACTTGCATGTGCGGCGTGCACCGAGGCTCCCGTCCGCTCGTCGCAGACGCGCGCAAGAATGCGCGGCGCGACCTCGAGCACAGTGACCTTTACTCCCAGTGTAGCGGCCGCCGCAGCGACTTCCAGACCGATCAAGCCGCCGCCGACGACGAGGAGATGACGGCCGGACCGCAATTCGGACTGCAGCGCGCGGGCCTCACCTTCGGTGCGCAGGTAGTGCACGCCGCTCGTTCCGTGCCGAAGCAGCGTGATTTCGCGCGCCGTCGAACCGGTCGCGATGACGAGCGCGTCGTAAGGAAGGCGCCGGCCATCGGCGACTTCGACAGCGCGGCTCTCGCGATCGATGGCCGTGCAATGCGCGCGCGTCTGCAGAACGACACCCTGCGCAGCGACACCCGCAGGCCCCGCAATCAACGCGTCGCCGACCGACGCGGTTCCGAGGAGGACCGCCTTGGAAAGCGGCGGCTTTTCATAGGGTTCGCAGTGCTCGAGCGTGAGCAGCGTGACCGTTGCCGACGGGTCCTGTTTCTTCGCCGCAATCGCGGCGTACGTACCCGCTGGCCCTCCTCCAATGACAACGATGGCGCGCCTCATCGCTAGGCGCGGAGCGCGGTGAGCATGTCGTCGATGTAGTCGTCGCTGCTTGCGACCACCAACATCAGCGACCACGGACGGAGCTGGGCGAGCGTGCTGGAGAGATCGCGTTCGGACGCCGAGGAGGCGCCGACGATGAACCCCGTAGTCATCACGCGCCGGCGGCTGCAGGCTTCGCCGATGGTAGACGCGGTGTGTGCCCGGCCGCCGGGGCCCGCGACGAGCACGACGAGATCGGCCGTGGCAACTTCGGCGGCCAGAGCCCGCGTGCTACCCGAAAGGTCGCGCAACGCCGCATCGCGCGAGTCGCCGGCAAGAAGAAACGCGGCGTGTTTCCAGCCGGCTTCGACGAGCCTGCGAACCACGGCTTCGCCGTCGCGGTCGAGCGCAATCACTTTGATCGCCCGCGGCAGCGAGTTCGGCGTCTGCACGCGGAAGCGCGCCTCGGCTGCCGAGGTCATGCGCGCGGATTCGCTCAACATCACCGTGCGTGTCAGACCGACGCAGGGGCGACGGCGGGACGCGCGATCAACGCCTCTCGGGCGCCTTCGGTAAAGGGCACGTCCGGCGGCAGCACGATCGCGGCCGATCGCACTCTCTGGTGTGCCGGATCGACGCCGGGCGGCACGATCCCCTTGTCGACCAGCCCCTTCACCGCGCGCAGGAGGCGATGCCGCGCCATGATGATGCCGTTGTCGGTCGACACCAGGTTCTCCTTGGTGCGATCGACAATCGGCCCCATGCTCTCCTGGAGCGACGCGTCCTGCATCGCGATGCCTTCGACGCCGCTGAACGACCGTCCTGCTTTCTGGGCGCCGCGATCGATCAGATAGTCGTTGTCCTTGTTGGCGAGCGGTCGGTACGTGCCGGGGATGTACTTCACGTGGATGCCCTTGCCGTCGCGCATCGCCGCGAGCTCGGTCTGGGTCAGCTCGCGGATCGGATGGTAGTCGAAGCTCCACGTCCAGCAGTTCTCGTCGTCGATCGGAATCCAGAAATGGCCGTGGACCGCATGGTTGCCGCGCGGCGCGATCATCGTGAACGACGGCATCACCCACTGCGTGATTCGCCAGTAGTAGTGGCCGTTCTCTGCGTTGCGGCGTGCACCGATGTAGAGGCCGCCGGTGCTTTCGACCACCTCGAACACCGGCCGTGCGTCGTTCAGGTTGTACTGGTTGCCTTTGGCGCCCTTGAACAGCGGGTCCGAGTTGAGATCGCCGCGGTGCAGCCAGGACACGTGGCTCGAATCGATGCCGCCCTCCAGCGCCTGCAGCCAGTTGGTTTCCTGCAGCCGCTTGCTCGTGAAGGTCTGCGCGGGCGGAACGGTGATGAACTCCCACTCGGGGAGTGGCGGCTCGGTCTCTCGGGGTCCCATGTAGGTCCACAGCACGCCGCCGCGCTCCACGAGCGGATACGAGCGCAGCTTGATCTTCCGCGAGTATCCCGACTCGTCCGGCTCCGACGGCACCTCGATGCACTGTCCCGTGTAGTCGTACTTCCACCCGTGGTACGAGCACCGCAGTCCGCAGTCCTCGTTGCGGCCGAACCAGAGCGAGACGCCGCGGTGCGCGCAGAATTCGTCCATCAGCCCGCACCGGCCTTTCGAATCGCGGATCGCGATCAGCCGCTCCGAGAGTAGCTTGACGCGGACCGGCGGGCAGTCGTTCTCGGGCAGCTCCTCTGCCAACAGCGCCGGGATCCAGTAGCTGCGGAACATCCGACCCATTGGCGTGTCCGGGCCCGTTTGCGTCAGCAGATCGGTGTGTTCTTTCCTGAGCATCTCCCGCGCCCCCGCGAGGAATGGTCTGACCTTTATCCGTCCTCTATACTGAAGCGGATTATGCCGTTCCGGGTGGAACTCTGCAAGATTGAAGACATCGGCGTCGGCGAAGTGCGGCGCATCGAAGCCGCCGGTCGCGCGCTTGCGGTGTACAACGTCGAGGGCGAATTCTACGCAACCGACGACGCGTGCACGCACGGACCCGGCCAGCTGTCGGAAGGATTCGTGGACGGCGATGTCATCGAATGCAATTTCCATCAGGGCCGGTTCAGCATCAGAACCGGCGAATGCGTCGGGCCGCCGTGCATGGTGCCGGTGAAAACGTACAAGATGATCGTGGAAGAGGGCCGTGTTTTTGTTGAAGTCGGGTCAGATTTTGAACGATTCGAGTGATTCGGGCGCGAACAACTGCTCCGGCTCCAACCGCTTTTTCGCAAGGCCCTGTTCGTGCGAATAACGCAGGAACGTCGCGAGCGCGCGATGGTTGCGCGCGATTCCGTACGGCCAGAAGTCGTCGCCCATCTCGCGGCGAGCCTCGTCGACGTGCGCAGGCAGCCACGGCAGCATCGTCGTCAACGCGGCCGTTTCGGCGAGGGCCGCGTAGGCCAATTGCTGCGCAGCGCCGAACGCCTTGTACAGCGACTGCGCGACCCACGGATCGCGGTCGTACACACTGCGCTTGATGACGACGGTATGCATGATCGGGAACACGCCGCGGCGACGAAAGTAATCGCGCTCGACCGTCGCGAACTCCTCGAACAGCCGCGTCACCGTACTCCGGCCGCCGTTGAATGTGGACGGCACCCGCGGCGTGTACAGCGCGTCGATGTCGCCTCGGCCGAGCATCGCGGCGAGCGTCTGGCCGGCTGCGATGGGCTCGACGCGAATCGCCGGCGGCAGATCGAGCGCCAGTTTTTCCGGCCGACCGGGGTCTTCCAGGCCACCGGTCGCGTAGACGACGCTGTCGATCGGAACATCGTGCTCGTCGGCGAGAATGCCGCGGATCCAGACGCACGCCGTCAATTGATACTCCGGCACGCCTACGCGTTTGCCGATCAGATCGCGCGGCGTCCGAATGCCGCGGTCGCGATGCACGTAGATGCACGAGTGCCGGAACATCCGCGACGGAAACACCGGAATTGCGATGAACGGCGGATGCGACTGGAACAGCGACAGGACGTACGAGGAGAGAGACATTTCTGCAACATCGAATTCACGATGGCGCAGCATACGGAAGAAGGTCTCCTCGACCGGAAGATGCAGGCACGTCAGATCGATGCCGTCGGCCCGGACGCGCTCGTCGAACAGCGCCGCGGTGCGATCCGAGTTCGAGCACGCGAGCGACAACCGGAGCCTGGACATTGCGGTCGCCAGTGATAGTAGACGATTCCGCCGCAGCCTCGCGTTGACTCGGCGCGGCGGCGCGACTTACAGTCCGTGTTCGCTTTGGGGAGGTATCGGATTGCCTGAAAAGGTTCTGGCGGCGGTGAAGGTCGGCCCGTCGACGACGGAGCTGCGCGAGCTCGACCTGCCGCCGGTTCCCGACGATGCGGCGCTGATGAAAGTGGAAGTCGCGGGCGTCTGCGGAACCGACGTGACGCAGTACCGTCTGCCGCTGCGCAACGGCCCGCTCGTGATGGGGCACGAAAACGTCGGGTACCTCGCCCGCGTGGGGAAGACTTTCGCGGCCCACAAAGGCATGAACGAAGGCGATCTGGTCTTCCTCGAGCACTATCTGCCGTGCGGCCATTGCGAGTGGGACCACATCGGCGAATACCGTCACTGCGCAGCGACCGAGTGGTTCTACGATCCGCAAGCGATCCGATACGGCTATACGTCGATCGCCATCGCGCCGGGCCTGTGGGGCGGGTTCAGCCACTATCTGTACCTGCCGCTCAACGCCGTCCTGCACCAAGTGCCGAAGGGGCTGACGCCGGAAGAAGCCGGCGTCGCGACGCCGATGTCGAACGGGATTCAGTGGGCGCTGTTCGACGGCGGCATCGGTTACGGATCGACGGTGCTGATCCAGGGCCCGGGCCAGCAGGGACTCTGCTGCTTGATGGCGGCCAAGCACGCCGGCGCCGATCGCGTGATCGTCACTGGCACGTCCAAGGACGCACGGCGGCTCGAGGTCGCGCGCACGTTCGGCGCGGATGCCGTCGTCGACGTGCAGACGGAAGACGCGCTCGAACGCATCATGGAGACCACGGGCGGCCGCGGCGTCGATGTCGTGATCGACTGCACGGTTGGCGCCGGCACGGCGCCGATCCTGCTCGGCATCGAGGCGCTGAAGCGCCGAGCGGGGACGATGGTCGTGCAGGGCGAGGGCAATCAGGAATTCCCGTCGTTCCCGATCGGCCGGTTGACGCGGAAAGCCATCACGCTGAAGAGCGCACGCGGCCATTCCTACCGCGCGGTGGAGATGGCGCTGCACCAGCTCGCGTCGCACCGCTTTCCGCTCGACTTGATGATGACGCACACGTTCGGACTGGCGCAGGTCGACTACGCGATCAAATCCGTCGGCGGCGAAGGCGCGCCCGGTGCGATCCACGTCTCGGTTCTGCCGTGGAAATAAAGCAGCAACTGGTCGACGCGATTCGGATGCTGGCCCGGGCGGAGATCGTCGACCACAGCGGGCACGGCAGCGCGCGTCGCGACCGTGGGACCTTTTACATCAATTCAGGCGCCTCGGTTCGCGCCACGCTGACTGTCGAGGACATCGTCGCCATCGATCTCGACGGCGCGCTGGTCGAGGGTACGGCGAAGCCGCCGCTCGAGTTCCATCTGCATTCGGAAATCTACCGGGCGCGAGCCGAGGTGCAGGCGATTCTGCATACGCACCCGCGATGGTCGACGTTGCTCACGATGGTCGGGACGCCGTATCGGCCGGTGTTCGCCCAGGGGGCGCTGCTGGGCGATGTGCCCGTGCTCGACACGCCGCTGTCGATCAACACGCCGGCCATGGGGCAGACAGTGGCGGCGACGCTTGGTGAGGGCTCAGCCGCGTTGCTCAAATCGCACGGGGCGGTGATTGTCGGGGCCAGCGTGATCGAATGTTTCGCGCTGGCCGCGTATCTCGAGGAAAACGCGCAGCGGCAGTACATGGCGCTGCAGATCGGCGCGCCCTACGTGTTCAGCGCCGAAGAGCAGCGAATCTGTCGAGAGCGGCTCAGGACGCCGGCTCTCCTGCAGAAAACCTGGGATCACTACTACGCAAAACTCTAGCCCTTGGGCAGGCTACGCCGGACGCGCCGCTGGATGTCGCCCACGTGGCGAGCCATGGTTGCGTAGGCCGCGTCGCCGTCGTGTGCGCGGATCGCCTCGAAGATCTGGCGGTGGAACTGGCAGTTCGTCAGCCGGTGGCGCGCGCGCGTCGAGGCGTCGAGGACCGAGGCAACCTCGGCCGTCAGGTCGGCGATGGCGTTCATCAGGACGATCAACGGCAGGTTCCTCGTGCAATCTGCCACGGTTCGATGGAACCGCGAATCCGTCGGCCGGAACGGTCCGCTGTTACGCGCCGCTTCCTCTTCCTCCTGCCGGAGCACGCGCTCGAGCTGCGCGACGTCTTCCTTGCGCGCGCGGATCGCTGCGAGCTTCGCAATGGGCGGCTCGATCAGCATGCGCGCTTCGGTCAGCTGCTGATGCGGCGTCTTGCCGAGACCGAGGACGAGCGATAGCGATCGCAGCACCGGCTCGTGATCGACTTGCATGATGAACGCGCCGCCGTCGGCGCCGCGCCGGATGCGTAACACCCCGAGCTCTTCAAGGGACCGATAGGCTTCCCGCACCGACACGCGGCTGGTTTTGAACTGGCGCGCCATCTCGCGTTCGGCTGGCAGCTTGTGGCCGGCCACGAGCCGGCCCTTCGAAATCTGATCCTTGATGCGGCGGACGATCGTCTCCGACACCCGCCCCTGTCCACGCGCGCTCGCCAACATGCTCGGCATTTTACTTCGGCTCTTTCGAATAGTCGTAAAACTGGAAATCGAAGTGGTACTCGGGCTGCTGGGCCTCGAAGCGCGTCTTGACCGCGATTACCGCGGGCAGCGCTGCACTCGGAACGCTCGCCTCGAGATACGTTCCACCACCGGCGGGCCTGAAGGGAATGGAACTGTCGCCAGAAACGATGCGGCTCGTGAACGTCTTCGGAATGAACGGCCGCGAGTACTCGTCGTAGACGTATAGGCGGAACCGCGCAGGCGCCGGATGCGTCGCCTCCACGTGCCAGTTGTTCGGCGCCATGATGAAGTTCCCGCCATGCTTTGGATTGTGGTCGCCGTGCGGCCGCAGCGAGTACTTCGCGGTCAGTGTCCGTTTGTCGATGGGGCATTTGCCGGGATCGACCTGATTGACCTTGCCATGCACGGGGCACGTGAACGACAGCGCCTTGATGATCTTGACCAACTGCCTGCCGCAGATTCGGCAGCGCCCCGCCTGCCTGTCGGTGATCGCGTCCAGGTGGAGCTGGCAGCTCCACACGAGTTCGAGCCGAACGGGCGTCAGATCCATCCTGCAGATCGGACATTTGCCGCCCTGATCGTCGACGACCTCGGGATGCATCGGGCAGCTCCACGACAGCGGTGGCAGCGGCTTGGGCGGGACGACCGCGAGCGCGCCCATCGCCACGAGGAACTCCCGGCGATCGACACCGATCGGCTTCGTCCGCGATCTTGACATGCCTGTGCAAAGGTAAGACCATTCCCGCGGGCGCGTCAAACCAGAGATGAAACACATTCTGGGTGCTGCCTCGCTTGCTGCTGTTGTGGCGACCATGTCCGTCACCGCGCAGCGGCGCGTCCCGTTCGACGGAAAGTTGGACTACGCGCTGACGATCGAGAAGCAATCGTCCTCGGACGTCGCCGGCTGGTGGCCCGCCTTCGTCGAGCAGAACACGCTCGAAGGCTACTGCTGGAATCTCAACACGCTGCCGCTTGCCGACCGCCCGCAGCTCGGCGACAAGGCGAAAGTGCTTCGCGTCGGCGGTGCCGCCCAGCTCGCGCAGGTCATCGAGATTCCGCCCGGCAAGAAAACGGTGTGGCACGGCTACGGGTGGGAAGGCGAGGCGCTGTTCTACGTGCTGAGCGGCCGCGGGCAGACCGAATACCGCGGGATGACGGGCGGGCTGCCGTCGAACAAGTACATCTGGAAGAAGAATTCGCTGTTCGCGATCCCGGTCGATCACGAGATGCAGCACACGAATCTCGACCCGGCTCAGCCGGTGCGGCTGCTCGCGGTGACCGGCTACGGCATCAATATGTACCCGTTCGTCGAGATCGAACTGCGTAGCGGCCGGCAGAACCCGGCGGAGAACCCCGAAGAGCGCGCGCGCACGCTGTCGACGAC
Organism: Acidobacteriota bacterium; assembly: GCA_046728115.1. GTDB lineage: Bacteria > Acidobacteriota > Vicinamibacteria > Vicinamibacterales > CAVVIG01 > CAVSWN01. The sequence continues at coordinate 38,582 of JBKPDW010000074.1, read as the reverse complement.
GACGTATCCGGGCCACTACGTGGACGATCTCCGCGAGCATCCGGTCGCGATGCGAGAAGCGCGCGGCAATCGCACGGCATTCTTCAACCTGATGTCAACCGTCGGCCACCGCACGCACCCGAACGTCCACATCAGCGAGCTCACTGGTCCGCAGGCCTATGCCCACAAACACGGCAACCAGCCGATGTTCGTCATCCTCAAGGGCGCGGGCTACGACATCTGGTCCGAGGCGCGCGACTTGAAGGAGTACGAGGCGGCGGTGAAGGCCGGCACCGCGCATCGGGCCGACTACGGCACCGGGACGCTCTGTGGTGTGCCGGGCGGTCCACATTGGCACCAGCACTTCAGCACCGGCACCGACCCGCTGCGGTACCTCGCGATCGTTCCGCGCGGCGAGTACGAAGAGAAGAAGTAACAGATCTCGAGTTTCCGGGCCGCTGGGCCTGCTGATGCACCGCGTCATCACGACCGTCGTTACGATGCTCGCGACCGCGGCGATCGCGGAAGCACATCCGAACAGCGTCAGTTACGCGGAGTTCTCGATCGACTCGCGCGGCATTCGCGCCATCGTTCGCCTGCCAATCGACGACGTCGATCTGCTGCTCCGGATCGATCGCGACCTCGACGGCCGGATCGCGGCCGACGAGCTCGAGGCGGCAAAGCCCGCCCTCGCCGCGTATGCCGCCAGACACCTACGAATTGCAATCGGCGGCGCGCCGCTACACGAAACGCTCGACCACCTTGCGTTGTGGCGTGACGCCGCCGCGTTTCCCTACCTGGAATGCGGCCTGTCGTATCCGCCCGGGTCGGGCCGGTTGTCCATTCGATCCGATTTCCTCACCGAGCTCTACCCCTCGCACAAGACGATCGGCCGCGTCAGTGTAGGCGGCCGGGAGGATCGCTTTACGTTCGATTCGGCGGCGACGTACGAACGGCGGCTCGTCTCCGAACGCGCGACGACGGTGGCCATCGTCGCCGCTGCGTGTGCAATTCTGGCGCTGCTGTGGATCGCGAGGTCCGCCCCCGCGCCTTTCGCCTTCGTACGGGCGGCGCTGCGGCGTGACAAGCTCGTCGCGATTCTCGCGATGATGCTCGTTACGACGGCGGCGCGAGCGGACGTGATCATGTCGGCGCCCCAGTTGAACGCCACGCTCAAAACGATGGATAAGCTGACGCGAGCAGTGTCGACGGCCTCGCCGCACGATCGGGACGAGGCGTTGTTCCAGCTTGGCGTGGAAGCCGACGGCCTCGCCTCGATCATGAATCTCGAGGTCGAATCGCACGGGATGCAGGAGCGCGAGCTGCTCGATCTTGCGCTCAGCCGCACCAAGGAGCTCGGCATCGCAATCGCCTATAACCGCGACAAGAAAAAGTTCTTCTACGATGGCGCCGCTTTTGTCAGCTACCTGAAAGCAGTGCCTCGCGGCGCACATGCCGCTGCCGCCGAGTTCAAGCTGCTGTCGTACCAGTTCTATCAATCGTCGGCGACCGACATTCCAGCGCTGACCGCGGCCGCGGAGGCGAAGAAACAGTTTTTGTCTCGCCATCCGACGTTCGAGGCGAATGCCGAGATGCGCCTGTACCTCGCCGTCGACTATCGGGATCTGTATCGCCGGCACCTGGAGGCAAAAGACCCGCTCGCAGACCGCTTTCAGCGGCTCGCACGCGCAGAATGCGAACGAATCGAGCGGCTGTATCCGCGAACGGAGCAGGCCGACGCAGCCCGGCAGATTCGGCGCAGCCTCAAATAGGCCCGTGGGTCGGGCAGGTCCAGCGAGTTGGGCAAGGACCGCAGGTGGGAGGATGTGATGCATGTGCGATCGCTTGTCGGCGTGTGTTCGCTCCTGATCGCGGCCTCGGCGAGCTCAGTGGTGAACGGCCAGTCGTCGGCGCTGGTGAAGGTGACGCCGCTCGGCAGCCACACGGGCGAGCTGTGCCGCAACGACCGCGCGATCCTGTTCGAAGATCCGTCTGGGGTGCGCATCCTCTACGACCCGGGACGAACGGTCGACGAGGCCGACACACGGCTCGGCGAAGTGCACGTCATGCTGCTCTCGCACGCGCACACCGATCACATCGGCGACGTGCGCCCGAGTGCGGGCGGCACCTGCGCCGCGCCGGCGACCGGCGCCGCCAACGTGAACAGCAACTTCGCGTCGATCGCGGCGCTCAAGAACGCAGCCGTGCTCGCGCCGGGAGAGCTGTCGGCTTATCTCGCTCGCAAAATTCAGAGCATTCGCGGCGCGGCGCCCGGCGCCTGCGCGGAGGCCGGCCTCGACAACAGCTTCGATGTGCCGCTGTCGACCCCGTGCACGGCGTCGCTGCGTCCCGGCGGCAGCCGCACGGCGCGCCGTAGCGGCGCGTCCGCTGTCGGCGTGCGCATCGCGGCCGTCCAGGCGGTCCACAGCAACGGCGTCCCGGCCGCGCTCGTCGACGCACCCGGCGAGGCGCCCGGCTTGAGTGGGTACGGCGGCTCTGAAGCCGGGTTCGTCCTCACGTTCACGAACGGTCTCGTCGCCTATCTGACCGGTGACACGGGGATGTTCGGAGACATGGACACAATCATCTCGCGCTATTACCACCCGACGCTCGTCGTGCTCAACATGAGCGATGCGGTGACGCTCGGGCCCAACGAAGCGACGTTCATGATCAAGGCGCTGATCCGGCCCCGAACGGTGCTGCCGTCGCACGTCAACGAGCAGGCGACCGCCGGCGGCGCGATTCGCCCCGGCACTCGGGTCGACCTGTTCGCGACTTTCGCCCGGCCCTACGTCGACATCGTCGTACCGGTCAGCGACGTCACGCGCAGTTTCGACGGCGACGGGCGGTGCATCGGGTGCAGATAAGTCGGAGAGATCGGATCGATCCGGCCGAAATGGTCAGACCATTTGCTTGCGGCTGTTCCGATCGCGTGGCACACTAAGCGCCGAGGAGCACATATGCGTCGCATGTTGATCGCTGCCTCGACGGTCATCGCCGTCGCGCTGGTTGGCGCCGAGCGATTCCCGCTCACCGGCGCCGCCTCCAGCTCAACAGACAAACCGTCGCTCGACGAGTTGCTGGCGGCGGAGTGCCTGGACGACGCGGCGATGGAGGTCGCGCAGGCAGCGGCGCGGCTGCCGCAGGAAGGCGGGGTCGCGTCCGACGACTGGCCGCCGAACGCGATTGGCGGCGTCATCCCGCCGCTGCGATCGGTGTCCGACCCGTTCCCGACGTTCAACGGCATCGCGCTCGACACGGAAAACGACCGCGTGGTCTTCAGCGACGAGAACCGCCACTCGCTCCTCGTCTACGACCGTTCGGCCGGCGGCGCGTCGACCGACGTCACCGAGCCGCGCAATTGGGTGTTCGGGCCGAAGACGCTGCTCGGCTACATCGCCGGCGTCGAGGTTGATCCGAAGCGAAAGGAGTTCTACACGGTCAACAACGACAGCGGCGACCGCATGACCGTGTTCAGCTACGACGACCATGGCAACGTCCAGCCGCGGCGATCGCTCGTCCTGCCGCACCAGTCGTGGGACGTGTCGCTGGCGCCGGGGCGGGACGAGATCGCGATCACCGTGCAGCAGTCGAACGCGATTTCGCTGTTCAAGCGAACGGCCACCGGCACGGCCGCGCCGATCCGCACGATTCGCGGGCTCGCGACGGAGCTCGAGGACCCGCACGGCCTCTACTTCGACGAGACGCACAACGAGCTCATCGTGGCGAATCACGGCAACTGGACGCAGATCCGGCCGTACTCGCCGTACGATCCCCTTACGACCGACGTCGGCGAGTACAAGTCCGGCGCGTTCCATCCGTCGGCGATCACGTTCCATGCCGCCGACGCAAACGGCGACGTCCCGCCGCTGCGCACGGTCGAGGGCGATCTGACGGGTCTGAACTGGCCGATGGGGATTGATGTGGACCTGACGCACGACGAGATTGCTGTCGCCAACTACGGCGACTCGTCGGTCCGCGTCTTCCGGCGCGCGGGCAAGGGCAACGTGCAGCCGGTGCGCGTGCTGCGCGGCGCGCTCACGCATATCGTCGGCCCCGTCTCGGTGGCCATCGACACCAAAAACGAGGAGCTATGGGTCGCCAACTACGGCGATCACTCCGCTGTCGTGTTCTCCCGCACCGCGAGCGGCAACGTCAGGCCCAAGCGCATCGTTCGCAACGCGCCCAAGGACACGCCGACGTGCGGCTTCACCAACGCGTCAGCCGCCGCGTACGACTTGAAACGCGACGAGATCCTCGTTCCCAATTGAGTCAGCGTACCGAGGATCTCGGTGTTTGCCAGGTCGGCAAACGGAAACGTTGCGCCCAAGCGGGTGATTGAAGGTCAGGCGACGAACCTGTCGCGCACGATGCACGGCATCGCGTACGATGCGATTCACGACGAGATCGTCATCCCGGTCGCGCTCGGCGGCGCGGTTCTCGTGTTCAAGGCGGACGCCACCGGCGAGGTGCCGCCGGTGCGAATTATCCAGGGCACGCGCACCCGGCTCGTGCGGCCGCACACTGTCGCCGTCGATCCCGTCAACAACGAGATCCTCACCGCCGATCCGAGCAGCCGCGCGATCTTCGTGTTCGATCGAATGGCGAACGGCAACGTCGCTGCCAAACGCGTGATCAGCGGCGCACAGACGGGCCTGCTCGACATCGTCGGCCTCGACGTCGACCCGATCCGCAACGTCATCGTGGCGGCGAGCCGCAAGGGCAACGGCGACAAGGTCGGCATCTTCGTGTTCGACCGCCTCGCCAACGGCGACGTTCCGCCGAAACAGTTCATCGGCGGGCCGAATTCGAAGTTGGCGCATTTCCGGCAGGTGGCGATCGATCCAGCCACGGGCAACATCTTCCTCGCACAGCAGAACACGCGCATGAAGCAGATGGAGGCGTACGTCCTCGACAAGCCGCGCGAAGGATTCAAGGCAAAGGAACAGGACGAGGACGACGACAGCGACGAAGGACGCCTCGATCAGATGGGCTTCATCGCGGTCTACGCGCCGGACGACAACGGCGACATTCCGCCGCGCGCGATCATCAAGGGCCCGGGCATCCGGATGGCCGGCGCCGCCGGTGTGGCGCTCAATCCGAAGAAGTTCGAAATCATCACGGTCGGTGGCAACGGCTTCCAGACGTTTCTGCTGCCGGAGTTCTTCAGGCCGTTCAAGAAACTGAGCGCGACGGCGCCGATCCGCTGATCACGAAACCGCGCCCGATCGGTCGCGAATCAATCGATACGGTCCACTGGTTCATCTTTCGGCGGATGTCAACGACGCGATGAACGCCTTTGCTTCGTCGAGCCCGGGGCGATCCGGCCCGCCGCCGGGAAGATTCACCAGCTGCTGATAGCGCAACCGCGCAGTCGCGCGATCGTTCGTCTTCACAGCGGCGCGAGCCGCGCCGATGAGAAGCCGCGGCCGATTTGGCGTTCGGTCGAGCCCGATGGCAAATTGTTTCGCCGCATCCGTCGGGCGGCCGAGCTCGAGCAACACCTCGCCGAGCAGTTCGTGCGCCGGCTTGATGGGTGGATCGTCGTCCTGCTCGCCGGGCGGGCCGGAGGGCGGTTCCATCGATTCCTCGGTTGCCGCGGCCTGCAACAGCGATTTCACCGCGGCGTCCCGATCCCCGCGCGCCAGCAGCGCCATGCCGCCAGCCTCGAGCGCCATGATCTCGACCGTCTTGTTCTGGCTGAAGCCGTGCTCCTTCATCGCCGCCACCAGATCGCGCAGGCCGCCAGCCGCGAGATCCGACGCCGCGGCGTTTCCCAGATGGCTTGCGCTTAGGGCGGCGGCGAGCAGCGTCGCCCCTGTGATCCGCGCCGTGAGCCTATCGGGCGCCGCTTTGATCTGCGCGAGGATGGGCGCCACGTCGATGAGTTGCCAGCGCTCGGTCTCGATCATGTGGCGAGCCCGCATCGTCTCGTATTGGCCTGTGCGGTTTGGGCCGGCCGCTTCCGAGTTCTTCGCATGACGCTCCGCCCGCGCCAGCGATTCATCCGCCTTCGCGAAATTCCCCTGCATCAGATAGGCGTAGTGCAGCCAGAACATGGCGTGAAACGCCTGGCCCTCAATGCCGCGCAGCTGCTTTCGCTCGGATCGGCGGGCCGACGCAGCGTAGGACCGTTCGTTGGCCGCCGACAGCTTGTCCCACAAACCGAGCTGGACGTAGATGTGCGACGGCATGTGGAGCGCATGCGGCGCATCAGGCGCGAGGTACGCATACACGTCGGCCGCCTCGAGCCCGACGATCGCGCGGGACGGCTCGTCGAAGGCATGCACGATGTAGTGCACGGCGCCGGGATGGTTCCCATTGCGGCGGAACACGCGGAGCGCGATCGCGCCGGCCTGCAGGTCGACGCGCGTGCTCTCCTGGCCGCGACGCGCCGTGCGCATGAGGGAGAGCGCATGAAGTGTCGCCGCGTCATCGTCGTCGGGAAATCGCTGCGAGAGCTCGCCCATCGCCTCCGCATATTTGATCGCCCGTTCGTGGCCGTCGCCGTCGCCGTACAGCACTTCCACCGCGTTCAGATATCCGCGCTCCCGCTCGGTGGGCGCCTTGGCCAGGCGCGCCGCCCGGGTGGGGGCGAGCTTGACGAGCGCCTTTCGCGCGGCCGCGATGTCCTGCTCGGGCGGATAGTGATGGCCGCCGGTGTGACTCAGCGCCTCACCCCAATAGGCGAGCGCGAAGCCGGGATCCGCTTCTTGCGCCTTGCGAAATGCCTCCGCCGCATCCTCCCATTCGAAGCTGTGCAGAAATTTCACCCCTTCGATGAAATAGGGTTGCGCAGCAGGCGAACCCGAATTTGGGAAGCTGATCGCGCCGAGCGTGGCGTTCTGGGCCGATGCCGGCGACGCAATCAACCCGAAGATGAGAGTCAGTAGCGAGGACCATCGAGCCATACAAGACCTCATCGGAGCCCGACAACGCCTTTCAGAACACGAACTTCAATCCGAACTGCACCTGCCGCGAGGTCGTCACGGTCCGCGTGATCTGCGCGGGATTGGCCGACCGCGTGGCGTCGGCGTTGAACAGCGCGCCCGCATTCGGCGTCGCGAAGTTGTCGCGGTTGAACAGGTTGAAGACCTCGATCCGCACCTGCAGATTCCGCGCACTGATCGGCGTGTTCTTGAGAATCGAGAGGTCCACCAGGCGAAGATCCGGGCCGCGCAGGCTGTTGCGCGCCACGTTGCCGTACTCGCCGGGCGGCGGCAGCACGAACGCGTTCGCATTGAAGTAGTTAATCGGATCGCCGGTGATGATGTTGTCCGGACCGAAGCCGGGCGCCCAGTCCGGTTTCTGCGGATTGGGATCGCTCGAGAGGTCCTTGGCGTAGTCGTACCCGATGAACGGCGTGAAAGGAATTCCGCTCGCGTAGTTGGCGACGACGCCGACTTGCCAGCCCTGGGCGAGATTGCGCATCGCGCCGGTCGCCTGGCGGCCGAACGGCAGCTGATACACGGCGTTGAACACCACCGTGTGCCGGACGTCGAAGCTCGACGGGCCGAGCTCGTTTTCGGGATAGAAGTAATTCGTCGCGCTGCCCGCGCCGTTGTCGAAGTCCGATGAGCCGATGAGGCCGCCTGACCACGTGTCGCGCGCGTTGCCGAGCGTGTACGAACCCTGGAAGAGCAGCCCGTTCGCGAATCGCCGGTTCACGCTCGCGGTGAAGCCGTTGTACCACGACCGCGCTACGTTGGTCCGCGTCCTGATGCGACCCCAGTCGGGAAACGGCAGCGTCGCGTCCGGGACCACCTGCCAATGGCCGTCGGCGGCGTTGAAGCGCACCGGTACGGCGTTCGGGTCGCTGTAGAACGGCAGGTTATAGCCGCGCGATCCGATGTATCCGAGCTCCGCGACGATGCCATTGGCAATCTCGCGTTGTACGCTCGCGTGGTACTGCACGGTGTACGGCTGGCGCGCGTCGTAATCGATGAATTCCGATCGCTTCTGCACCGCGAGCCCCGTGCCCTGCGAGAGCAGCTGCTGAATCACCACCGGGCTCATCGACGGCACCGTTCGAATGTCGACGCCCGCAAAGTAGGGATAGACCCGGAACGTCGTGCCGCGGTAGTACGACGTCGTTAGCGGCTGATAGAAGAGACCCGTACCGGCCTTGACGGACGTCTTCTGATCGCCGAACGGGTTCCACGCGATGCCGAGCCTCGGCGCGAAATCGAGCTTCGAGGGATTCTTGAAGAAGTCGCTGCCGGGCGTGACGCCCTGGGGGCCCGATTGGAGGTCGGCAAAGCTCAAAAGCCCGGCGACTCGTCCCTCGGTATCGTACGGGATGGTGAAGAATTCGTAGCGAAGGCCGTAGTTGACGGTGAGGTCGTTGGTCGCCCGCCATTCGTCCTGCGCGAAGAACGCGACATAGGTCTGGCGCATGCTGCGCCGCGTATCGGTGCCCGGCAGGTTGCCGGTGAACCGGTTCACCGTCCCCCGCAGGAAGTTCGCGAGCGAGGAGAATCGCATCTCGCCGCCGTAGCGCGAGTACGAGAAGCCGTCGAAATGATACCGCTGCACATCGCCGCCGAACTTCACGACATGGCGGCTCGAGCTGATGGTCAGCGCGTCGGACACCTGGAAGAGCACCTGCGTGTAGTCGATCGGCGTCGACGCTGTCGTGCCCGCGCTGGTAATGATGCTCGGATTGAACGTGATGGCGCCCCAATGCGGATCGGTCGTGAAGTACAGCGATTTCGCCACCTCGATCGTCGGCAGGAAGTCGTCGGCCCGCGCCGTGCGATTGATGGCGCCGCGCACGACGTTGAGCAGGCGAGCGCTGAAGAGGTGTTGATCCTGATAGGTGAAGTACCGCGTATCGGTCGTCGTCGGCTCGATGAACAGCGGATGATCCTGGTGCGCGGTCGTATCGGACCGGTCGCTCGACACACGCACGAACATCGAGTCGCTGCTGCCGATCTGCCAATCGAGCTTGCCGACGAAGAAGTTCTCGTGCGTCGGGTCGGTCTCGGTGTGAAGCGTCTCGGCGGTGCCGTCGCCGAAGTCGCGGCCGTTTGGAATCGGATAGAACAAGTCGAGGTACGGCTTGGCGATCGGGTTGATCGCCACCACGCCTGTCGGCAGGACGCCGTTGTGCGCTTCGGCGTTCGGCAGTCGCGCGATGTGAGTCAGCGAGAGATCCTGCCGCAGGCCCTCGTAACTGCCGAAGTAGAACAACTTGTTCTTCACGATCGGACCGCCGGCCGTGCCGCCGAACTGATTGCGCGTGAAGGGCGGGTTCACCTGCTTGCCGGTCGTGGGATCGATCGGATCGAAGAAGTTCGGTGTATCGAATTTGCTGTCGCGGAGGAATTCGAACGCCGTGCCGTGCACGGCGTTCGTGCCCGATTTGGTGACGGCGCTGATCACGCCCCCCGCCGCGCGGCCGAATTCTGCCGCGTAATCGTGCGTCTGGACGCTGAACTCCTTCACCGCGTCGACGCCGAGCATGACGCCCGCCATGCTGGACGGGGCCTTGTCGGAGATGTCGGCGATGTTGGTGCCCTCCAGGAGATAGCCGGTCATCTCCGGCCGCGCACCGCCAATCGACACCTGGACATTGCCGAAGCCGCCGGTAAAGTCGCGCGCAGTCGCCCGGCTGATGGTGACCCCTGGCTGCAGCGTGGCGAGCTGCATGAAGCTGCGGCCGTTCAGCGGTAGCTCCGCGATCTGCGTCGTCGAGACAACGCCGCCGGCGACGGTGCTGCTCAGCTCGATGTTGGCCACCGCGCCCTCGACCGTGACCGTCTCGCTGACCGCGCTGATCTTCAGCGATAAATCGGCCGTCACGGTCCGGCCGATCTCCACGACGAGGTTCTCGCGGCGCGCCGTCGTGAACCCAGCGAGCTCCGCGGTTACCGTGTAAATACCGGGCGGGAGCTCGAGCGCGCGGAACCCGCCGCGGGCGTCGGTGACGACCGCGCGCGTGACTCCCGTTTCAACGTTCTGCACGTGAACGGTGACCCCGGGCAGCACCGCTTTCGATTCGTCAAACGCGGTGCCGGTGATGGTGCCGGTCGTGGCCTGCGCCGTGGCGCGCGACGGCGCCGCTCCGAGAGCGACGATGGCGATGGCGATGATGAGACCGTGATTGAGCGCACCGAACTTCAGTCGCATAGGTAGCCTCACTAATGGTCCTACCTTTTTTCTCGGCGTAGGGTGTATGGTTTTGGCGGGTCAGTCAAGGGCGAAGCTGGGTGCGCCGCCCCCGCCGGGCCTGCGATACAAGGAATCGGATCGATAATGCGATGAGCCGCGAGGACCCTGTGACCCTTCGTGCGCTTGGCGCCGCAGCGATGGTCGTGGCCCTGTTGGCCGGGGGGGCCGCGACCGGCTTCGCCCGATGGACGCGGCCGCTGGCCGACGGCGACGCCGCCCTCGCCGACGGACGCTTGGAGCAGGCGCTGGCGCAGTACGCCGACGCCGAGGCGCGATTCGATCGCTATCCTGCGGCAAAGGAGCTGTTCGCGGCCGACTACGGCCACGTGATCGCGAACCAGCTGTGGGTCTTGCACGCCCTGCGGCGGTACGACGAGGCGATCGACAAAGCTCAGGGAGCCCCCGAGAGCGCGCGGCCCCATTTCTGGTCGGGCTGCGCGCTGTTCGAAAAGGCGCGGACCGAAGACAAGCCCGAGCCGCGGCTGGGCTGGTTGTCGCGCGCGGAGGAGGAATTCCGCCGCGCGGTCGAGGCCGCGCCCGCCGATTGGGCGACGAAGTACGATTTCGAGCTGGTCACGAAGCTCGCCGCCGAGCTCCGCAAGCAGCCGAAGACTCCACCGAATCAGTTGATGCAACTACTGCGGCCTCAACCCAAGCCCGGCGCCAAACCGGTCAAGCGCGTCGGATGAGATTCCTTCGTCCCGATCTGCTCCAGTGGTGGCTGATCGCTCCCGCGCTCGTCGCAGCGTGGGGCCTGCACTGGCGCGCGACGCGCGCATTTCGGAGGCGCACGCGAAGCGACCCTCGATTCTCGGCGCTATCGCGGCGCTCGACGTGGCGGCGCGAGGGCTCCGTCCTTGCCGCCAGCCTCACCGCGGCGGCGGCCATCGTGTTCGCGCTGATGCGCCCGCAAGTGCTCAGGGCGGAGCGCGTTCCCGAATACGAGCGGCGGGATCTCGTCGTCATCCTCGACCGCTCCATCTCGATGCGCGCGCGCGACATCGTGCCGTCGCGGTTCGCCCGCGCCACGCAGGAGCTCCGGGCGCTGTTCGTTCGGAAGCCAGACGGCATCGACCGCGTTGCCCTCGTCGGCTTCGCCGACAGTTCGTTGGTCCTCTCGTATCTGACCAGCGATGTCGACAGCGTCATCTTCTATCTCGATCGCATCGACGACGATCCTGCCGTGCTGTTCGGCACGAATATCGGAGCCGCCCTGAAAAGCGCGATGGACGTCGCGAAGAAGGACGATCGCAGGACACGCAAGCGGCTCCTGCTCATCTCGGACGGCGAAGACAACGGAACGGAGCTGAACGCGGCGCTCGACGCGCTTCGCGCCGGCGGCTACCGTGTGGATTGCATCGGTATCGGATCGGACCGCGCCGTCCCGATCCCCCTCACGGCCTCCGAGGGCGAGGACTCGTTTCTTCGCGACGATTCCGGGCGCCGCGTCACGACGAAGTACGAGAAGGCGACGCTCGTCCGAGTGGCCGCGTCGACCGGCGGCCGCTACGTGCGCTCGACGACGGGCACCGAGCTCCAGCACGCGATGTCGGCGCTGGCACGCGGCGAGAGGCGGATCGTGGGCTGGCGATCGTCGACCGAGTATCGGGATCTATATCCGCTGGGTCTGGCGATTGCCGCCGCCGCAGTGGCCGTGCTGTGCGTCCTGGCATGACGGCGCCCAATCCTGCCATGGTGTCGAGCGAGCTCGCGGCGGAGCACGCCGCCTCGATTCTGTCCGCCCTCGAGACCGAGATCGGCAAAGTCATCGTCGGCCAGCGCACGCTGATCCGGCGGTTGCTGACTGGTCTCTTCGCCGCGATTCCGTTCGCGACGATTCGGGGCGGCGCGCGAGCGGGATGCGGCCACCTGCTGCTCGAAGGCGTCCCCGGCGTCGCGAAGACGCTGACGGCGACAACGCTGGCGCAGGCGATTGCGGCGCACTTCCAGCGCATCCAGCTCACGCCCGATCTGCTGCCGGCCGACATAGTCGGGACACGCATCTACGACGCGAACAAGGCGACGTTCCGCATCGAACACGGGCCGATCTTCACGAACATTCTGCTGGCTGACGAAATCAACCGCGCGACGCCCAAAACGCAAAGCGCCCTGCTGGAAGCGATGCAGGAGCGTCAGGTCACCCTTGCCGACACGACGTTCCCACTCGACGACCCGTTCTGGGTGCTCGCAACGCAGAACCCCGTGGAGCAGGAAGGCGTATACGCCCTGCCCGAGGCGCAGCTCGATCGCTTCTCGATGATGCTGCGCGTCGACTATCCGACCGCCTCAGACGAGGTCACGATGCTGCAGTCACGGCCGGTGGAGCATGTCGAGCCGCAGGTCTCGCCGTCGGACGTGGCGCGGCTCCGAATCTTCATTCGCGACGCCGTGTACGTCGACGACAAGATCCTCGAATACATCGTCCGGCTCGGCCGAGCGACGCGCGCGCCCGGCGACGTCGGTTGCGCCGGGCTCGGCGAGATGTTGGTGCTTGGTGTATCACCCCGCTCCTACCAGCACGTGCTCGCGCTGGCGCGCGTCACCGCGTTCATGCATGGACGCGGCTACGTACTGCCCGAGGACGTGAAGGAAATCTACGCCGACGCGACGCGGCACCGTATCGCGCGCAGCGTGCGCGCGCAGGCCGAACATATCGAGGCCGACCACATCCTGCAGGAGCTGCTCCAGGCGGTGCCAATCCCATGATTCCCGAGCACGTCCTGCGCGAGCTGCGCTATATCGAGGTGTACACCGCGAAGCGGATCCGCAATCAGCAGGTCGGTCCTTACACGAGCCCTCAGCGCGGCGCTGGCTTCGACTTCGACGAGCACCTGCCGTACCGGCAGGGGGAGGACGTGCGGCGCATCGACTGGAACGTGACGGCGCGCATGAACGCGCCGTACGTCCGCCACACCCACGCCGAGCGCGAGATGAACGCGATGATCGCGATGGACGTCTCGCCCTCGATGGCGCTCGGCGCCGCGTACCGGTCCAAAAAGGAGCTGGTCACGTACATCACGGCGTCGCTGCTGTTCTCGGCGGTGTCGGATCAAATCAACGTCGGCTTTCTCGCGTTCGCCGATCGGGTGCTCGAACACATGCCGCCGCGGCGCACCCGCGCCTCGGCATGGCTGGTGCTCGAACGGTGCTGGGCGCTCGCCCCGCGATCCGGACGCACGGCGCTCTTGCCGGCCATCCGACAGCTCCTGAACACGTTGAAACGCACGTGTGTCGTGTTCATCGTCTCCGATTTCATGACCGACGAGGATCTGTTCGGCGGTCAAGAGCTCGGAATGCTCGCGGCCAGACACGACGTGATCGCAGTGGTGCCGCAGGATCCGACCGAGCTGTCGCTGCCGTCAGGCCGTGGGTACATGCAGGTGCGCGATCTCGAGTCGCGACGGCAGGTTGCCGTCAGCCTGTCGGCCCGCACGCGCCGGGCATTTGCCGACGAGATGGCCGCGCGCCGCGACGCGCTCGCGCGCGCCTTCTATCGCGTACCGATGGATCACGTGTTCGTGCCGACCGACGGGCCGCCGGTCGAGCCGCTGCTGGAATTGTTTGCCAGGAGAGTGGCGCAGTGAAGACGCCAACGCCAGTGGCGCAGGCCTTTAGGCATGCGAACGCAACGCGGAAGCGCTGCGCCACATTCGGTTCGTCGCTCGGCTTCGTTCTCGCTTGTTCATCGCTGGCCGCGCAAGGGCCACAACCCGACGTGACCGTGCGCGCATCGGTCGATCGCCCCGCGATATTCGTCGGCGATCGTGTGACCTACACGATCGAGCTCACCTGCAAACGCGGCGTCGACATCGTCGCCGACGATGTGTCGCGCGACAAACTGAAAGTCGACGGCCTCGACGTGATCGCTGCGCTGACCGATCGCCGATCCGCCGCCGACGGGTCGACTCGTTACCGGCTCGACTACGTGTTGACCACCTATCGAATCGATCAACCAACGTTGAAGATCGCGCCGATGAGTCTCCGGTACGCCGTCCGGCGCGCGGGTCAGCGGCTCGAGGACGCATCCCCGGCCGGCGAGGTCCTGGTGCCTGGCGCGACGATCGCCTTCAGGAGCCTGCTGCCCGACGAGGAGGCATCCGCGATTCGATCCGACGCGCCGCCCGACACACGGCGGGCGCTGTTCGCCGCGCTCGGACCGATCGGCCTCGGCCTCATTGTCGTGTCCGTTGTTCCGGCTCTGCTGGCCGTTGCGGCGGTCGTGCGGCGTGCGCGGAGGCCGCGCGCCCGGCGCTCCGTCCGCGCGGTCCGGCACGCCGAGCGCCTCTCGCTCGAAGGTCTGCGCGCGATGGACGTCGACACGGTCGAAGGCCGGCGCGAGGCGCTCACCCAGCTCGACGGCCTCGTCCGCGAGCACTTGAGCGAGGTATGCGGCGTGCCCGGGGCGAGCCTGACGCCCGCCGACGTGCCTTCCGCGCTCGCGAGCAGCCCGGCGACGGTCTCCGCCGATGTCGTGGCGTCGGTCCTGGCGACGTGCGAGCTCGCGCGGTACGCGCCCCTGCACGCGATGCCGTCGGCAGACGCGTGTCGCGAGGCGATCGAACGGGCAGGACAGATCGTCGCCGCGTAGCGAGGCAGTATGCGCTTTCTTCATCCCGAGTACGGCTGGTGGATGGTGGGGGCGATGGTCACCGCTCTCGTCCTGCGCTGGGGATTGCGGCGGCGGTTCGTTGCCTCGACGACGGTGCGGTGGCTCGCGGCGGCGGTGTATCGGGCCTCCGTCTTCCGCCGAGTGCCGCTGGCGCTGCTCGAGATCACGCTGATCCTCGTCGGCGTCGCGCTGATGCAGCCGGTGCTGCCGTACGCCCAGGCCGAAATCACCTCGAGGGGCCTCGACATCGTGATCGCGCTCGACCTGTCGTCCAGCATGCTCGAGCAGATGGGGCGCGTGCGCCCACCGCGCACGCTGCAGAACCTGACGTTCACCTCGCACGACTCCGCAGTGGCTGTGAAAATGACGAAGACCCGGCTGGACGCGACGAAGGACGCGATCAAGTCGTTCGTGGCGTCGCGCCGCGACGATCGGATCGCGCTCGTCGTCTTCTCGGACAACGCGTACGTCGTCAGCCCGCTGACGTTCGATCACGAGTACGTGATGCGCTACGCCGATCTCATCGACGATCAACTGCTCCGGGGAGAAGGTATGACTGCCATCGGCGACGGCCTCGCGCTGGCGAACCATCTGCTCGCGTCTCAAGCGAATGGGGCTGCGCGACGCAACCAGGTGGTGATCCTGTTCACCGACGGCGAGACGAACAAGGGCCGCGATCCGCTCGAGGTGATCGGCGAATCGAACGCTGCGAACATCCGCGTGCACATGGTGGGCGTCGATCTGGAAGAGGAAGTGCGAAACAAGCCGCAGGTCCAACGGCTGGTCCAGAGTGTGCGTCGGTACGGCGGCCGCTACTTCAACGCCAGCACCGCGGGCGACCTCGAGCGGGCGTCGCGCACCATCGACCAGATCGAGAAAGGGGTTCTCGTCAGCCGCCCCTTCGTCCGCGACGCGCCGGTGTACCACTGGTTTGCGCTGCCGGCGCTCCTGTGCCTCGCCCTCGCGATCGCGGTGCGCGCCATCCCGTTCTTCATCGATTACACGTAAGCTGTTATCGATCGGTGCGTTGCTTGGGCTGGAGATCGGCGGTCTTGGCCTGATCGACGTACCGCGCGGCGGTCTCGTCGGAAAAGAACCCGTCCTTGCGGAGTTGCTCAGCAGCGTTTTGCACGCACCCGACGTATTTCTCGTGCGTGAGCTCCTCGGTCTTTTGCAGCAGCCCCAGCCTGCGCCACGCCTGCGTCGGCGTCTCACGGTAGTCCCAGACGCCGTTGCGGTTCATGTCGACGAACGTCTTCTTCCCGTCGAGCGGCTCGAGACCCTCCCCGGTGAATGCGGCAAACGACGTCGTGCCCGATGTGCTCTCCGGATACGAGAAGTAGACCCCAAGCGGACAGGCGATCTCCGGAAAGGCGAGCGCCGGGTATTCGACGACGCCGTCGCGGTCCGCATCGCCGAGCTCCGGCCAGTCCGAATGTGTCGGCGGCGGCGCGACGCCTTTGTCGGCCCACGCGTCGACCATATCGATGAATCGGTCCATCGCCTTGGCGAGATCCAGATTCAGAATCTTTCCGCGCCATCCTTCGCTCTCCCCGCCGGCGTGGCTGACGCCACGCACTTCGTACATCCGGTAGTTCGCGATTCGCTTGTCGCGGAGGATGCGCGCGTTGTTGCGCTTGTTTTCGAGGTAGCTGTCCGACATCCACGCGGGATGCTTCGGCTCCCAGATGTTGTTGTACATCTGGTGCGCAACATCGACCTGCGGCACGAATGCCGCCTTCTCGACGTCGGTCGCAAATAGAACATCCTTCCCGTCCTTGATCACGACCGGATACCACGTGCCGGCAGCGGGATCGTCGGCGAGGATGCCGTCGAAGAAACGTCGGCCGTCGCGATCGACGTTGAGACCAGGCGCGTAGTTGACAGCGTGACCGATGCGGGCGCCGGCCGAATGACCGTACAGATACACACGTGTCGGGGCCCGGCCGAGCCGGTTCGCGAGGATCCGCTTTGCGACGTCCGCGAAATCCATCACATACCGCGCGGTATCGTTGAACGCCGCGTAGTCGACCGTGGATCCGTCGGCGAGCGTGGTGATGATTTCGCCGAGACCTTCCGTCGACGTCCGGCGCGTTTTCACGAGAACGTAGCCCTTCGAGACCATCAGCAGATCGTAACGATCGAGCCCTTCGATTGGATTGGCGGTGTTGACGTACTTGTTCCAGGGCTTCAGCTGACCCTCTTTGAACGACGCGCCGCGCCCGTGGACCGTGATCCAGGCCTTGCCGTTCCACGCGCTGCGGTCGCGCGGAAGCACGAGCGTCATCGATGCGCCCTTCGATCGCTCGTACGCCGCGACGCCGAAAAAGATCTCGCGTGGACCGAACGTCTGCGGGAACACGAGGTCCGGCGAATTCGAGAAGTACTCCTTGTAGTTGCCGACTTTGGCGAGATATCCGTCGACGGTGCCGTCGAGGCCGACGTCGATCCGCGTCAGCGCGCGCCCCTCGTACGTTGCGTTCGTCTCCTGCATCAGGCACGACTTCGGGCCGACCGAGTTGCCGTTCACCTGTCGGGGTGCGAGGAGAAATGTGTCACAGGATTTCTCGGGAGCTTGCGCCGTCGTCAAGCCACCTAGCAGCCACGAAGTCACAAAGACACGAAGAACAATCTGTGCAAGTCCAATCTTCGTGTCTTCGTGTTTTCGTGACTGCACCATGTTACTGCCCGCCGCTGGACGCCCCAGGTCGCATCACGAAGAACTCCGGCACCTTGAACATGAAGAGCGCGTTGCTCACACTATCGATCGCGTAAATCTCCTGGTGCTTCGGGTTGATTGCGACGCCGGCCGGCCAGACGAGTCCGGTCGCCGGTCCCTTGATGACGCCGCGCGGCGGCACGTCGCCGTTGTCGTCGATGCTCCACACCCCGATGAAGCCGGTCTTGTTGGGATCCCAGGGCGAGGGCCGCGGGTCGGCGAAGTTGTAGGCCTCGAAATTGTTCTTGATCGTCGCGAAGATCAGACCGCGCTGTTCGTCGACGAAGACCTGCCGGATCTTGATGATGCCGGTGTGCGGTCCGGAGATCTTCGTCTTCGGTTTCGGGTCGCCGTTGCCGAGCCGGTCGAACACCAGGATCGCATCGTCTGACGCGCGCCCGCCGCTCTCCACGCGGTTGGCGACGACGATGCAATCGAGTCCCGCGGCGAGGCCGTAGATGTTGCTGACGCCGGAGTTCGGCCCGCCTATCCGCCGGGTCGGCGCCACGTCGCCCTGCGCCGTGCGCGGGAACACGAGGACCGCGTCGTCGCCCGATTCGACGATCAACTCGTCATGTTTGAGATCCACGTAAATCGTGTCGGGCTGCACGATGCCGGTCTTCGGTCCCTGCAGAACGCGCTTCGGCGGCGCATCGCCCGCGGCGTCTCCCGGCAGCGTCAGCACGGCGCCGCCGAGCGCCACGGGGACGACGATCTCGTCATGGGTCTCGTCGTAGAAGATGCCGTGCATCGTGCGGCTGAGACGCGATTGCTGTCCTGAAATAACCCGTGTCGGATCCGCGTTTCCGCTTGCCAACCTGGCAAACGCCGAGATTCTCGGCTCGCTGACTCAATTCGGCACGAGGATCTCCTCGCGCTTCGAGTCGTACGCGACCGCTCCAGGATTCCCGAAGCCGACGGTCGGCGACCCGACGGGCGCGTTGCGGAGGATCCGCCTTGGTGGGACGTTGCCGGTCGCCCCGATCGGGAACACGAGCGCGGTGTGGTCACCGTAGTTCGCGACCCAGATTTCGCTGTTCTTCAGATCGTACCCGACGCCCATTGGTCCGACGATGCCGGTCCGCGGGCCTTTGATGATCCGCACGGGAGCCACGTCGCCGCTGTCGGTCCGGCGAAAGGTGCGGATCGAGCTGTCGCCGTTGTTCGCGACGATGATTTCATTGCGCGTGCGATCGACGTCGATCGCCATCGGCCAGTTGAGCCCGGTTTTCGGCCCACGGATTTTGCGAATCGCCGCGACGTCGCCCTTGGCGTCGGCGGGGTAGACGCTAATCGACGGTTCGTCGAACCGGCCTCCGACAATCGGCTGCGGCTCAGAGACCCGGGTGCCGCGCTGGCGCGCCGGCGCGTCGCCAGGCACGGGATCGCGGCCGCCCTGGTTGCCGTGGTTCGCGACGATGATCTCGTTGTTCTGGCCGTCGAAAAACACGCCATGCGGATCACCCAGGCCGGTCTTGGGGCCGCGAATCGTGCGAAGCGGCGGTTCGTGTCCCTCGGCCTCCCTCCGGTAGATCACGATTTGCCGCGACGACTCGACGGTAACGGCAAGCTCGTCACGCTCCGGGGAAATCGAGAGGCCCCACGCCTGGTGCGGCACGTCCAGCACACGCTTCGGCTTCATGTTCCCGTTCGCCTCGTACGGAAACACCATCATCCGATCGCCGATGTCGTTATCGACCGTGTAGATCTCCTGCCGCTCGCGATCGATCGTTACGGCGGCGACGAACATCATGCCGGTGGATGGACCGCGGATGCCCGTCAGCGGCTCCACCATTTCCTTGCCCTTCGAGGCCGCGAGGCGATCGTAGGACCACAGCGCGTGGCGGTTCGGATCGCTCATGAACACTTTGTTGCGATCGCTATCGACGACGACGCTATGCAGCGTCGGGTAAGGATCGAGCACCACGCGCGCGGGCTGGATGTCGCCGCCTGCGATCGTGGCCTTGTCCCAGCCCGGCGGCCACGATACCGGCTCCTGCTCGTCCAGGTCGAGGCAGCCGTTCTCGCGCTCGATCGCAAGCAGCCGCGCTTCAAAGCTGCGTGTCGCATCCGGAAGGGGACAAATCGTGCCTTCGGGAGGATCGCCGGGCTTGCCGGTCAACGAGAACAACAGGAGGCCAAGCGTCGCAGTGATGATTCGTCTGCTCATGAGACCTCTCGAACCACGAGTGCGTTGTTGGTGCTAGAAGAGCAACTTCGCTCCCAGCTGCACCTGCCGCGACGAGGTGACGGTTCGGGTTATGCGGCCCGCTGTTGCGAGCGGTGGCTCGCCGGGCGCGGCGGCGGCGAACACGACGCGATCGGGCGTCGCGAAGTTCGCGCGATTGAACACGTTGAACATTTCGAAGCGGAGCTGCAGCTGGCCGCCCCCGCCGAGTGCGCCGACCTTCGTGTTCTTGACCAACGAGATGTTGGTCATCGCGTAGTTCGGACCGTCGAGGCTGTTGCGGCCCGCGTCGCCAAACGTGCCTTGCGCTGGCAGGACGAAGGCGGAGGTGTCGAACCAGCGATCCGACTGTCCGACGATCAGATTCTCGGCGTTGACGCCGGGCCGGAGATTCGGCCGATCCTCGCCCGATGTGTTCCCCGACCGCGACCAGTTCGTCGCGCCGAGCGCCGGCGTGAACGGCACGCCGGTCCGCGTCGTCACGATGCCGTTGATCTGCCAGCCGCCAAGCCAGGCGGATGAATCGCGTCCCGGCAGATCCCACACGAAGTTGGCGGACACGATGTGCCGCACGTCGAAGTCGGATCGCGCCCAGTCCGCATCGCGATCGTACGGATCCTGCGGATATACAGACGAGTTGTTGACATCTGCATTCAACTGCGCCTGCAGATTGTCCATCGCCTTGCCGAGCGTGTACGACGCCTGCAGCTGGTAGCGGTGGCTGAAACGTTTCTGCGCGCTGAGCTGCAGCGAGTTGTAGGCCGAATGGCCGCCGTTGGTTCGATAGTCGATCGGACCAAACGCGGGATTGCGGCGCGGCGCTCCGGCGGGAAAGAACTTCGATCCGTCCGCCTGGATCAGGGGCACCATCGGGTTGGCTTCGATCGCGCTCATCAGCTCGTAGGCGTGCGATCCCGCATAGGCGATCGTGGCGGCGATCTGGCCGGCCAGCTCGCGCTGAAGGCTGATGTTATAGGTGACGCCGTACGGCTGCCTGATGTTGTAGTCGATCGTGCGCGCGCTCGCGGCGCCGGCCGTCAGCGACGCGGGCTGCGGGAACGTCGGGTTGTTGATTGTCGCCGTCGCGGCAAACGGCGGCGAGAAGGCCGCGATGCCGAACGCGCTGTTGAACGGGCCGTCGGTGTCGTGATACATCCCGGCGCCTCCGCGCAGGGCGGTCCGGCCGTCGCCGCCCACGTCCCACGCGAAGCCGAGGCGCGGCGCCAAATTCCGCAGGGATGGATTTTTCGCAAACAGCACACCGGGCGTGAACGATCGATCGTTGACGACGTCGCGCAGCGTCGTGTCGAGCCCGTTGGCTTCCTCCGGCACGGTGTAGAACTCGTAGCGCAGCCCCAGGTTGAGCGTCAGCCGCTCGGTCGCGCGGAAATCGTCCTGCACGTAGAAGCCGAAGAGCGTGTTCGGACGTATCCGCTCGAGCTGCGCGCCGGGCGGCACTCCAACGAACCGCGTCGGCGTGCCTGCGAGAAACGTTCGCACGTTGGCGAAGGTATAACTGCCGCGGATGTTCGTCGCCGTCAGCTTGTTCGTACGCAGGTGCTCGACGAGCGCGCCCGTTTTCAGCAAGTGCCGGCCCTTCACGTACGACATGTCGTCGCTCCAGGTCCAGTAGAAACTGTTGTTGCTCGACGGGTTCGTAGTCGTACCTCCGAGGGGGCTCAGGCCGCCGACCGAGATCACGCCCATCTGATCCTGGCCGGCGATGAAGGCGAGGTCGGGCGCCGACGGAAAGTTCGGCAGCTGCTCGAAGCGCAGGCGGCTGTGCGAGAAGCGCGCCGTGTTGAGCAGCGCGGGTGTGATGATGCGCTTGTACTCGGCGGTGAAGAACTGATTGCGCGAGACCGAGTCGGTCGCGTAGTCGGGGAACGACGCGGTGACGGTTTGATCCGCGCCGTCGTAGGTGTAGCGGACGAAGAGCGAATCCTTGTCGCTCAACGACTGGTCGAGGCGGCCCTGGTAGAAGTTCTCGCGCGTCGGCTGGTTGAATTCGTAACTGAAGATTCCGATGCCCTGGGCCGCGCTCGTCTCGCCGCCATTCATGGCAGGGAAGAGGCGCAGGTACGGCAGCACGATCGAATTGATCGGGAACAACGCGCCGGAGCGCGCGGCGTCGCTCGGGACGAACGACGTTGTCGTGACGCCGAGATCCTCCTGTAGCCGCTCGACGCCGCCGAAGAAGAACACGCGGTTCTTCCGGATGGGTCCACCAAAGCTGGCGCCGAACTGGTTGCGGGTGAAGGGCGGCGGATCCGCTCCGCGGTCGAAGTAGTTGCGCGCGTCCATCGCGCTGTCGCGAAAGAACTCGAACCCCGATCCGTGGACCGCGTTCGTGCCGCTCTTTGTGACCAGGCTGATCACGCCGCCCATCGCCCGGCCGTAGTCGGCGGAGTACGCGTTGGTGACGACGCGGAACTCCTGAATCGTCTCGACGCCGAGCGTCGTTTCGGCGGCCGACACAGTCGCCGTGCCGGCATAGCCACGCATGTTCGCGCCGTCGAGCAGGTAGCTGTTCGATCGGAAGCTCATGCCGTTGATGTTCAGCTTGGTGCCGCGGTTCGACGACGACGTGCTGTCCTTCTCGGTGAAGTTGTTGACGCCCGGCTGCAACAGCGCCAGATCGATGTAGTTGCGACCGTTCAGCGGCAGCTCCGAAATCGTTTTCTCCGTCACGACGGCTGACATCGCCGCGCTGCGCGTGTCGACCAGCACCGACTCGCCGACGACGGTGACCGATTCCTCCGTCGCGCTGACCTTGAGGGTCAAGTTCAGGCCGGCCTCCTGCGCGACGGCGAGCGTGACGCGTTCGACGGCCGTGCCGAAGCCGGGAAGGCTCGCACGGGTCTCGTATGTCCCAGGCGGAAGGCCGGTAATCGTGAAGTAGCCCTTGCCGTCGGTGACGGTCGTTCGCGTCACGCCCGTGTCGACGTTCCTGACGGCGACATCCACGCCGGGCAGCACCGCCTGCGTCTGATCTTTCGCCGTGCCGGAGATCGTGGCCGAGGTGATTTGCGCGAAGGTCGGTGACGCGCTGGCGAGAACCACGAAGGCGACGATGATCGCTCGCATGCTGAACCTCCGCTGAGGCGACGTCGAGGAATTTGAGCACAAAAACATAACGGCCGAAGCGCCCGAAATCAAGCGAGAGCCGGCGGGTTATTGGACTAACCATTTATTTGGATGCGCCGCGGCGACTTTTTGCTTGACTTCGGCGCAAAGCCCGACGACCCTGCGCTCCACATGGATTGGTCTGACCTTCGTCGTCGGAGGTGCTCAGATGAACTGCATTGGCAGGACGCTCGCCCTGGTCGTGCTGCTTGTGCCGCCCGCACCCGCGGCCGCGCAAGGGACGACCGGATCGATTTCCGGATTCGTCACGGATGACACCGGTGGCGCGCTGCCTGGCGCCACCGTCACGGTGCACCACGTCGAAACCGACCAGAAGCGCATGGTCGTGAGCGACGACGCCGGCCGCTACCGCGCGCAGCAGCTGGCGCCCGGGGTGTACGAAGTCACCGTCGAGCTGTCGGGATTCCGCACCGCGCGTGCGCCACAATTCGCTCTCACCGTCGGTCAAGACGCGGTGGTGAATCTGGTGCTGACGGTCGGCGGCGTCGCCGAGGAGGTGCTCGTGACCGGCGAGTCGCCGCTGGTCAACATGCGCCAGTCCTCGGTGGCCGCGCTCGTCGACGAAAAGCAGATTCGCGAGCTGCCGCTGAACGGCCGCGACTTCAGCCAGTTGACGCTGCTCCAGCCGGGCGTCACCTCGTCGCCCAGCACCGCGCGCCAAGTCGATCGGGGCATGGGCACGCAGGTGTCGATTGCCGGCGCCCGGCCGAACCAGATCAGCTATCAGCTCGACGGGACCGATGTGAACTTCCAGGGCAACGGATCGCCCGGCAGCGCCGCCGGAGGATTGCTCGGCGTCGAGACCGTCCGCGAATTTCAGGTCCTCGTGAACAACTACAGCGCCGAGTACGGACGGAGCACCGGCGGGATCGTCACCGCGGTGACCCGCTCGGGGACGAACGCCGTGCGCGGCACGCTCTTCGAATTCAACCGCGACAGCCGGTTCGACTCGCGAACGTATTTCGACGATCCCGGCGCCGACATTCCGCCGCTGACGCGCAACCAGTTCGGCGGCTACCTCGGCGGCCCGATCGTGACGGATCGGACCTTCTACTTTGGCAGCTACGAGGGGCTGCGGCAGGACCGCGGCCTGACAACTGTAGCGCGGGTGCCGAGCCGCGCGACGCGAGCCCGCACGGACATAACCGCCGCCACACGTCCGTATCTATTCCTGTTTCCGGAACCCAACGGCGCCGAATCCGCGGATGGCACCGGCGTCTACACCGCGCAGGTTGTCGAACCGACGAAGGAGAACTACGCTGTTTTGAAAATCGATCAGATGCTCGCCAACGGCCACTCCGTGTCGGCCCGATACTCGTTCGACAAGGCGTCGGTCACGCAATCCCAGACGCTGCCGCTCTTCGGCATCGAGACCGGTACCAAGGCGCAGTTCTTCGTGGCCGAGGACAAGTGGATCATCCGATCGAACGTGCTGAACACGGTGAAAGTGGCGTGGAACAAAGCCTACGAGTCGACGACGAACGTCGACAATATCCAAGTCGACCCCGCGCTCTTCTTCATCCCGGGCACGCAGCTCGGCGTGATCAGCGTGTCCGGCCTGTCGCCGATCGGTCCCGACGCGAATACGCCGACCTTCGTCGATCTCAAGAGCCTGCAAGTCGTCGAGAATTTCGTCTGGTCGCACGGCAGTCACAACGTGAAGACGGGACTGAATATCACGCGGTGGTTCAACGACCAGGACTCGTCGTTCGATCTCGGGGGCAATTACGTCTTCAACTCGGTCAACGACTTCGTCCTGAACCGGCCGAACACATACGAAGGTCAGGCGCCCGGATCGACAACCGAACGGCACTGGCGCCAGAACCTCGTCGGGCTCTACCTGCAGGACGACTGGTCGGCGAAGCGCGCGCTTACGCTCAACCTCGGTCTCCGCTACGAGTTCGTGACGACGCCTGTCGAGCAGAACGGACGCATGGCGAGCATGCCGGATCTGCAGGCGGCGGCGACGACAGCAGGGGGTCCGATTTTCGAGAATCCGACGCTGCAGAACATCGCGCCACGCGTCGGCTTCGCGTGGGACGTGACCGGCGACGGCAAAAACGCCCTGCACGGCGGCGCCGGGTACTTCTACGAGCCGATCCTCGGCAACGTCTACCGCGCGTACGGCAATCGCACGCCGCCGTTCTACAACCTGATCAATCCGCGCAACCCGTCGTTCCCGACGCCGCCGACATCGGGCTCCTCGTCGCTGCTGCGGCTCGATCTGGTGGACTACTACCTGCGCAATCCGTACCGCGTGCAGTACAACGTGACCTATCAGCGCGAGCTCGCGGCGCAGACCGTGGCGACGGTGGGATTCGTCGGCTCGCGCGGCTATCACCAGATTCGTAACGTCGAGTACAACCAGGCCGTTCCACAAGTGCAGGCCGACGGCCGGTACTTCTTCCCGGCGAACAGCACGCGGCGCAATCCGAACTTCAACAGTATGCGCCTGCGAACGACGGACGGGCTGTCCTGGTACAAGGGCCTCATCGCCGGCGCGAGCCGCCGGTTCAGCGGCGGCCTCGCGCTTCAAGCGTCTTACACGCTGGGTAAGTCGGAAGATCTCGGGTCGCAGGCGATCGGCAGCGGCGACTTCGACAACAGCTTCCAGCCGCGCTACGCGTTCGATCCGCCGGACAACCAGGGCTTGTCGGATTTCGACATCCGCCACAACTTCGTTTTCAACTACACCTGGGAGCTGCCGTTCGGCAAGGCGCTCAGCGGCGCGGCGAAGGGGTTCGCCGCCGGCTGGCAGCTATCGGGCATCGTGACGCTCCGATCCGGCATTCCGTTCACGCCGGTCCTCGGGTTCGATCGCGCACGCGCGCTGCCGCGGTCCGGCGGCGCCGGCCAGCGGCCGAATCTCGTCTCGGGCTGCTCGCTCAATCCCGTCCTCGGCAATCCGACACAGTATTTCGACGTGAACTGCTTCGCGCTGCCCGATGCCGGGTACTTCGGCGACGTGCCGCGGAACACGATCATCGGTCCGGGTTTCGCGAGCTGGGACATGGCGGTGTTCAAGAACGTCGCGATCGGTGCGACGCGCCGCGTTCAGCTGCGGCTGGAAGGATTCAACATCACCAACCATGCAAACTTCGGCCTGCCGGCGTCCACAGTGTTCAATTCCGCCGGCCGCGTCGCCAACGCCGGTGAGATCACCACCATCGTCGGCACGGCGCGCCAGTTCCAATTCGGGGTGAAGGTGGACTTCTGAGGCGCGGGCCGGCGGAGAGAGGTAACGGGGCGTCGAGCGCGAGGCCCGGCCTCACCTGATATAGTCCGCGGATGCCGCAGCCTCCTGACGCTGAACTCAAACCCCTGATCAAGCAGTTCGCTCGTACCGTCGGACTGGATCTCACCGACGATCGTGTCGAGCCCGATCTGGCCGCCTTCAAGACACACCTCGCGGCGATCGAGCGGATCAGATCCGTCGATCTGCCGCTGGAGGCCGAGCCCTTTGTCACGTTGAAGCGGTGACATATGGATCTCACCCGACGCGATTTCCTCGCGACGACCGCTGCCGCTCTGCCGGCGACGGCCAGCGGTGTGACCAGCCTCGCCTACCCGACTCAACGGCCGAACGCCGACGGGCTGACCCGGGGGAAACCCGCCAGCGCCGCCGATCTGCCATACCTGTCGCTCACCGACGCGGCGTCGCTGATCAAGGCGCGCCGCCTCTCGCCCGTCGAGTTGACGCAGGCGATGCTCGATCGGATCGATCGTCTCGATGGACGTGTCGGCGCGTTCATTACGGTCACGCGCGACGAGGCGCTCCGCGCCGCGCGAGCGGCGGAGCAGGAAATCGCGCGCGGCAGGTACCTCGGTCCGCTCCACGGAATCCCGTTCGGCGTCAAAGACACGCACTACACGAAGGGCGTCAGAACGACGGCGAACACGCCAGTGCTCCTGGACTTCGTCCCCGAGTACGACGCCACCGTCGTCGCCCGGTTGAAGGCGGCTGGCGGCGTGCTCGTCGGCAAGTTGAAGCTGCCGGAGTTCTCCTTCGGCAGTGCCGGCGAAGGCGGCGCCTTCCCCGACGCCAGGAACCCGTGGAATCTCTCGCGCACACCAGGCAGCTCGAGCAGCGGCTCGGCCGCGGCGCTCGCGGCGGGGCTTCTGACGGTGGCGACGGGCGGCGACACGTCGGGCTCGATCCGCAATCCGGCCACGTTTTGCGGTGTGGTTGGTATGAAGCCGACGTACGGACGCGTGAGCCGGCACGGCATCGTCGTCATCTCGTGGTCGCTCGATCACGTCGGCCCGATGACGCGCACGGTGGCCGACAACGCGATCCTGTTGAACGTCATCGCCGGCCAGGATCCCGCCGACGACACATCGTCCGCCCAGCCGGTGCCGGACTACACGCGTGCGATACGCCGGGGTGTGCGCGGTTGGCGAATCGGCGTCCCGAAGGCGGAGCAATTCAACGGCTACCATCCCGATGTTACGCGGGCATATCAGGACGCGCTCGACGTGTTCAGGCGGCTCGGCGCGGCGATCGCCGAGGTCGATCTCCCTGCGACCGCAGATGTCATAGATGACGTGCAGTCGATCGTGCGGATTGCGGAGGCGGCCTCGTATCACGAACCCTTCCTTGCGACGAAGGCCGACAAGTACGGGACGACTACCGTCCGTCGCGACGTCGAGGCGGGCTCGCTCGTGACGGCGGTGCAATATCTGCGCGCGCAGAAAGTGCGCGCGAAATTCACGGCGGATCTCACGGGGGTCTTCAGACCGATCGACGTGTTCGTGACGCCCGGCATGCCCGCGCCCGCCGGCGAGTCCGTGAACGTCAATCAGCCGTTCCGCCGCATGTTCAATGCCTGCGGATTCCCCGCGCTCGTGCTGCCGATGGGGTTTTCGGCCGCGCCGGCGGGGCTGCCGCTCGGGCTGCAGATTGCCGCAAAGCCGTTCGAGGAAGAGACTATCTACGCGGCGGCGCAGGCGTTCGAGTCGGCGACCGACTGGCACGCCCGGCGGCCCGCGTTAGCAGCAGACTGAGGCCCGCGCTCGCGTCCGACGTTCGCGGCTCCGCGACGAGCCTCACGATCGTGACCATCGACGCTGCGTTCTTCATCGGGGAAGAGAAGATGCTCGGATCGATCGAGGCCGGAAATACGCCGATCTCGTCGTGGTGAACGGCAGCTATGTGGCGGTCCTGGACGACCGCATCGACGCTCGAGCCGGCGATGACGATCGTCGGAGGGAAGGTCGTTCGTGGTTCGTCGTTCGTCGGGTCCCGAGACTTCGCACGTCGAACGGTTGAGTGGTTGACCTGTCTCGTGGGCCGTGTTACACCTCCGCGCAACAGAGGGACTTATGAAACTTGCTGTCAAGCTGCTGACTATCGCGTTCCTGGCCGCTGTCATCACCGCCGCCGCCTGCAGCCGCTCCGACAACGGCAACGGCCAGGCGGCGAGCGCCGCGCCGCGCGCGGGTGCCGCGACCGGCGATAAGTATCCGGACCCGCGCTGGCCGTCGTACTTCAAACCCCCGAAGTCGGTTGACGATCTGATGGACGCCGCGCGTCAGTTCGTGCGCAACCAGTCGGGTCTACAGGGCAAGGGCATGGGGATCCTGCAGGCTGGCGAGGC
This sequence comes from Acidobacteriota bacterium, assembly GCA_046728115.1. Taxonomy (GTDB): domain Bacteria; phylum Acidobacteriota; class Vicinamibacteria; order Vicinamibacterales; family CAVVIG01; genus CAVSWN01. The sequence goes on along the minus strand of JBKPDW010000074.1, from coordinate 10,170 downwards.
GGTGCTGATCGTCGCGAACAACGACGCGGATCCGATGGTACTGGAGGCGATCAAGCGTGCGCTCGGCGAGCGGAAGATCACGCCACACATCAAATTCGTGTACGAGATGTCGGGTGAGACGAAAGAGCAGGCCGAGGCGCGAATCGCGCGGCGCGACAAGGGGCACGACATCACGAAGGCTGGCATCTATCAGGCATCGCAGTGGATCGAGAATCAGTTCCCCAATCCCGCCGAGCCGAAGGCCTACCTGCAGAAACGGCGTCCTGATGTCTACAAGGAGCTGTTCCCCGGCGAGGCCGGCGAGGTGAAGTTCGATCCGAATGGACCGAAGCAACGGCCGCGCGGCGAGGCCGCGGGCGGCGGCGAAGACGTCGATACCGGTCAGGCGACGAGCACGGATTACCGATCGCGCAATGCCGTCGGCGAGGGCATCAAGAAATATCTGACCGCGCATCCGGAGATTCGCGGCGTGTTCTGGGGGCAGGGCGGGAGCACCGGACTGCGGCGGCAGCTCTATCCGATGCAGGACAAGTTCCTCGGCACGTTCGTCACCGACAACGTCTACAACCTGCAAAGCCAGATGTCGACCTATCCGGGAGACGTGTGGCAGCTTGCCGAGGAGCAGCTGCTCGAGCCGCTCGTCTACGTGGATCGGGTCGAGGCCAAGGATCCCGAGGGGCTCGATGTCTGGGCTGACATTACCGACGACATGGCGCAGCGGTGGGCCGCCGGCGCGTATCAGCGCGGACATCTTTATATGTTCCCGAATCAGGCGACGGGCCGATTCGGCTACTCGTTCGTGAGCTATCCGGCGTTCCAGCAGAAGTACCTGCAGCGCGAGCCAATCGCGCGGATCAACGGCACGATTGCCGGCACGCAGGGCCACGGCGGGTTCTTTCCCCGGTGGGAAATCACCTTCAAGGACGGATTCATCAGCGAGGTCAAGGGCGGCGGCGCGCAGGGCGAAGCGCTGAAGGAATTCGTGAAGTGGGACAAGCTGAACAACCTCACGTATCCGTACCACAACCAGCCCGGGTTCTGGTACCTGTACGAGATCGCGTTCGGATCGCATCCGAAGGCGTTCCGGCATCCGATCCCGCTGCTCAAGACGGGCAACACGAGCCCGGATCGCGTCCGCAGCGGTGTCATCCACTGGGGTCTCGGCATCCGACTCTGGCACGATCCGGATGCGCCGACCGAATCGAAGGTGTGGCGCGAGTTCAGCGAGAAGAACAACGTGCCGTTCGATCACGGCTGGCACACGCACACGTATTTCACGACCTACAAGGTGCGGCTGCGCAATGCGAACAAATGGGTGAACCTGCTCGAAAAGGGACACATGACGAGCCTCGATCACCCCGAGGTCCGCGCGCTCGCGTCCCGTTACGGCGATCCGAACTACCTGCTGACCGAGGACTGGATTCCGGAAGTACCAGGCATCAACGCACCGGGCGACTACTTGAAGGATTACGCGCCGAACCCGGGGAAGTATTCGCTCGAGGTGCTGGAGAAGGCGAACAAAGGGCTCTACGAACACTATTTCCCGGGAGCCGGCGGCAAGATCACGGTTGGTCCAACGCCGCCCTCGGCGCGCGCGGCCAAGTGATCAACGACATGGTGGTCAAGAAGAGCGAGCTGGCGCTCGTGGACGTCGTGACGCGGCCTCGGCGCGAGAACATCGGACCATTGATATGCGACGGCAAATTCTGACCTCCACTGTATTGGTCCTGGCGGTCGGCCTGGTCGCGCCTAACCGGCGACCGTCCGTCGAGGACATGTTCGTGGCCACGACGGAGGCCGCGGAGGCGACTGAAGGCGCGATCTGCCTGATGCCGGAGGGCAACGCAAGTCCGGAGGCTTACGGCGAGCAATCGCAGCTTGTCATTCCGAAGCGCAGCGATGCCGAAGGAGGCGACCTTCCGCCTGTGCGTATGGTCGTCGATCCCTACCCGAGCTTCAACGGCATCGTCGTGGACACCACGAACGATCTGGTGATGATGAGCGACACGAACCGCAAGAGCCTGCTCATCTACGATCGGACCGCGGGGAGCGCCGCGCCGAAGGACGCCGCGACGCCGCGGCAGCAGATCATGGGTCCCGATACCGGGGTCGGCTTCGTCGCGGGCGTGGCCATGAATCCTGGACACCGCGAGCTGTTCACGGTGAACAACGACGTCGAGGATCGGCTCGTCGTGTTCGACTACGGCGCGCGCGGCAACGTGAAGCCGAAGCGGCTGCTGTACGTGCCGCACCAGTCCTGGGGGATCACGTTCGCCCCCAAGCGCGACGTCATCGCGCTGTCGGTGCAGACGCCGAACATGTACGTCGTCTTCCGCCGCGACGCGAAGCAGTTCGACGCGCCGGTGCGCTCCGTGCGCGGACCGAAGACGCAGATGGCCGACCCGCACGGCATCTATTTCGACGAAAGCCACAACGAGGTCGTCGTTGCGAATCATGGCAACTTCCGGCCTGGCGAGCTGATCACGTCGTATACGGCCTACGACGCGCGCGAGTCTCGGCAGGAACGGAGCGGCGACAAGCTCGACGAGAACGCCCGCGGCCGGTTTCTGCTGTCGTCGGTCACGGTGTACGACGGTGACGCGAGCGGCGACGTCGCGCCGCGCCGCGTCATTCAGGGACCGCTCAGCCAGATCGACTGGCCGATGGGCGTGGCGGTCGACGAGGCGAACGACGAAATCATCGTCGCGAACAACGGCGACAACTCGATTCTGATCTTCCCGCGCACCGCGTCCGGCGACGTCCCGCCCAAGCGCGCGATCCGCGGTCCGTTCACCGGCCTCAAGGGGCCGATGGGCGTCGCGATTGCGAACGACGAGATTTACGTCGCCAACTTCGGCGATCACACGGCGCTGGTGTTTCCGCGGCTCGCCGGCGGCAACGTCCGGCCGCGCCGCATCATCCGCAACGCGCCGGTGGGAAAGGAGACGAGCGGGTTCGGCAATCCGTACGCGGTCGCGTTCGACACGAAGCGGCAGGAGATTCTGGTCCCCAATTGAGTGAGCCAGCCGCGGATTGCGGCGTTTGCCAGGCTGGCAAACGGAAGCGTGGCTCCGGCGAGAGTGATTCAGGGTCAGCTGACGCGGTTGAGCCGGACGACGCACGGAATTGCGTACGACACGACAAACGACGAAATCATCGCGCCCAATCCGCTGGCGGCGGCCGTCGTGATCTTTCGCGGCGGCGCGATCGGCGAAGAAGCGCCGGTCCGGACAATCCAGGGCGCGCGGACGGGATTGTCGCGGCCTGAAACCGTCGCGGTCGACGAGAAGAACAACGAGATCATCGTCGGCGATCCCGGCGATCGCCGCATCCTCGTGTACCGGCGCACGGCCGACGGCGACGCGGCGCCGATCCGCACGATCCAGGGTCCAAAAACGAAGCTGCTGCAGGTGGTCGGCGTCGCCGTCGATCCGATGCGGGATGTGCTGGTGGTGTCGACGTATTCGCGCCTGCCTGGCGGCGTGACCGGCCTGCTGATCTTTGGCCGCACCGATCAGGGCGACGTCGCGCCGAAACGCGTGATTGCGGGGCCGAAGACCGGGATCACCCGCCTGCGGCAGATCGCGCTCGATCCCGAGACAGGCAAGATTTACGTGGCGGCAATCAACAACGAGTATCTTCCGCCGTACAACATAGACAAGCCGCGCGAGGGCCTGCCGCCCGACGTCGAACTGCCCTCGCCGTGGAATACGGGCACTGAGGGATTCATCGGCGTGTGGGACGACCTGGCTGACGATGGCGACGTGCCACCGCGATCGCTGATCAAGGGGCGATCGACCGGCATCGTGCATCCCGCCGGCGTTACGTTCAACGCGAAGAATGGCGAAGTGATCGCGCCCGACGCCGTTTGGAACGGCCTCTTCACATTCCTGAAGCCAGAGCTCTTCAAGCCGGCCGGCGCGGGCACTCAATGATCCGGCGCCTCCTGAGGATTCTCGGCCGGCGCACGATTCTCACATTCGGTCTCGTCACCTTCCTCGTTGGAGCGCTGCTCGCGACGGTGAACATCACCTCGCGCTACGCGCTCAAGGTGTACGTCGACGACCAACTCCGCCGCATTCCGTGGGACCTTGCGATCTATCAGCAGGGCGCCATCGGCAACGATCGCAGCCTGCAGGGACACATCGCAAAGACGAAGGGTGTGACGCGCGTCGAGAGCATGGCGTTTCTGCGCGCGCGGTTTCCCGAAGGCGGCGAGGTCGAGGCGCAGGTCGATCGCAAGCCGTTCACGACGCCGTGGCTCTGCCTGCTTGCGGCTTCGGATCCATCGATCCTTCCGCCGGAATTGAGCCTTGCGCTCGGGGACAAACGCGGCGCCGTGCTGTCGCTCGTCGGTCCCGAGTACGCGATGGGTAAGGCGTTCCTGGCGCTGCAAGGCGCGCGCGATTTCACGCTGCAGGTCCACGTCCAGGATCAGCCCCGGTTTCTGTTCAACACCCCGCTCAACCGGGTGGTACGGCTCGATCGCGACGAGCTGAATCGATGGCTGATGGATCAGACGGGCTCCGTCAGCTACGTCCCGTACATCGGCGCAATCCTGCTGATGCCGTACGAATGGGACATCCTCTCGAAGTTCGATCAGGTCGCCAGCGGCTTCGTGCCCGCCGACGTCGTCGGCGTCGCGGATCAGGACGCCGGTCACATCCAGATGGCGGAGTACGCCCCCGAGGTCGTGTATCTGGCGCGGATCGATCGGCCGAGCCTGATTTCGGGATGGGACATTCCGCGATCGCTCGCGAACGTCAAGGCGCTCAACGCGCGGCTGCACAGCCGCGCGGAGGAGAACGCGCCGATTCCGAAGAGCGCGCTCGTGGAGCCGGCGCCGGGCCACAGCCACGAGGCCGGTGAACCGCCCGAGGAATCGAAGTTCAGCGCCAGCATCAGCTTCATCGTCGACAGCACGACCGAGGTGCTGCTCGAACGTATGCAGGGCATCGCGCGGCTGATTGGCGTCGTGTCGCTGCTCGTGGCGCTTCCGCTCTTGTGGATGGCGTGGGTGCTCGCTGGCAATCTCGCCGGCCTTCTCATGCTGAACGAGCGGCGCACGCTCGGCCTGATGCGCCTTCGCGGCATCTCCGGCGATCTCATGGGGCGCGCGATGCTGGTGAGCATCGTGAGCGGCGGTCTGGTGGGCGGACTCCTCGGTCTGGCCGCAGGATCGATCGGCCTTCTCCTCATCTACGAGGGCGGCCGTCTGCCGGCGGGCGTCCTGCTCGAGCCACGGCAGCTCGGAATCTTCGCGGCGTTTCTGCTGATCTCCGTCGTCCTCGCGCTCGTCGTGAGCCGGCGCCTGGTGAAGTACGCAACGACGATCTCGCCGCTCGACGCGTCACGGCGCGTGTCGGGCTCGGAGGCGGTGCAGGCGCAGACGACGTTCGGGCCGGTCCAGCAGCTCACGCTGCTCGCTGGCGCTTACGTGCTGGGCGGCTGGATCTTCGAGTTCGCGATCTCGGATACGTTCGGCTGGTTCAAGTTGGCCGATCGCCTCCTCGATTTTCTCGGCCTGCCGCTCTTTCTCTACGGCGTCGCGACGTTCATCGCGTCGAAACGCGAGCGCGTTCAGCACGTGATGGCGCCTGTGCTCAGACCGATCGGGGGCGTGCTCGGAAAATTCGCGCTGCGCCACATGTCCGCGAAGCCGCATCGCACCGTCGCGTTCCTCCTGATCGTCGCGCTGATGTCGAGCATCAGCCTCTACCCGGTGATTACGAGCCGGAGCTTCGAGAACAAGGCGGTCCGCGGCGCCCAGGTGCAGATCGGCACCGACTGGCAGGTGCTGTTCAACGGGCCGGATCTGGTCGACATCGATCGGCTGAGTGGTAGTGCCGCCTCGCAGCTTGAGGCGCTGAAGCCGGAGATCGCGAAGCTCGTGGCGCGCCTCGGCGCCGTTGCCGGCGTAAAAGACACGACCTACATGATCGAAGCGGTGCTGCCGAACTTCTATCTACCGGGCTACGGCCTTCGCGGTGTGCCGCTGTACCTGCTCGCCGATGCCGGCGAGTACCGCGATCGCGTGTATTCGGAGCCGAGCATCGGGCTGAGCGCCGACTTCCAGACGATCGTCTCGCGGCTCCCCGACCAGGTCGCCGTGTCACCACCGGTCGCCGACTTTTGGCGCCTCGAGCCGGGATCGCAGGTGCTGCTCGGCCTCGATCCGGATCGTCGCGCGATTGGGTCGAAGACAGCCGGCATGCTCGCGTTTCTGCCGGGACTGCCGCCCAAGAGCGTCACGGACCGGCAGGGCTACGTCCAGGCGCGCGTCGATTATCTGAACTATCTGTTCAGCAGCAACGCGTACCTCGCGACCGCCGCCGGCAACCCGCAGATCGCGCCGATGCAGATCCTGATTCCGCGGATCATCGTCCTGCTGCGGACCGAGGGCGTGTCCGATGCTGACGCGTTTCGCCAGGCGATCGCGAAGGCCGCGCCATTTCCGCCGCTCGAGATTCACAGCCTGACGCAGGAGATCGGAAAGGTCGGCAGCGACATGTACATCTCGCTCGCGCTGGCCAACATGCGGATTTATCTCGTCGGCGGCCTGGTACTCGCGCTCATCGCGCTGCTGGCGATCGCGCTGGCGAACTACAGCGAGGACCGGCGGACATTCGCGCTGCTCCGGATCCGCGGTGCCTCGCCGGCGGCGATGTGGCGGTTCGTAGCCGCGATGCTGCTGGCGCCGGCGCTCGTCGGCCTCGCGCTCGGCGGCGTCTCGTCGGTGCTCGCGGGTTTCGGCCTCGCGAACTACGTGTGGCGGCTTCGCGAGATCCGCACCGTCGTCCAACTGCTTCCGACGCGCCTCGTCATCGCGCCGCTGACGGGCTGGGTCGCGCTGCTCATCATCGTCATTCTCGTCGTCGTCGCGTCGGCGTTCAGCTGGTGGACTTTCAGAGAGACCGCGCACGAATCGATGCAGGGAGCCTGAGACATGTTCGAGCACAAGGGCGTGGACGTTCGCGTTGAAGGCCTGAGCCGGTGCTACGCGATGGCGGCCGAGGAGGTCCATGCGCTGCGCGAGAGCTCGTGGCAGGTGCGCAAGGGCGAAGCGGTCGCGATCATGGGACCAAGTGGCTGCGGCAAGACCACGCTCCTCAACCTGCTCGGCGGCGTCGATCGGCCCACGAGCGGGAGGATCTTCATCGACGGGCAGGACCTGACGGCGATGAGCGAACGCGCGCTGGAGCAGCACCGGCTGCTCCGCGTCGGATTCGTCTTTCAGTTCTTCAACCTGATTCCGAGCATCACGGCGGTCGAGAATCTCGAACTGCCGATGGTGATGGCCGGCGTCTCGGATTCGGAATGCCACGACCGCGCGACGGCCCTCCTCGCGCTGGTTGGTCTCGAGACGAAAGGGCAGAAGCGGCCCGAGGAGCTGAGTGGCGGAGAACAACAGCGCGTCGCGGTGGCCCTCGCGCTGGCCAACGATCCCTCGCTCATCCTCGCAGACGAGCCGACGGGCAATCTCGACTCGACGAATGCCACGGCCATCGCCAATCTGCTCAAGTCGCTCGCGCTCGATCACGGCAAGACTGTCATCATGGTCAGCCACGACCCCAAGATGGTGGAAGTGTTCCCGACGGTTCACGCGATGCGAGATGGAAGATTTGTCGACGCGGTCGCCCCCGCATGAATGTCGAACCCCGAACGGCTAACGGCGAACGTCAAACGCCGAATGCCGAACGTCAGCGGTCCGCCCTCCGCTCAGCCGCTCTGCTGCTTCTGCTTGGTGCGGGCTCGGTCGTCTTCTGGTTCCTGCCGCTCGGCATGGATGTCGAAGCGCACAAGGCGCTCGCCGTCGGCCTTTTCATGATCGCCGCCTGGATGACGCAGGTGATCGATCTCGGGATTGCCGGCATCCTCGGCTGCTTTCTGTTCTGGATGCTCGGCATCGCGCGCTTCGAGACGGCGTTTTCGGGGTTCGCCGACACATCCGCGTGGTTCCTCTTCGGCGCGGTCTGCTTCGGTCTGATGATCGGGAAATCCGGGCTCGCGCGACGGATCGCGTTCGGCGTCATGCGCGGTGTCGGGTACAGCTATCCGCGTCTGCTGCTGGGCCTGATCATCTCCAACTTCATCCTCACACCGATCGTCCCGTCCGGCATCGCGCGGGTCGTCATCATGGCGACCATCGCGATGGGGCTTGCCGACGCATTCGGCGCCGGCAAGGGTACCAACATCGCGCGCGGGATGTTCGTGATCCTCGTCTACCAGGCGACGATCTTCGACAAGATGGTCATCGCCGGCGCAGCGTCCATCACCGCGCGCGGCGCGATCGAGCGCTTCGGCGGTGTCAGCGTGCTCTGGAGCCAATGGGCGCTGGCGTACTTGCCGTGCGACATTCTCGTGATGATCGTCGCCTGGCGGCTTGCGCTCCGGATGTATCCGCCCGAAGCGGTGACGCTGCCGGGCGGGTCGGAGTATCTGGTGCGCGAAGCCCGGACGTTGGGGCCGTGGTCCGCCGCGGAAATTCGGGCCGCGTCGCTGATGACCCTCGCGATTGGCTTGTGGGTGACCGATTTCTGGCACCACATACCGGCGCCGATGATCGGCCTTGGCGTCGGATTACTCGCCGTCATGCCGCGCGTCGGCGTCCTCAACACGGAGGATGTCCGCAAGATCAACTACCTGCCGATCTTTTTCGTCGCAGCTGCCGTCAGCCTGAGCAACGTCCTCGCGGAGACGAAGGCCCTCGACGTGCTGACGACGATTCTGTTCACCTGGATCCAGCCGTTCATCGGCACAAGCTGGCGGTCGGCGCTCGTGCTGTACTGGGCGGCGTTCCTCTACCACATCGTCATCGGCAACGAGATTGCAATGCTCGCGACGTCGATTCCGCCGCTGATGACGTACGCGAAGGATCACGCGGTGGATCCCCTGACGCTCGGCATGATCTGGACGTTTGGTGCGGGGCCGAAGATCTTCATGTACGAGTCGGCCGTCCTCGTCGTCGGCTTCTCGTACGGGTACTTCGACAACAAGGACCTGCTGAAGGTTGGCGGCATCCTGTCGATCGTTACCGCGGTGATCCTGCTCCTCCTCGTGCCGTTGTACTGGCCGCTCATCGGGATCGGGGGATAATGACGTCATGAAATCGATTCGTGCGGTCGCCCTCCTCCTTGCTCTTGTTGTTTGTTCACAGCCTCAGGCCCCATCCGCATCGAGCTTGCGGCAGCTGGGCGGGGTCGACGAGCTCAAAAGCTGGTTCAACGGGTACAAGGGGCATCCACGCCTGATTTTTCTCGTCTCGCCGACGTGACCGGCCTGTGTGGCTGGCGCCAGGTGGGCGCAGAACGAGCTCCTGGCCAAGCATCCCAACGCCGACGTGCGCATGTTCGCGATCTGGTTCCGCATGTATCCGGGCGACGAGGAATCGAGGTGGCCGGGCGAGCTGTTGACCGATTCGCGCGTCGAGCACCGCTGGGACGAGCCGAAAGCAGCGGGTCGATGGTTCCTGACCAACCTCAAAGCGCTGAAGCCGTCGCGCGGCGGTGATGGCCAGTTTCCGCAGCGATCAGATGCGCTGTGGGACAGCTACCTGTTGTTCGGCCGAAACGCGACGTGGACCGACACGGCGCCGACTGGTCTGCTCAGCTGGGGCTATACGATCCTCCGCACGAAGGCGCAGCTGGAGTCCGACTTCAAGTTCGCGATCGCGACGCAGTAGGCGGAGGGCGTTCAGGCGCCTGTGCCTGCTGAAAACCGCATTCGGACCATGTGATCGCAGAAGCGCCGGCTCGCTCACGTGAAGCGTGAACGCACTCCGCGCCAATGACGCTGTCGGTGGCGCAGGCAGGCGATCCGCAAATTCAGAGGCGCGCAGAATCCCTCATCTGCTGAAGTAGGTATTCGGCGAAGCGCAAAATCATTTGTTAACTGTCTCCATCCGCCCCGAGCTCGGCCGTTCCGAGCGCGAATGTGATGGCTGTCGAGAAGCGCTCAGGCGCGAACACATCAGCTCGCCTCGAACGGTGGCTCGGCCGCAAACCACCAGCGTGCGCCTGACGAAGTTTTTATTTGCACAGTGCATGTAAACGAGTTAAACCCTGCGCGAATTCGGTAGAGCGCAAGAAGAGGCCCGCTGTGCCTCTCGCAGAAACATCCTATCGTTTTCATTTCTCGTGTAGGCCCGATAACGAAGACGCGCGGTCGATC
>JBKPDW010000073.1:0-27815 GCA_046728115.1 Acidobacteriota bacterium | reverse complement strand
ATCATAGGCCTTCGCCAGTAGGTCATATGTGACGTTGGGCTGAGCGGGTACGCTCCACGAGCACGAGTAAGGAGCTGCGTTAGCGGTGCACTGGAGAGTTCCGGAAACATAGAACTCGACCCTGTTAATGCTGACATCGTCGCTCGCGCTTGCGTTAATGGTGATGGTGGATCTGCGGGCCACCGTCGCTCCGTTGCCTGGACGCGTGATAGCTACGGTTGGAGGCGTGCTGTCCACTGGATTCGTGGACCCCTCTGCGACAAAAACCCAGTCGCCGGAAGATGGTGGAGCAAAGTGGGAATCTGCCGCCTTGGTAAAATTCCCGGCAAATACTATGTTTCCATTTGAAGGGTTATACCAGGAAACGGCCGCGGAAAGGCCTGACACGGCGAGCGTACTTACAGTGATCGTTCTTGCGCTCGGCAAGTACGCCACGATCATTGAACTGCTGGCGGCTGCCGTCACGTAATCGTTCTGCCCGTAGCTCCCGAGCCCCGAAGTCACTACCGTATGGTCAAAGTCCGGAACGAGGTCGTACCAGGCTCGACCCTTGAAAAGGCTGCCTAACCTGGCCATATCCATTGTGCCCTGACTGGATAGTTGGCTTTGCCAACTCACGGTGTTGCACTCCGAGCTGAATTGCATGGAGTTGAACGCGAAAAGCGGACAGTTTCCGAAAAAAGCACCCGTGCTACCGGACAAGAACGTCCAATAGCTCTGGGCTCGAAGCTGCTGACTCGTGTAACTGTTCGTGCGAAGTCTACCGCCTTCGTAGTAGCCCTCTATCAGAAAGAACGGCGTCGAAGGAGTCACGTTGTAGGCTGTCTGGGCGAGAGGATATTCCGGCGTAGAAGTATAGATATTGTTCAAAATCAGCCAAGGTGGAGCAGGATCCCAGTTGTCAATGGCCGTCCGGCCCCTCGCGCCATGATAAGTATAGAGCTGGTGCGCACCAGCGTCGCGCATGCCGTCCACCATGCTTTGGATTTTGTCCGCAACCACTGTGGAATCGGTATCCCCGCCCATGATCCAGACGATGTTCTCGGAATTCCGATACCGATCCCCCACAAACTGTCCCCATGTATACATTTCGTCGATGCTGGCATCTTGAACTTCTGCACAGTAGTGCAAGGTGGAAGGGCAGCCGCGGAGCCATGTGGGTGCCAGGAATACAGTCATGCCTCGAGCGGAGGCGGCCAAAAGAATATAGTCCATATTCTTGAAATAGGATGGGTTCGGGGTGACAAAGGCCCGTCCTGTAAAAGGCACATCACCGTCGGCGTCACGCAGGTTGTAACCTGATTCATCGAGTAGTTCGACCGCGATCGCATTAAAGCCTCGCTGCGCTCTATCCGCCGTATACGAGTCAATATCAGCCAGGCTCAAGTGGGTGATCATGAACCAGGCTGAATCCCCAATTACCAGGAACGGCGTATTCTGTTGGTCTACCAGATACCGGCCATTGTCGCTGAGTTTAAGCGGGTACAGGGGCGAGCTATTTCTGGCATGGGGATTCGTCGCACTCAGGCCGGCCACTAACGCAAGGCTTACAATTTTTGAAAGAACGGCCATCGATGGTTGCCTTGACATTCGTCTCTCCTCACCGATGCGTTCGTCGCATGCCGAGTGGGCCCCCACCGAGCCTTCATGTCGACCAGGGTGCTGCTGCGCGGCTTGATGGTACCTCGTCATCGCTCGGCGCAGCCAGAGCCGTTGATGCCGGCTTAATCCCGAGTATCGGCGATCTCAAGAGTGTGTACGATATACGCTTCAACCACGCCTGATCGCAGATTCGTCTGTCGTTCAGCCGCCGATGAGCTCGACGTACGTTGCAAAGGGAGGTACACGATGATGACGTGCAAGACGGCTGGAGTGGTCGCGCCTCTTGCCGTTGTGTTTGCGCTCGGCGGAGTCGGCCTTACCATAGCAGGTCAGGTGGACATCTACGAGCGGGTCAAGCACGGCTACGCAGTTTCCGAAGGCGTGAAAATTCACTACGCCTCGCTCGGCAACGGTCCGCTTGTCGTGATGATCCACGGCTTCCCAGACTTCTGGTATTCGTGGCGCCGGCAGATGGAGGGTCTGGCCGATCGCTTTCAGGTGGTGGCGATTGATCAGCGTGGCTACAACCTGAGCGACAAGCCGAAGGGCGTCGAAAGCTATGACGTGCGGTTGCTCGTGGGCGACGTCGCGGCGGTCATTCGCGATCTCGGGCGGGACAAAGCGACCATCGTGGGGCACGACTGGGGTGGCCTGGTCGCCTGGCAGTTTGCCATCGCGCAGCCCCAGATGACCGAGAACCTGATCGTTCTCAACCTGCCGCATCCGAACGGTCTTTTGCGAGAGCTGCGATCGAACAAGGAACAGATTGCGAACAGCGAATACGCACGGAATTTTCAGACGAAGTCGCCAGCCGATCCGACTGTTTTCTTCGGGGGGCCGATGACGTCCGCGACGCTGTCATCCTGGGTACGGGATCCGGCGGCGCGCGCGCGATACGTCGAGGCGTTCGACCGTTCTGATTTCGAGGCGATGCTGAACTACTACAAGCGCAATTACCCGCGCGGTTCCGGCGCCGATGCGCCGCCGGCGCCCGATCTGCCGAAGGTCAAGATGCCGGTCCTCATGTTCCACGGCCTCGGCGACACGGCGCTGCATTCCGATGCGTTGTCCGGCACGTGGAACTGGCTGGAGAAGGACCTCACGCTGGTGACGATTCCGGGCGCCGGGCACTTCGTGCAACAGGACGCCGCTGATCTCGTCACGACGACGATGCGGTGGTGGTTGTCGATGCGCCAGGCGCGCTGAGCACTGCAAGGTCACTCGGCGCGCGCGGTCGCCTTTCGGGTGCGGCGCCGCGTCACAACGCGCTGTCAATCAAGGAGGACTGTCGTGAAGGCATGTCTCGTTGGAGTGGTGCTGGCCGGCGCCGCGGCAGCCGGCGTGGTATCGACTGGTCTTCGCGCGCAATCACGCGATCCACGCATCGACGCGCATCTGACGGCCGCGAAGGCGGCGGCCGGGACGGACTTCGCGGGCGTCTTCAATCGAATCTGTCGCGAAGCCGTTCCGCCTGATCCGCCGGCCGCGCCTCGCGCCGGTGCGCAGAGTGGAGTGGAGCGCGGCGCACGGCCGCCCGGGCCGCCGGCGCGCGAGGCATGGCACGCCGACTCGGTGAAGGTCTTCGACAACCTCTACTTCCTCGGTCAAACGGAGTACTCGGCATGGGCGGTCACCACATCAGCGGGAATCATCATCATCGACTCGATCTTCGACTATTCGGTGGACGATGAGGTGGTGGGTGGGTTGAAGGCGATGGGGCTCGATCCGGCGGCGATCAAGTACGTCCTGATCAGCCACGGTCACTCGGATCACTCCGGCGGCGCGAAGTACCTGCAGGACCGGTTCAATGCGCGCGTCATCCTGGGAGCCGCCGACTGGGATCTGCTCGACAGGAGCAGCGGGACGAAGCCGCGACGCGACATGGTCGCGACCGACGGCCAGAAGCTGACGCTCGGCGACACGACGCTGACGCTGTACAACACGCCGGGCCACACAATGGGGACGCTGTCGACGCTCGTTCCCGTCAAGGACAACGGCGCGCCACACACGGCGGCATACTGGGGCGGCACAGCGTTCAACTGGGTCGCGAACCGTACCGCGTACATCACGCCCGAACGGCCCGACAGCTTCTGGTTCAAGACCTACAGCGATTCCGCGCGCCGCTTCAAGCAGATCACGACGAACGCGGGCGCGGACGTGATTCTGTCGAACCACACCGACTTCGACGGCTCCAAGACGAAGCTCCCCGCGCTGGCGCAGCGCAGGCCCGGCGATCCGCATCCGTACGTGATCGGCAAGGAAGGTGTGCAGCGCTACCTGACCACCGTTGACGAGTGCGCGCAGGCGGGGCTGGCTCGAGTGCAGACACAGTAAGTCAGAAGTCAGAAGTAAGAAGTCAGAAGTAAAAGAGTCAGCGATCCCCTTTATGACCGGAGCCGCTGCGCGACGCGCGCGGCGAGTCGACCCTTCGGCGTCGGCTTCAGGCCATCGGCGGCTTCCACCAGGAACCCACCCCGTACGAGCTCCTCGCCGCGAGCGACAGGTCCGTACTGCATGCATCGACGGAGAAGCTCGCCGCGTGCGCACGGCCCATCCCGAAGAGCCATCAGAATCTGCAGCAGGATTGAACTCTCCAGGTGGCTGCGCACGCCGAACCAGGCCGCGACCATTCCCGTCCAGAACACGAACACTGCTGCACGGTCGACGCCGCGGCCGAGGCCGATCGCCAGCGCGAAACCGACGGCGTAGACCACCAGAACCCGGCCGAATGCGCTTTGAAGCTTGCGCGTGATCAATCGTTCGCTCGCCACCGCGCTGGCCACGAATGCACCAAAGACGATGACGACGTCCATCATCTGGCACACCCGAGCATCCGCTCGACGACCTCGGTGCAACCTACTATCGCGCGCCCCATTCTCGTCAATTCGAACTGACCGTCACGCCACGTCGCCAGCTTGTATGCTCGAGCCTCCTCGAGTCGCCGCTCGATCAAATGGTCGATGTCGGTCACGCTGCCGCTCGCGGTCTCAATCAGCATCGTGAGACTGACGCTCCGCACGATCATCGCCCGCAGGAGCAGCAATCCGACCCAGCCGCCAGCGAGGCCGCTGACGGCGAGCGCACAGGTCGCAGCGGCCGCTGGCGGACGAATCGCGCAAAGGGCAAGGCACGCGACCATGGCCAAAACGGCCACGATCGTCACGACGGCTGCGCTGCGAAGGATGACGAAGGACGCGACGACTACGCCCCAGCCGATCAGGGCAACTGTCCCGACGCTCATTCCGTCGAGCATGATCCCGTCGTCTCCAGCAGCCAATAGGTCGGGCGTCCATGCACGGCGCCGACGAGCGCGTCGAGCACCACCTCGCGGCGCGCAATCATCGACTGAATTCGAGCATCCGTTGCGCGGTCCACGCCAATCCGCGTCGCGAGCACGCTTTCGCCAGGTAGATGGCAAATCCACTGCTCGTCGAATCGGCTGGCATCCGTATCGTTGATCGTTCGGGCGAGCAGGTCTTCGCGGCGGCGCTTGTGGACGTAGAACCGCCAATAGTAGCCGCCCCAGTCGCCGACGCCGAGGCGAAATCCCAGATACACGGCGGGCGCTGCCCGCTGCCGTCCCGGCGCGGCGGGCGGCGATCGATCGATCACGGCCTCGAGCGCATCGCGCACGTTGCCGTCGGTCTCGGCTACGAACCGCTCCTGGTAGGCGGTCAGGTAGTCGGCGTAGAAATCCTGGAACTGCAGCAGCGCCGCGACCGCCAGAGCAATGAATATCGGCGGCAGGACGCGGCGGGGCCTGGCGTTGGCTATCGACCAGATCGAGGCAATCGCGGCTGCAATCAGACACGCAGTCATCGGACGGCGATGCGTCAGCGATTCGCCGTACGAGACCATCAGCGCCAGAGGCGCCGCGAGAACGGCAGCCACCGCCAGCTTCCACGTCCATCCGTCTGCCCGGCCCATCAGATATTCAGCGCCGGCGCCTGTGAGCAGCGCGCCGAACGGAAGGATCGCGATGGCCCGCCATGTCGCGTACAGCGCCGTGTGTTCGTCGATGTCGACGAGGCTGGCGGGTACGGGCGCGAGGAGGAATCCAGCCACCAGAAGGAGCGCTTGCGGGTCGCGGGCAGCCCGAGCTGCAGTGCGGACGAAACCGACGAGCAACACACCGACGATCGCTACCAGCAGAACTCCGGCGCGGCCAGTGGAATGCATCAACCACGGCGCGCCGTGCATGAAGAGGACGCGCGGGTTCCAGAACTGCAGGTAGAGGCTCGCGACGCCGGCCAGCCGTCGCGTCGTCGACAAGCCGCGGAGTGCCGACCGATCGAGATTTGCGAACTGCTCGTTCTGATAGTGCAGGAACGTCGTTTCGATCACACCCGGGTGTCGTACGAGCCACGCCGCGCCCAGCAGCACCGGGACTGCAAACCCGGCGAACACCGCCACGTAGCAGATCGGGCGGGCGCGCCGCATCCACAAAGCAGTCAACGTGACCGCGGCGTACAGCGGCATCAACGGAGCCGCCCCGACGTAGCTGAAGCAGCCGGTTCCGAGCACGGCCCCGGCTGCGGCCAATTTCCATACGGCAGCGCGGCGGAAATAACTCAGCGCGGCCAGCGCCCACCCTGCCGCAAACATCGCGGGCAGGCCGGTGTCGTTCGCAAAGCGGCTCTCGATGATCTGCAGCGGCGCCAGGGCCAGCACGAGCGCAGAGATCCACGCACTGGCCGGCCGCTCGAAGATCGATCGGCCGGCGAAAAACACCGCGATGACGGTGACGATCGCGGCAAGCGCCATCGGTGCACGGACGGCGGCCTCGGAGAGCGGTACGAGCTTCAGGACGAGTGCAATTGCGTACGGCAGAATCGGCGGCCACCAGTTGCCGTGCACCGTCGAATAGACAAACAACGGAAAGAAGTGCCCCTGGAGGTCCCGGCCCGTTGTTGCCAGCGCGTGACCCGACAGGCCGACGAATACTTCGTCGCGCCCAAGAAAGATCGGCGCATCGGACAGGCGCCAGAAACCGAGCACGCCAGTGATCAGCGCCAGCGCGGCGATTGCTACCAGCGCGTGATTGCGCGAAGCCATGCGGCGGTGGCACGTATGCTACCTCACCGTACCGATGACATGCGGAGCCGCGCGAATGTCCCTGCGCGGCAGTACGTGACCACGTGCGTGGTCAGCTGTCTCGGTGATCGGCGCCTCGATTGAGGGCATAATCAGCACGGGTCGGCTCTGCTGATCCGCGCTGCACTCATCTGGGAACGCTCGCGCGCTGCCGCCTCCGCCGAGCTGGCGGCGTGACGCCGGGAGCTCCCGGACCGGACGATCGATGTCGTGGCGCGGACGGGTCTTCGAGGGACGCACGCGGAGCGCGCACGGCGGACCGCGTTCTAGAATTGCGAACGATCACGCAGTAGAGAGGAGGCGTTCCATGCGCCAGTTTGTTGTCGTCGCCGTGTTCGGAGTGGTGTGGAGTGCCGCATCGGCGTGGCCTCGAGCTGCCGCGTCGATGCCCGACTGGGCGTACGCGATTCCGCTCCCTCCGCCCAGTGGCACGGCCGCGCCCGCCGCGGCGCCGGACACGTCGCCAAAGCAGTTGCCGGGCAGCACGCTGACCTTCACTCGCCAGCAGATCTCGGACGGGTTCGGTCCGGCTGACTGGTTCCCCGGCGATCACCCGGCAATGCCCGAGATCGTCGCGCACGGCAAGCGCCCCGACGTCCGCGCGTGCGGCCTCTGCCACTATCCGAACGGCAAGGGGCGCCAGGAGAACGCCGGCGTTGCCGGCCTGCCGGTCTCCTACTTCATCCAGACGATGAACGATTTCAAGGATGGGCTGCGGAAAAGCGCGGAGCCGCGGAAGGCGAACACGAACCTGATGATCGCGTATGCGAAAGCGATGACGCCGGAGGAGATCAAGGAGGCCGCTCAGTATTTCGGCGCGATGCCATGGACGCCCTGGATCCGCGTCGTCGAGACGAGCACGGTGCCGAAGATGGTGAGTCGAGGCGGCATCTGGATTCCCGTCGAAGGCGGCGAGAAGGAACCCATCGGCACGCGCATCATCGAGACGCCCGAGAATCCCGAGCGCACCGAGATCCTGCGCGACCCGCGCTCCGGTTTCATAGCGTACACCCCGGTCGGCAGCATCAAGAAGGGCGAAACGCTGGCGCGCAACGGCGGCGGCAAAACCGTGGAGTGCGCCACCTGTCATGGCGCCGATCTGAAGGGCCTCGGGCCGGTACCGGGAATTGCCGGCCGCTCACCGAGCTATCTGGTCCGGCAGATGTACGACATGCAGACCGGCGCGCGCCACGGCGAGTGGGCCGAGTTGATGAAGCCCGTTGTCGCCAAACTCGGCGACGAGGATCTCGTGAACATCGCCGCCTACGTGTCGTCGCTGCTGCCGCCGCGTGCGGCGTCGAGCGCGGAGCGCCGCTGAGAAGCTGCGGCGAATTTACTTCTCTTTCTCCTGCGCGCGCGCGCCGCGGAGGACGCCTTCGACCGCGCGGTTGCCTTCGTGGCACGCGTACTCGTAGAGGCGGTACTCCGCATTGCGGTGCAGCGGAATCGCGACTGTCCACGGCTTAGTGAACGTCGTTGGATCGTCGATGGTCGCCTCGTACTCGATCGTGTCCTTGTCGATCCGCGTGAAACGCTCGACGAGGTGAAGCGACTCGGATTGGCGGATGCCTTTGATGCGTCCGCCTGCCGCCGCCGTCGTGATCCAGCCCTTGTCGTTGTAATTCGTCGTGTCGACGACGAGGGTGTTGCCGTCCCAGCGGCCGCGCGGATCGCCGTTCCACGCGCGCACGTGCGACGGCACATGCGGACGGCCGTCGAGCGGAATGATCCGTCCTTCGTGAATCATCTCGTAGTGGATCACCACGTAACCAGGCGACTGCACGATCTGGTACGCGTTGTTGTACCCGGCCGGAAACATGCCGCCTGGCACGCCGCGCGTGATGCAGCGATCCCAGACGCTCATGAACTCGTATGAGTCGCCCTGATGCGCGCTGGCGTCGTCGCGGCGCGCTTCTGCGTCGGGGCGCACTGGCACACGGCCGTCCGGCGGATCGATGACGAGCGACGTGCGCCGCGTCGAGACGACGTGCTCACCGGAATCGAACCAGAACTGGTTGTAGTTGCCGACGTCGCCGGCGCGCGGCGGCGCCTCATCTTCGCGGCTGATCGCGGCGCGCTTCTCGATCTGAGCGGCCTCCGCTTCAGTCAGAAATGCCTTGTCGCCGAGCGTCGCCGGACGCTCGAACGGCGTGAGCGTCGCGTTGGTCCACACACCCTGCAGATCGGGTTGACCGTCGGCGGTTTTCTGCGGTGTCCACGCTTTTGGCGTGGTGGCCGATTGCGCGATGACCGTGGCGCCAGCGGACGTGGTGACCACCACAAGGGCGAGCCCGATGTGTCGGCGCATTCGTCCCTCCAGATTGTGGGCAGCACGATGATACCGCCCGGCGAGCTCCGGGGCTACTCGTCGTGGACAGCGACGGCCGGGCGGATCTCGGCATCGAGCGGGTCGGAACTTGCCGATTGCGTTACCGTCACATGCTGTGCGCCCTCACGTTCTCTGGGCTGAACAAGATCGGCTCTGACACGCGCCCGAACGGATCTCACGATCGCGCTGCCATCGTATGCTACACGATGCTGGACGGCTTAATGCCAAGTGCCTCCTACCTGCTCAGATGGAAGCCCAGCGACCGTTCCACCGATACAGCTGTTCGAAGGAGGCGCGCATCGTCGCCGCGATTGGCCGTGAGCTGCTGGCCCAATGGCAATCCGTTCGTAACTGCCATTGGAATTGAGATGGCCGGCGTCCCCAACGCAGTCCAGGGATAATTCATCCGAGGATCGCCCGTCGACGACAACCCCGAGGGCGCCGGACCTGGAGCCGCCGGCACAAGAATGACGGGCGTGGCCTGGAACATATCGGTCATGGTGGCGCGGCATGCACCGATAAATTGTTTCGCCGCCGAGTACTGCGATTCACTGATCGTCAGACCCTCGCGAACCAGTGTCGCCACGTCATCGAGTCGATCACCGAATTGCCTGAATCGTTCTTCGTGCGCGCGCGCCCCCTCATACGTGCTGACTGTCTGGCCCGCATCACGAAGCCTCGTCAACAGCTGGAGACGCTTCCTTCCACTGAAGAAAGGTCTCCAGCGGCAGGCTCTGTGCACGCACGGAATGGACGAACGCGAGAGATGACAGCAGAAATGTCCGCCGATCGATTTGCCGTGTCATGCACTTCCTCAGTCCATAGATCGCACCCATGACAACTTGGCGGCTCATGATCGCACCGGCCGCAGTCGACTGCAAACGAATGCCGGGCCGGCGGAGTTGCTCGCCTATAATCTGCGCATTGCACCACTTGCAAGGGGGATGGCAATGGCCCGGTGTGTCGCGCGAGGATTGCTGGTGTTCTCGTTGTGCATGCTGATCGCATCGAGCGCCGCGACGGCGCAGGATTTTCGAGGTGTCATCACGGGCCGGATCGTCGACAGTTCGGGAGGCCGGTTGCCCGGCGTGACGGTCACCGCCACGAACGTCGCGACGAACCTCCCTTCGACGACTGTCACGAACACGGAAGGCCTGTACACGATCCCCTATCTGCTGGCCGGCAGCTACCGCGTCGAGGTGGAGCTGACAGGCTTCAAGAAGGTGCGCCGCGACGGCATCGAGATCCGAATCGGCGACCGGATCGTGCTCGATCTCACCATGGAGGTCGGCCAGGTCGAGGAGACCGTTCTCGTGACCGCACAATCGCCGCTGCTCGATCTCGGGTCCGCTTCGGCCGGTCAAGTGATCGACGAAAAGCGTATCGCGCTGATGCCCTTGTCCGACGGCAATCCGTTCGTCCTCGCGCGGCTCGTGCCCGGCGTCGCCTACACCGGCGACTTGAAGTTTTCCCGGCCGTTCGACAACGCCGGCACGTCATCCATCAACGCCGATGGATCCGCCGGAGGCAACGAGTTCACACTCGATGGATCGCCGAATACCGCCAACAAGGCGAGCGGCGTGCCGCGCGTGGCGTTCGTGCCACCCGCGGGTGCCGTGCAGGAATTCAAGGTCGGCACCGCCAGCTTCGACGCGGCCGACGGCCACACCGCGGGCGCCGTCGTCAACGTAACGCTCAAGAGCGGCACGAATGCCTTGAAGGGCGAGAGCTACTACTACCTGCGCGACGACTCGCTCTCGGCGATTGATTTCTTCGTCAATCGAAGCGGCGGCGCGAAGCCGGGCCTCGGGTACAAGCGGTTCGGCGGCAGCGCGGGCGGGGCGGTCCGCGTGCCGGGCGTCTACGACGGACACAACCGCACGTTCGTCTTCGGCGCGATCGAGTGGCTGTACGACGAGTTCCCAGAGCCCGGTCTCCGGACCGTTCCGACGGAGGCGATGCGCAACGGTGACTTTTCAGCAATGCTGGCGCAAGGACTGACGATCTACGATCCCGCCACCGCGGAGCTCGTCAACGGCCGCGTCGTCCGCACGCCGTTTCCGAACAACGTCATTCCGGCCAATCGCATCAGCCCGATCGCGGCGGCCGCGCTCAAATACTATCCACTGCCGAACCAGCCGGGCGACGCCGGCGGCACCAACAACTACTTCTCGACCAACCCGCGCACCGACGATTTCTATTCGATCTCGACGCGCGTGGACCACCGTCTCACCGACAAACAGCAGATCTTCGTACGGTACACGAGGAACCACCGCGTGGAGTCGCGCAACGCATTCTTTGGCACGGTCAACGGCGTCGTGCCGACCGGCAACTTTCTCTTCCGCATCAACGACGGCGTGACCTACGACCACGTCTACACGATGAGCTCGAACTCGGTCCTCGACATCCGCGCCGGGTGGCAGCGCTTCCAGGAGCCCAACGTACGGCAGCACGAGGGCGTCTTCGATCCCGCCTCGCTCGGATTTCCGCCGTCGGTCAGCGCGGAGTTCGGCGGCATCAAGTACTTCCCCCATTTCGATTTCGATCTGTTCACCGATCTCGGCGATCAGCTCGCAGCAACGACGACGCACAGCATTTACTCGTTGCAGCCGACCTACACGAAGATTCGAGGCAGCCACTCGATCCGCGCCGGCTACGACATGCGCATGTACCGCGAATATGGCCAGGAGCTCGCAGCCAGGGCGGGCGAGTACGTGATGCGGAACAACAGCGCATTCACACGGGCGCAGGACAACTCGGCGGGCGTGTTCGGGCAGGACATGGCGACGTTCCTGCTCGGCGTGCCTACGAGCGGCACGATCGACAGGAACGGGACGCGTTTGAACTACACCTGGTATCACGGCATGTTCGTGCAGGACGACTGGAAGGTATCGAATCGGCTGACGCTCAATCTCGGCGTGCGGTACGAGTACGAGGGCGCGACGACCGACTCGGAAAATCGCAACGTGAGGAGCTTCGATCCCACCGCGACGCCAAGCATCGCCGAGTACGCGCGTCGCGCCTACGCGCTGAATCCACTTCCCGAGCTGCCCCTGTCGGCGTTTACCGTCCAGGGCGGACTCCGATTCGCCACCGACGAGCATCCGGGCTTCTGGAATCCCGACAAAAACAACATAGAGCCGCGCGCGGGCTTCGCGTACCAGCTCAATAACGCGACGGTCGTCCGCGGCGGTGTTGGCCTGTCTACAGTGCCGTTCATCATTGCGGGCAATTTCCAGCCCGGGTTCTCGCAGACGACGCCGCTCGTGCCGACGCTGGACAACGGTCTGACGTTCCGCGCGACGCTGAGCAATCCGTTTCCCGATGGCGTCGTCGATCCGTCAGGGTCGTCGCGCGGGGCCGACACGTTCCTCGGCCAGGATCTGAACAACGCAAACGGAACGCGGTTCGTGCCGCTCGACTACAAGAATGGCCAGAACGTCCGCTATCTGGTCAGCGTCCAGCACGAGCTGCCCGGACAGTGGTTGCTCGAGGCGGGCTACGCGGGCAGCCGGGGCTACACCCTGACGACGGGCGGCGGCGCCCAGGCCGGTGAAATCGATTTGAACGGCGTCCCCGCGACCTTTCTTTCTTCGAGCCGTGAACGCGACCTGGCGACCATCAACTATCTCACCGCGCTCGTGCCGAACCCGTTCCAGGGCCTGCTGCCGGGCACGGGCTTCAACGGCCCAACCATCGCCCGTCAGCAGCTGCTCCGCCCGTTTCCGCAATTCGGCAACGTGCGCACCTTCGACGACGACGGCACGAGCGTGTACAACTCGGTGCAGGTCAAGATCGAGCATCGATTCACGGCGGGCTACACGCTACTGGCGGCCTACACGGGATCGAGGTTCACCGAGCGGGTGTTCAAGCTGAACCCCACTGACACCGAGTACGAAAACCGCCTGTCCGAATTCGACGTGCCGCATCGTCTGGCTCTGAGCGGCATCTGGGAGCTCCCGTTCGGGCGCGAGCGCCACTGGGCCGGGGATGCGGGCGCGCTGGCGGATGCGCTCGTCGGGGGCTGGAGCGTCCAGGCAATCGGCCAGTTTCAGAGCGGACGGCCGATCAGCTTCCACGATCGGAACATCTACTTCAACGGCGACCTGAACGCGCTGAAGACGAATTACGCCGTCGATTCGAATCAGCCGGTGTTCGATATCTCGGGTTTCTACTTCCACGACGCCGCGGTGCAGACCAACGGCGTGGACGATCCCGCGAAGCAGCGCGCCGACCAGCGGATTCGGCTGGCCAATAATCTTCGCTACTTCCCGTCGCGCGTGGCTGGTCTTCGCCTGCAGGGACTGCGGCTGTGGGACATCTCAGTAGTCAAGCGGGTGCGACTCGGCGATCGCGTCCGCGGGCAGTTCCATGCGGAATTCCTGAACGCCTTCAACACCCCGGTGTTCGCAGCGCCGACGACGGACCCGACGAGCGCGGCATTCGGGAAGGTGACGAGCCAGAACAATTTGCCGCGCGACATCCAGCTCGCGTTCAAGATTCTGTTTTGATTGGTTGTCGCGCCCGCGATTTTTCACCGGTTTTTCGCGAGCTGCGGTCAGCGCGTCGGAACGCGCTGCTTCAGCTCCTCTGTCCAGTTGAGGACGATTCTGATTTGTCCCTGGACGGGACCTCTGTTCGTCGCGTCGTCGGCTGTCGAAATGATGAAGTGCTCACCGTCGGGCGAAGCGTCGTACTGACGCGGAAGATTCGGTCCGCCGCCGACCCCCAGCGGCCGGGGCACGGTCTCCGACAATTTGCTGATCTCGAGACTTGGTGTGGTCGTGATTGTGACCGCGGACACAAATGCGTCGCCCGGAGTCGCTACATAGTAGAGCGTCCTTCCATCAGGGGACCAGAAGGGAGTCACTCCCGTTTCGACGCGATACTTGGCTGTTGGAGGAAACGGTCGCACGAAAATGGTGGAGGCTGTCCGAGACGATGCCTCGTTGTACGCGACCCACTTTCCGTCGGGCGAGATCGACGTGTGCGGAAACGCGATAAACGTGTCCGTCCCGAACGGTTCAATCTTTCGGCTCGAGACATCGACGGTCGCGAGCGTGTAACTGTTGCCGGGCGCCCGCGCGGTGATCAGAAGGCGATCGCCCTTCGGGAACCACCCTTGGGGCACGTGCATCACGTCCTTTTCGGCAGTCGTCAGTCGTTCGGCGGGATGCGCACCGTCGGGGGCCTGCCAGAAGATCCCTGAGTCACCATCTCGATCCGACTGAAATGTCACATGGTTTCCATCGGGCGTCCACACGGGAAAGCGATTGTGTCCGCCAAATGTCAGCTGACGAATCTTTGTTGATCCCGACAGATCGTAGATCCAGATGTTCGACTCTTTGTCGCTGGTGATGCCGACGGCGATTCGTTTGCCGTCCGGCGAGTAGCGTGGAGTTTCGTAATTGCGCAGCGGAAGCTTGAGCGGTTCGACATGACCCTTTCGATCGAACGTCGCGAGATCCCACGCTGCCGAGGCGCCGCTCGAAGGCCCTGGAATGTAGACCAGCGATCCGTTTCCCGACACCGCGAACTGTGAGGCTCCGGTCACGGCGCCTGCCGCGCGGGCGACACCCTCTAGAATCGATCGCGCCTCGCCGATGGTCCGCCGCGTCGCCGCATCGAAGGGTACTGCGAACAGCACGCCGGTGGACGCGTACACCACATGCCCCGTGGCCACATACTGGCCGGCGGTTCCATTTTCGAGCAAGGTCTGGCGCGATTTGGACTGCAGATCGTAGACGACGATGGCGGCGGCGTCCCAGGGGCTGTCCGCGGCGCCGACGGTCAAGAGGAGAGAGTGGCCGTCCGGCAGCATCTGCGGATCGCCGGCGGCCTCGCCGCCCTTCAGGGTGAGGAGGGTTTCGGGCGAACCGCGACCTGGAGACACTCGAATGATCCTGTCGGCGCCTGCGACCAGCAGGCCACCTTCGTACCAGCTCATCCCGAACGGATTGGCGAGGCCCTCCGCGAGCGTGACTGGCGTGCCGCCGGTCACTGGAATTCGTTGGAGCGCGCCGCCTCTCCAGAACGCGACAGATTTTCCGTCCGGCGAGAAGACGGGAGAGGTCAAGCCGCTGCCCGAGGGCCCTTCGGATCCGCGGATGGGCACGCTTTCGAGATCCGATATCGATTTGAGAAACAACCGCTGATTTGCGACGTACACGATTTTTGTGCCGTCGGGCGCAATCGCCAGCAAATGTCGGCCGGCGTTGGTGAACCGTTGACCTGAGGGGAGGTCATACGTGAAGCGTGTGATGGTTGGTACCGGCGACGGCGGCTGGAAGTACCGAGTGGTCCCAAGCACGATCGCGGCGGTGGCGATAACCGCCATCACACCGGGTAGAGCCTGTCTCCAGAGCGGCTTCGCGCGAGTCGTCTCAACGGCCGGCTTCTCCCCGGTCAGCGCGAACGACTCGGTCAGCATGAACTGCGCCACGGCGATGTCGGCGACTCGTCTGCCGCGATCGCGCTCGAGACAGCGCTTCAGCAGCAGCCGGATGTGATCGGGGACGTCCGGCGGCAGCGCGTTCCAGTCAGGCTCGCCGCGGAGGACGGCGGCAAGCGTGTCGCTGACGTCCTCTCCCTCGAATGCCCGCTTTGCCGTAAGCATCTCATAGAACACACAGCCGAACGCCCACACATCGCTTCGCTTGTCCGCCGCACGCCCCTTCGCCTGCTCGGGACTCATATATGCGGCCGTACCGAGAATCATGCCCATCTGGGTCATCGCGGGACTGGTGAGCGTCGGCGACATGGTCGCACTGCCGGAGATGCCCGATGCCGGCCCGACGGCTTTGGCCAGTCCGAAGTCCAGAATCTTCACCGTGCCGTCCGGCCGCAATTTGATGTTGGCCGGCTTCAGGTCCCGGTGAATGATGCCCTGCTCGTGGGCGGCTTCGAGCGCGTCAGCGATCTGCTTTGCGATCGGGATCGCCTCGTCGATCGCAATCGGGCCGTTCGCGATCCGATCGGCGAGCGTCGGTCCGTCAACGAGCTCCATGATCAGCGCATGCACGTCGCTCGCGTCCTCGAAGCCGTGGATCTGCGCGATGTTCGGATGGTTGAGCGACGCGAGTAACTGCGCTTCGCGTTTGAAGCGGGCAAGCCGCTCGGGATCAGCTGTGAAGGCTTCGGGAAGGACCTTGAGCGCGACCTCGCGATTCAGCTTCGAATCGCGCGCGCGGTACACCTCACCCATGCCACCGGCGCCAAGGGCCGAGACGATTTCGTACGAGCCAAGTCGAGCGCCGGCTGCGAGGGCCATGAACGATTCTCGCGAACGGTGTGCCGGTGATTGTAGTTCGTCCGTCCGCGACTGGAAAGGCGCGTGAACCCCGGGTACTCGGTGGCGGCGCCGTCGTAAGTCGTCAATGCGGACGTTTCTTCACGCGCAGCTTCAATAGGCGACGGCGTAGCAGTCGCGCCGCGCATCGGCGCCGGCGAAGCGGTTCCGCGTCGCCGGATCGATCATCACGGTCGTCGCGCAACCCGACATGCCGAACGGCCGCATCTTGCTCACGTCGTGGCCGCGCGCCTGCAACTCCTTGAACACGTCGTCAGGTATAGTCGACTCGAGATTGAGCTTGTTGAAGCCGGGGTTGTGCGGCCAGAACGATCCGTAGAAGTGGAGCGTCTGGAACCGCGGCCACTCGAAGGCCGCGTGAAGGTTCGGATACCAGTTGTCCCAGAACTCCACGACGTCGAGAAACGCCTGGAGAATCGTCTGATCCTGGTTGTCGCCGCCGGGTGTCCCGAGCGCCATCATCGGGGCGTCGCCCTTGAACACGATGCTGGGCGTCAGGGTGTATCGCGGGCGGGCGCGCGGCCGGATCTGATTCGCGCGCGCCGGATCGAGGAAGAACTGTTCGCCGCGGACGCTCATGCCGATGCCGGTGTCGCCGAGGATCACGGCGCCGCCAATCCAGCCGCCGCTCGGCGTCACGTCGAAGATGTTCCCGTCTTTGTCGACGACAGACATGTGGGTCGTGTCCTTGCTGACGCCGGCCGAATCGAGGCCCAGCGACGCGTTCATGTCGTGATCGTCCTTGATGATCGGCTCCTGATCGGTGTTCACCTTCGTGCCGTCGGGGATGTTCGCCTTCCAGAAGGGCCACTCGCGCACCTGGGGGTCGAACTTCATCGGATCGCCGGCCACGAAGCTCTTCGACGCACGTTTTGGGTCGATCAGCTTCGCGCGTTCCCTCGCGTACTCCTTCGACAGCAGACCCGTAGCCGGCACCTTCACGAATGCGGGGTCGGCGTAGTACGTATCGCGGTCCGCGTACGCGAGCTTCATAGCCTCTATCACGGTGTGGATGTAGTCGGCGCTGTTGAGCTTCATCGCGCGGAGATCGAAGTTCTCGAGGATGTTCAGCGCCTGCAGCAGCACCGGTCCCTGGCTGCCGAACGCGTGCTTGTATACCGTGTAGCCGCGGTACGTCGTGCGGGCCGGCTCCTCCACTTTGGCGTAAAATTCGGCGAAATCGCTGTCGTCCCACGGTGAATCGTGCGCGCGCAGGAACGCGACCATCTCGCGCGCGATGTCGCCTTTGTAGAACCGGTCGCGCGCCGCGACGATGCCCGCGGCGCGGCCCTGCGCCTTCGCGCCGCGCTCGGCCTCCACCATCCGCTTCAACGTGTTTGCTGTGGTCGGGAGCGCGATCGTCTCGCCCGCCTTGTAGGCCGAGCCGTCGGCCTTCGACCAGTATTTCTGGTTCGCGGGCCAGTTCTGGAAGAACTTCTGCTGACGCTGGATGCCGGCGACGGTGCTCTGGCGGATCGGGAAGCCGCGTTCGGCATATTCGATCGCGCGGGCCGACACCTGCTCGAAGCTCATCGTGCCCCACTTCTCGAGTACCGTCAGCGCGGCGTGCAGCGCGCCCGGGACCACAGCGGGATCGAGGCCGGCGCCGTCGAGCGTCTTCTTGCGCGAGAGATACCAGTCGACGTTAACGGCCTTGGGCGCCCAGCCCTGGCCGACGACGGCGGTGACCTTCCGCTCCGCGGTCGGATAGACCAGCACCAGCGCCTCGCCGCCAAGGCTGTAGAGATCCTGTTCCAGGACGCCCCCGGCGAGCAGCGTGGCCACGCCGGCATCAAAGGCGTTGCCGCCTTTCAACAAGATCTCGAGGCCGGCCGCCGTTGTCAGCGGGTGTCCCGCGGACACCGCCCCGGACGGACCCATGACGGCGGGCCGCAGCGCCGATCGCGCGGCCGGGCGCTCCTCCCTGTCAGCGGGCCTGGCGCCACCTCCCTGGGTTGCCGGCGTCTGCTGCGTGCCAACGCGCACCGCTCCAGCGGCCAGGGCTGCGGCGAGCGCCATCGTCCACGCCGCGCGGCGCATGGGGAAACGCCGCATCAAACTTCGTGCTCTCACGCGCGCACCCGGCATCACGTACCTCCCGCGCTAGTTCGAAGATACGTTGCCACTCCGAACATCGCCGCGCAACCGAAAAGCGAACGCTGCGGAGCACGATAGCCTGCCTGCCGCGGACGCCCACGTGAAAGCTGAGCGGCAGGCGGACAGCGGTCAAGGGCCGACGAATTCGTTGACAAGCGAGTAGCAATTGGATAGCGTCGCGCCGATTCAACGTCTGCGCTTCGCGCGCCCGCCACGTCGCCGAGTCGAGAGGAGACACCATGATCCGAAGAGTTCTCGCTCTCGCGTTCGTGCTCATGCTCCCAGGCCGCGTCGCCCTTCATGGCCAGCAACAAGCCACCTTACTTGGCTCGGTGGTAGACGAGTCCAAGGCCCTTATCCCAGGCGTCACGGTGACCGCTACCGAAATCAGCAGCGGTCGCCAGTACGTCGGCGTGACCGATGACCGCGGCGAGTACCGCATTCCGAACATCGATCCGGGCCGGTACAAGGTGCAGGCGGAACTTTCAGGATTCGCGACCGTCGTCGTGCCGGTCGTCGAGCTGCTGGTCGGTCAGAACGCGACGATTCCTTTTGTCCTGAAGGTCGCCACACTGGAGGAAAGCCTCACCGTCACCGGCGAGTCGCCGCTCGTCGACACGACCTCCTCACAGGTCGCTGGGAACATCGATCGACGCCAGATGGAGGAACTGCCGCTGCAGGGCCGGAACTGGCAGGAGCTGTCGCTTCTGGTGAAAGGGATTACCGCGAACAACGTCGCGGAGCGTCCCGGCGTGGGTCGCGACGACCAGTTCCAGCTCAATCTGGACGGCCAGCAGATTACGCAGCGCGTGGCCGGATCCGGCTTCGGCCAGCCGAAGATCAGCCGCGAGGCCATCGCTGAATTCCAGATCGTGACGAACCTGTTCGATATCACGCAGGGGCGATCGACGGGGATCCAGGTGCAGGCGATTTCGCGATCGGGCACCAACGACGTGCGAGGCAGCCTGTACGGGTTCTTCCGGGACGATCGCTTCAATGAGGCGGACCCGGTGGCGGGCGTCGTACTGCCGTTTTCCAACCAGCAGGCAGGCGGCACACTGGGCGGTCCCATCGTCCGGAACCGGGCGCATTTCTTCGGCGCGTACGAGTACGAGCGGGAACCCGCCACCGCGTACCTGGAGCCCACCAGGCTTCCGACCCAGAAGTTCGCGTTCGAGAGCCGGTCGACGAACAAGAACCTCCTCGGCCGCGTGGACTATCAGATCTCGACGCGCGACCGCTTCTCGGCTCGCGCCCAGCGGTGGGACTTCTACAACCCGTTCCAGATTGCCAGCGGGACGACGCACCCGTCGCGCGCCGAACAGCTGACACAGTACGCCACCAACGCGTTCGGCACCTGGACGCGCGTCGTCAGCAACAACGTCGTGTTCGAGGTTCGCGGCGGCTACAACGGGTTCTCCTGGAAGAACGACTCGCAGAAAGAGTTCGACGTGCAGTTTCACAGCACCCCGTTCTTCGTGCCGGAGTTCTCGTTTCCCGGTCTCCTGATCGGAGGCATCCGTAACTACCCGAACTACACGTGGCAGGACACGTTCAGCGGCCGCGGGGATCTCAGCTGGCATCACGATCGACACCAGGTCAAAATCGGCGGGGAGTTCCTGCGGGTTCGCGACACGAAGGACTGGTCGCTGAACCGCCGCGGCACGTACGTGTTCAGCAGCCGTCCGTCGGACGCCGAGCTGGAACGCCGCTTCCCGGCGAGCGCATGGAACGATCCGCTGAAGTGGGACATCAGCGGGCTCGAGCCGTTTCTCCAGCGGTTCGACATCAACTTCCACCCGGACTACCTGGTCGACATCCCGCGGCCGACCTTCGCGATCTGGATCGGCGACACGTGGCGGCCGACGAATCAGCTGTCGCTCAACCTCGGTCTCCGATGGGACGTGGACGCGGGCGCGACCGATCCGCCCGACGTGCGCGAGAGCGTCGTCCTGATCAACAACGGCGTCGAGTCGGGTGACTTCGGCTACAAGACCGGCATCAGAGATCTCAATAGCGTGGCGCCGCGCGTGGGATTCGCGTACAACGTGGGCAACGGCAACGAGCTGGTCATCCGCGGCGGGAGCGGCCTCTACTACAACACGCCGGTGTCGAACGTCACCTACAGCCACCAGTTCTACAGCAACGCCGTCGCTGCCTCGTTTCTGCCCGATGGTCCGGGTTTCATGGAGAACCCGACGCGAGGCGTGAAGGCGGAGGATTATCTGAACGGCCGCGTGCCGATCCCGCGGCAGGCGGCCCGGGTGATCAGTCCCGATTTCAAGATGCCCTACACGTGGCAGAGCAGCATTGGGTTCCAGAAGCAGCTCGGCCCGCTGATGGGCGTCGAGGCCGACCTTGTTCACTGGAAGTGGTACAACGACACCCGCACCCGCGACGTGAACCTGTTCTACGACCCCGCCAACGGGTACAACAAGAACCCGGCCCAAGGGAGACCGAACAGCGCCTATGACCAGGTCAATTGGTTCGAGAGCACCGGCACGCAGGACAACCTGGGGCTCGCGACCGGTTTCACGCGGCGATTCAACAAGGGCTTCCAGGCTGGCGCGACGTATACGCTGCTGTTCTACAAACACGAGGACGGCGACATCGGGTACGTGAACGGCACCGCCAACAATCAGTTCGACTCTACGCGTGGTGAATGGGCGCGAGCGACGGACTTCCAGCGGAACACGGTGCGGCTGCACTCGACGTTCCAGCTCCCGTATGACGTGATGGCGAGTGTGGTCTTCTTCTACGGATCCGGCGTCTACTATCAAACCACGATCGCTACGGCGCCGTTCGGCAAGCCGGGCAACAACCGGCTGAACATCGGGGCGCCGATCACGATTCCGGAGAGCGTGCGCGACCAGTTCGAAGGGCCATCAGTGATCGGGACCAATCAGGTCGCGCCGCGCAACGCGTTGCGCGGTTTGCCGCTGCACAAAGTCGACCTGCGGGTCTCCAAGCGACTGAAGCTTCACGGCAGTTTCGCGGTGACGGGATTGGCGGAAGTGTTCAACGTGTTCAACAGCACGAACTACGGCAACTACGTCGGACAAATTGACTCGGCTCGGTTCGGACAGCCGGCTGCCGCGTCGGGCAACGCTTACGTACCGCGCTCGGGCCAGCTCGGATTCCGCGTAGATTTCTAAGCGCGGTAATGAGCTGAGAAAAGAGCCCGTTGAATATTACGCAATGCGCAGCTCGCGTTCGAGCCGGCTCCGTACGTCATCGACCCGCTGCCCACCGAATCGCCGCCTCGATCTGTGTCTGGAACCGTACGTCGTTCCATGTTTCGCTGAAGTGTCCCAGCGCGTTGTAGTAGGACCGGCCGCGGCCGATCGACTGCGTCCACGCCAGCGGGAAGTCTCCCGCCGTGCCAACTGACGACGGATCCAGCGACAGCAGGACGTGCACGAGCGGTCTCGGGTTCTCGCGAAACGTGTAAAACTCCTCCATCAGCGAGAACCGTGCGCCAAGCGAGACGGTTGTCGGATGCGTGCGATCGTCGACAGTAACGGCCGCCAGCTGCGTCCACGGGTGTTCTTTGAAGTACGCGCCGACGAGGCGGCCGTACTCGGGCCATTCGTACAAGGTGTCGGACGCGCTGTGCACGCCGACGAAGCCGCCGCCGGCCGCGACGAAGTCCGCGATCGCACGCTTCTGTCCCTCGTCGAACGCCAGCTCGCCCGTGGTCAACACGAACATCAGCACGTCGACCATCGCCAGGCGCGCCGCGGTCACCTCGGCGAGGTCCTCGGTGGCGGTGACGGTGAAGTCGCCGCTCCGCGCGGCGAGGGCGGCGACGACGGTTCTGGCCGTGGAAATTGAATCGTGCCGGAAACCCGCGGTCGCCGTGAGCATCAATGCCCGGATCGGTGCGGCCGGCGCCGGGTTCGACGGCGGGGCAGGCGCCGCCGAACTGGCAGCAACCGGCGACCGGGGCGTAGCCCCTCCGCAACCGATCAACAGCGCAAGGAGAACGACGATGGCGGTTCGCACTGCGTTACTCCGCGCAAACCAGATTATCGCTTCACGTCTTGCACTGCCACCTCGACCTGCTCCACGCTTATCGGTCAGTGGCACCGTGAGCTGACTGCGAGCGTGGTGTGTCGCGACGCGGGCCGACCTCATAATTGATGTCTGTGAGCGAGCCAGATCCGCGGAGGAGTTGATATGAAGACGATGAATCGCCGGCGGTTTCTCGAGGTCGGCGCGATGGCCGGAAGCGCGTGGGCGGCCGCCGGCGCTCCATCGCTCGCCGCTCAGACCGCAACCGCGGGACGCTCTCCCGAGGGCGACGGAGGGTTGATCCGGTTGAGTGGTGACGGTCTCGGGCTGACTGCATCGCAATACGCTCGGCTTCTCGCACGGCTGGCAGACGAAAAAGGATTCTCAACCGACTCGTACTCGCTCGGCGGAATCGTCGAGGACCTCGAGGCGCAGTGTGCGCGCCTGCTCGGGAAGGAACGGGCAGTGTTCATGCCGACCGGCACGCTGGCGAACCACATGGCCGTGCGTGCGCTCGCCGGAACGCCTAGCCGCGTCCTCGTTCAGGAACAGAGCCATTTCTACCAGGACGAAGGCGATTGCGCGCAGACGTTGAGCAACCTCACGCTCGTGCCGCTCGCGCCAGGACGCGCGACGTTTACGGCCGACGATGTTCAACGGGTCATCGACGAAACGAAGGGCGCGCGTGTCGTGTCGCGTATCTCGGTGATCGCGGTCGAGACGCCGGTGCGGCGCAAGCTAGGCGAGCGGTTCGATCCGGCGGAGCTCGCGAAGGTGCTCGCGATCGCGAAGCGCGAAGGTATCAAGCTGCATCTCGACGGCGCGCGGTTGTTTCTGCAGGCCGCGTATACCGGCGAGGATGTCGCGAAGACGGCGGCGCCGTTCGACACGGTATACGTGTCGCTGTACAAATACTTCAACGCGGCGTCTGGCGCGATCCTGGCGGGTCCCCGCGATCTGCTCGACGGGATGTATCATGGGCGCCGGATGTTTGGCGGCGGCCTCAATCACGTCTGGCCGTTCGCCGCTGTGGCGCGTCACTACCTGGACGGCTTCAGCGACCGGTACAGCCGCGCGGTCAAAACCTCCGAAGACGTAATCGCCACGCTGCGTCAGCGCGGAGGCTTTTCTATCGAACGGATTCCGTCCGGCACGAATTTGTTCCGCCTGAAAGCTCCCTCCGGCGATCCGGTGGCGTTCCAGAAGCGCCTCGCGGCGCGCGGCGTGATGATGCCGGAGCCGCAGCAAGGCGCGTTTCTCGTCGGTGTCAACGAGACGTTGAATCGCACGACGGCCGCCGAGCTGACCGAGGCGCTCGTTCAGGCGGCGGCCGGTTGAACTCCATGGATCTACGGCTCGTCGCGCCACGGCGACCGATGATAGACTCGCGGCCTGCAGGGTCGGCGACACAGGGCAACCGGCCATCCACTCCACGCTCGAGGTGAGACAAATGCGTATGAGCAGCGTCCACCTGTGGGTCACCTTTCCGTTCGTCGTGGCGACGTCGATTACTCTACGCGCGCAAACACCTTCGCCTGCGCGCACCAATCCGCTGGCCGGTGATCCGAAGGCGATCACGCAGGGCGCCGTGCTGTTTCGCCAGGAATGCGTGTTCTGCCACGGTGTGTCGGCGCGCGGCGGGATGCGTGGTCCGGATCTCACCACCGGGTCATGGAGCCATGGCGGATCGGACGCCGAGCTCGCCACCACCATTACAGACGGCATCCAGGGTACGGCGATGCCGCCCAACAGGCTGACCGAGGAGGAAGTCTGGCAGGTCATCGCCTACCTGCGCACGCTGCTGCAGCCGGCGACGCCGATTGCGGGCGATGCGCAGCGGGGGGAAACACTGTTCTTTGGCGTTCAGCGGTGCTCGTCGTGCCACATCGTCAACGGCCGCGGCGGTCGCATCGGCCCCGAGCTGACAACCGTCGGATCGGCCCGCGCGCGCGCGTACATCATCGAATCCATCCGCGAGCCAGGCAAACACCTGAGCGAGAGTCGCGTCGCCGGCGACGCGACGCTCAAGTACGACACGGTGACCGCGGTGACCTCCGACGGCGCGACGATCGTCGGCGTCGCGATGAACGAGGATACATTCACCGTACAGGTGATGGACATGAACGAGCGCGTCCACAGCCTTGACAAGAAGTCACTGAAGAGTTTCAAGCACGAGAACCGATCGCTGATGCCGACCTACGACGCGAACCGTTTGACCG
The DNA here is from genome assembly GCA_046728115.1 of Acidobacteriota bacterium. GTDB lineage: Bacteria > Acidobacteriota > Vicinamibacteria > Vicinamibacterales > CAVVIG01 > CAVSWN01. The sequence goes on along the minus strand of JBKPDW010000073.1, from coordinate 3,151 downwards.
GCGCAGACCTCGACGATCTCGTGGCTTATCTGCAGACGCTCCGCGCTGGATCGGCAAAGAAAGGCGGCTCGCAACATGATCGGTAGACGCCTCCTCAGCAGCGGCGTGCTCTGTCTGGTGGCACTCGCCACCGCACCGCTGACGGCGCAAGTGACGAGCGACCGCCTCGTGAACGCCGCCCGAGAGCCGCAGCAATGGCTGACCTATTCAGGACGGTACGACGGGACGCGTTACACGGCGCTCGACCAAATCAATCGGACGAACGTGCAGCGGCTCGCCCTGCAGTGGGTGTTCCAGACCGGAATACGCGGCTGGCACGAGACGACACCCCTGGTCGTCGATGGCATCATGTATTTGACCACGCCCCAGAATCACGCGTTCGCGCTCGACGTCCGCACCGGCCGGCCGTTGTGGCACTACGAACGGGCCCTGCCGAAGCAGATGTCGCTCTGCTGCGGCCCACAGAATCGCGGCTTCGCGGCGTTGGGCGATCGTGTGTTCATGGGGACGCTCGATGCGCACGTCGTCGCCCTCGATGCCAGAACCGGGCGCGTGCGGTGGGACGTGGCCGCCGCGGACGCCGACAAGGGATACAGCTTTACCGGCGCGCCGCTGGCCGTCAAAGACAAAATAATCATCGGCGTCGCGGGCGGCGAGTACGGGATCCGCGGCTTCATCGATGCGTACGACGCAGAGTCGGGCAACCGCGTCTGGCGCTTCTACACGATTCCCGGCGAAGGTGAACGCGGCAACGACACGTGGAAGGGCGACTCGTGGAAGCGAGGCGGCGCCCCCACGTGGGTGACCGGATCGTACGATCCGGAGTTGAACACGCTGTACTGGGGCACCGGAAATCCCGGACCGCAGATGTACGGTGCGAATCGAGCCGGCGACAACTTGGACTCCGACTCGCTGCTTGCACTCGATCCCGACACCGGCACGTTGAAGTGGCATTTTCAGTTCACGCCGCACGACGTCCACGATTGGGATTCCACTCACACTCCGATTCTGTTCGATGAAACTGTTGCCGGACAGCCGCGCAAACTGGTCGCCGTACCGAATCGAAACGGGTTCTTCTACGTCCTCGACCGCGCCAACGGCGCCTATCTGATTGGACGGCCGTACACACAGGTCACCTGGGCGAAAGAACTGGACGCGAACGGACGGCCGGTCGTGGCGCCGAACACGGATCCCACGCCTGAGGGCAACCGTGTCTGTCCAAGCGGCACGGGCGGGACGAACTGGCACCAGCCGTCGTACAGCCCGAAGACACGGCTCGTGTACTTCTTCAGCAAGGAACAATGCGACACGTTCATGGCCGACGAAAAACTCGAGCCGCCGCATCGTCCGGGCCGTCCCTACATCGGCAGCGCGTTCTTTGCGCTTCCCGACGAGCACGACGAGGCGGCAGTCCGTGCGGTCGATCCGAAGACGGGCGCGACGCGTTGGGAATTTCGTGAATTTTCAGGCGCGTGGGCGGGCGTGTTCTCGACTGGCGGCGGATTGGTGTTCTCCGGCGATGGGCAGGGCAATTTCATCGCGCTCGACGCCGAAACCGGCAAGGATCTCTGGCACGTGCCGCTCGGCGCCGACGTCCACAGCGCGGCAATCAGCTACGAGGTTGACGGCCGTCAATTCATCACGATTCCTGCCGGCGCCGCTGTGTTCACGTTCGCGCTGCCGGACACCGCTTCGTCGGCGGCCCGCGGCGCTGGGCGCTGACGGGTGCACAGAAGTAAAGGGGGGTAGGCGCTGTACCGCTTGTGGTAACGTGCACCGCTGCGGTTCGCGCGACCCTGTAACAAGGAGGTACACCGTGAAACGGACTCTCGTCGTTGTTGTTGTCATGCTGTTGGGCGCCCTCAGCCACGCTCAACGTGGGGGCCCGAGTCCGGAGCAGCAGGCCGCCATGGCAAAGCAAGCGGAACTCGAGAAGGCCACGCCCCGGCTGCAGGTGACCGAGGACGTCTTGAACCTCGCGGTGCCAGGGCACACCATCGGCGAGGCGGTCGGCGTTGCGAAGGATTCCAAAGGCCACTTGTACGTGTTCACACGCAGCGGAAACGTGGGGCCGGCGAAGGGCGCCACGGCATCGCAGCTCTTCGAGTTCGATCAGAATCTCAAATTCGTCAAACAGTGGGGTCCCGACAACTACGCTGCGTCGTTCGCGCACACCGTGCGTGTCGATAAGCAGGACAACGTGTGGATGACCGACGAGGGCGCGAACATGGTCGTCAAATTCAATCCCCAGGGCCAGGTGGCGATGGTCCTCGGGCGAAAGACGGAGGCGATCGACTACCTCGAGCGGTTCACCGAGCGCGGCGAAAAAGAAACGGAACGCTACCCGGCCGGCAACATGGGGACCTTCAACCGCCCGACCGACGTGACGTGGGATCCGCAGGGCAACATTTTCGTGAGCGACGGGTACAACAATTCCCGGGTTGTGAAAATCGGCAAGGACGGCAAGTGGGTCAAGGCGCTCGGCACGAGGGGCGCCGGTCCGAATCAGTTCAACACCCCGCATGCGATCACGTCGGACGCCAAGGGCAACATCTACGTGGCCGATCGGGGTAACCGGCGGATCCAGGTCTTCGACTCCGATCTGAATCCTGTGCGCATCATCAGCACCGTCGGGGCGCCATGGAGCGTCTGCGTGTCGCCCGGACAAACGCAGTACTTGTTCAGCGGCGACGGCAACGGCAAACTGTACAAAGCCGATCTGAATGGCAGCCTGCTCGGATGGGCGCAGACGAGCGAAGGCCACGGACAGGCCGGCTGCCTCGTCCACGAGCTGCATTGCGAATCGGACACGGTGATCTACAAGGGCGACTGCTCGACGTGGACCGTCGAGAAGATCACCATCAAAGGCACGACTCCGCCTTCGACAAAATAGACGGCTAATCAGAAGTCAGAAGTCCGGACAGTCGGAGAGATAGGTAACAGATTTGTCCGAAGACATAGGTAACACATTGTTGATGCGTGTGGGAGCTGTGCAAAACGCGTGGTGTGCTTTTTCCAAGGACCTTGTGGACGCGTTCTGTGCGTCCACAGGTCCGGCAGCTTCCACACGCCGGGTTCTAGCGCGTCGCATGAGCCACCGCGGTCAAGGTACGCGTGCGTTCGTCGAAGCGAGCGAGGGCGATCGACGCGA
>JBKPDW010000072.1:0-67021 GCA_046728115.1 Acidobacteriota bacterium | reverse complement strand
GTCCACAAGGTCCTTGGAAAACGCACACCACGCGTTTTCCACAGCTCCCACACGCATCAACAATGTGTTACCTATGTCTTCGGACAAATCTGTTACCTATCTCTCCGACTGTCCGGACTTCTGACTTCTGACTTCTAAGTTCTGACTTTACTCCCCTTCATCCACATACCGCACGCCCAGCTCGGCCAGCTTGGCGCGGAATCCGTAAAAGTCTAGTCCCAGTTCGCCGTTCCGCAGCCGCTCGCGCGTCTTTTGTTCTTTGACGACCCGATCGGCGCCAAGCCGCGCGACCTCGGCGGCAGATTGACGCGGTACGACAACCACGCCGTCCGCGTCCGCGACAATGACATCGCCCGGATTTACGATCGCGCCAGCACACACGACGGGCACGTTGACGGATCCCGCAGTCGCTTTGACGGTGCCCTGCGCGCTGATCGCCTTGGCCCAGACGGGAAAATCCATTGCGGTGATGTCGGTGACGTCGCGCACGCCCGCATCGATGACGAGCGCGGCGACGCGGCGCGCCTGCGCCGAGACGGCCAGCAATTCTCCGAACATGCCGTCGGTCGATTCGGACGTCGTGGTGACGACGAGGACGTCGCCAGCTTCACAGAGCTCGAGGGCGGCGTGGATCATCAGGTTGTCGCCAGGCTGGCTCGAGATTGTGACGGCGCTCCCCACGGCTCTGGCGCCCGGATAGATCGGCCGCATGTACGGACGCATCAGTCCGACGCGGCCTTGCGCTTCATGGACGGTTGCGACGCCGAGGTCTCCGAGCGCCCGAATCGCCTCCGCGTCGGCCCGTCGAATGCGTCGGACGATGGTTGGTCTCATGTTGATCTACGGGACAAGAGGTGCGTCCAATCACTCACGCCACTGCGACCGCAGGGATCCTCTTGTTAATCCTCGGGTACACGCGACGCGCGTTCTCTTCGAATATCTTCCGCTTGTCTGCGTCGCTGATGCTCGTCACCCGATTGAGATATCGTTTGGTATCGTCGAAGTAATGGCCCGTCTCCGGGTCGATGCCACGGACGGCTCCCACCATTTCGGATCCGAACAGGATGTTGTCGGGCGGGACGATTTTCAGCAACAGCTCGATGCCTGCCAGGTGATACACGCACGTGTCGAAGAAAACATTGTCGCGGATCAGCTCGTCGAGCGGCGGACGCTTCAAGTCCTGAGCGAGCCCGCGATAGCGGCCCCAGTGATACGGCACGGCCCCGCCGCCGTGGGGGATGATGAACCGCAGCGTCGGAAAATCCTTGAACAGATCCGCCGTCACGAACTGCATGAAGGCCGTCGTGTCGGCGTTGATGTAGTGGGCGCCGGTCGCGTGGAAGTTCGGATTGCACGACGAGCTGACGTGTACCATCGCCGGCACGTCGAGCTCCACCATTTTTTCGTAGAGGGGATACCAGAACCGGTCGGTGAGCGGGGGCGCCGTCCAGTGTCCACCCGATGGGTCCGGATTCAGATTGCAACCGACGAAACCCAGCGCGTTGACCGCACGCTCGAGCTCCTCGATGCAGCTGTCCGGGGCCACACCCAGCGATTGCGGCAGCTGGCAGACGCCGACGAAGTTGTTCGGATACAGCGTGCAGACCCGATGAATCAGGTCGTTGCAGTGCTCCGACCAATGACGGCTTGTCGTCGCATCACCGATGTGGTGGGCCATGGCCGACGCGCGCGGAGAGAAGATGGTCACGTCGGTGCCGCGCTCGCGCTGGAACTTCAGCTGCGCGGACTCGAGACTTTCTCGAATCTCATCGTCCGTGATGGCAATCGTGCCCTTCGTTCGAGCTCGCGAGGGATCCGCCAGCGCCGCAATCTGCGCGTCGCGGTAGATCTGCAGGGCCTTCGGCGCCGTCGTGTAGTGGCCGTGGCAGTCAATAACCATTTCAGAGTTCAGAGTTCAGAGCGTTGGGGCAGAGCGCATCGCCCTGTCGATCCGGTCGAGCAGCGCCATGGTCGGGACGCAGCTGGCCGCGCTCGATTCCGGCTGGCGCCCCTCACGGATCGCGCTGGTGAACTCGATGTCCTGCCGGTCGAATGCCGCGACGCCGTCGAGCCGAACTTCCTTGCCCTCGCCGTCGGTCATCGAATCCCGATAGACCTTGTAGGTGTCCTCTTCGCCGATGTAGCGGTAGAAGCCACCGAACGGTCCCTTGTTGTTGAACGACATCGCCATCGTGAAGAGCGGGCCCTTCGGCGATTTCATCGCAACCGTCAGATCCATGGGGATACCGAGCACCGGATGATCCGGACCCTTCTGGCCCCAGACGGCGAAATGCGGCTCGTTCAGGATCCAGTACGCGAGATCGACCGAATGACAACCGTGGTGCCAGAGCAGGTTGTCCACCCACGAGCGCGGCTGACCGAGCATGTTCGTGTTCTCGCGGCGAAAAAAATATGTCTCGACCACCATGTGATGCAGGTGAAACGTGCCGTCCTGAATGCGACGCCTGATTTCCCGGTGGGGAGACGAGAATCTCCGCGTATGGGTGACCATACAAATCCTGCCTGACGTTCGCGCCGCGTCGGCAACGCGCTGTGCGTCGGGCAGGTTGAGGCTCATGGGAATCTCGACCTGCACGTGCTTGCCGCGCGACAACGCCAGAGCGGTCTGATCGGCGTGCATCCAGCTCGGAGTGGTCAAGATCACCGCGTCGACTCCCGGACGATCGATGCACTCGGCGAGATCGGTCGAGGCATACGGAATGCTCCACTCCGCCGCGAACTTCCTCCCGCTCTCCGCCTCGCGGCTGTTGACCGACACGATCTCGACACCACCAATCTTTCTGAGCGCCTTGACGTGAACCGCGCCCATTGCCCCTGTGCCGGCCAGACAAATCCTGATCGTCATTCTTCCACCAGCCGCGCCGGGATCGTGACCGCCATTGTGCGAACATCATCGATCGAGAATCCAGCGTCCAGCAGCCGCTGCGCGAACATCCCGAACCCTTCCGCCACCGGCGGATTGATCGTTTGACCGAGGTCGGTCGAAATGATTGTCCGCGCCACGCCGGTCTGGCGGATGTTGGCGAACGCCGTTTCCCAGGGCGCCTTGTTCGTGTAGGTCGTCGTGAAGCAGTGCTCGATGATCGCGCCCATGTCGGCCAGCTCTTTCTGCTCTTCGCCGCTCAGGCTTTGAGACGGAAATTCTGCGTGGGTGACGACCACTTTCTTCAGCCCCATCTCTCTGGCCGTCCGCACCAGCGCGACGATCTCGCGCCGGCCCAGATGACCGGTCGCGAGGATCATGTTGTGTTTCGAGATGCGGTCCAGGCAGCGACGGGCCGACTCGACCAGGTTCCCCGACTCGTCGATGACCGACAGCGGCGGTGGCGAAATACCTTCGGCCGCGAGCTCGCGCTGGATCTTCGCCCAGAACGGCAGTTTCTCGCTGCCGCCGTCGAGGCGTCCGGCGGTTTCGTTGGCGGCATCGACGGTCGGCATCCACACGATCTTGCAGCCAGTCCGACCCGCCAGCTCGACCGCCACCGGATTCAGCCCGCCGACACTGTGGTTCAACGTGATCGCACCGAAGATCCTGCTGCCGGCCACAGCCTTGGTCACCACCTTCGCGCGCTCGCCTGTCTGGATGTAGTGGGACTTCAGGACGAAGCCCTTCATGCCGCGATCCAGGAATTCGCGGGCGCAGTCGATGTCATCGATGCGACGCGCAATCACGTCGGGGCCGACGTGCACCTGCAGGTCGTAGGCACCCTCGAGTGCTTTCCAGGCGGCGTCCGATACCGGAATCGTTTCTTGCGTCTGTGGAGTCATGATGCGTGACAGTGACTGGCGGCTTCGTTGTGAAAGCGGTCATTGTATACCTCGGGTCGCCGTGCGTTGGCCTCAGTGCTCCTGGTGTATACTCGCCCGCCTGGCGTGATGCCCGTCGGATCGCGACACCCACGCCTGACCATCAGGGGACCTGATCACTTTCCAGAAAGGAGCTCTTCCCAATGGCAGCAGACTTCTTCATCGGTGAGTCATTGGTCGGTGAAGGCAACGAAGTCGCGCACATCGACCTCATCATCGGATCGAAGTCCGGACCGGCGGGCGCGGCGTTCACACATGCCCTTTCGAACCAGAAGGACGGCTTTAGCACGCTCCTCGCCGTCGTGACGCCGAACCTGCCGGCCAAGCCCGACACGCTCCTCTTCAACAAGGTCACCATCAAGGGAGCCGCGCAAGCGGTGCAGATGTTCGGTCCGGCTCAAGCCGCCGTTGGACGCGCCGTTGTCGATTCGGTCGAGGCCGGCGTGATCCCGCGCGACAAAGCGGATGACTACTGCGTGCTCGTGGGCGTGTTCATCCATTGGGAAGCCAAGGACGCTCAGAAGATTTACGACTACAACTACCAGGCGACCAAGGAATCGATCCAGCGCGCGCTGGCAAACAAGCCGTCCCTGAACGAGGTGATCACCGGCGCCAAAACAGCCGCGCATCCGTTTGCGGGCGGGGCGGAGAAGAAGCGCGGGGTTGGTGTGTAGCTGTTGCGCAATCTCCTGCTGCAACTCGACACCTCGCCGCAGCCAAGCGTCTTCGACCGGGTCGTGGCTTACGATGCGGGCGCGGATGAGGTGATGAGCTACGGCGGCGTGACCGCCGACGCCGTGCGGGATCTCGTCCACGGCGCCATCTTCACGCGAGGGCCCAAGGATCTCCGCCACACCGCCATCTTCATCGGCGGCACCGATATCGCGGCGGGCGAGCAACTGCTGTCGGCCGTGCGCGGCGCGTTTTTCGGCCCGATGCGCGTGTCGGTCATGCTCGACTCGAACGGATCGAACACGACGGCTGTTGCGGCCGTCGCGAAGCTGCTCCAGGGGGTCGGCGATGTGCGTGGCCAACGCGCGGTCGTCACGGCCGCGACCGGACCGGTGGGTCTGCGCGCCGCCGGGCTTCTGGCCCGCGCCGGCGCCCGCGTCGGGGCGACATCACGCCGGCCTCACGACGGCGCGCTCGCAGAACGCATTCAACGCCGCTTCGGCGGCACGGTCGACGAAGTCACGCTGCCGGACACCTCGCAGGCCGCGGCTGCGCTGGAAGGCGCCGCGCTGCTCCTGAGCGCCGGTGCCGCGGGCGTTCGTCTGATCCCGCGCGCGGCCTGGATTGGACGCGGACTGCGCGCCGCCGCCGATCTCAACGCTGTTCCGCCGGCCGGCGTCGAAGGGATCGAGGCCCAGGACAACGGCGTCGATCGCGACGGCACGACGACGTTCGGCGCACTCGGCGTGGGCGCGCTGAAAATGAAGATCCACAAGGCGTGCATCGAACGGCTCTTCGCCCAAAACGATCTGGTGCTCGACGTGGAAGCGATCGCCGACATCGGTCGGGAGCTCGCGACATCCAAAAGCTAGTGGGCGATCAGCCACGAATTGACGACAACGCGAAAAGAATACTCACACCGGTGGCCACCACGGGGCCCGTCCTCAGTGGCGGAGCGTTCGCCCAAGATGGCTCGCGTAATCGGGATCGACCCGGGCACGATCAGCGTCGACGTCTGCGGCCTGGACGATGGACGCGTCTTCCTGGATCGATCGTTCGCGACGTCCGACGCGCTGGCCGATCCATCCGTGCTGCAGGGCGTGCTCGAGGCCGCCCGGCCGCTGGATCTCGTTGCCGGACCGTCCGGCTACGGTCTTCCCCTCGTTACGGCACGCGATCTGACCGAGGCGGATCTCCGGCTGGCCTACCTCCCCGACGATCAGGCATCGGGCGGCATCCTGGGACTGCGCGCGTTGATGCGCGCGCTCGCGCGCTCGTCGGTTCCCGTCGTGCTCACGCCTGGTGTGCTGCACCTGCAGTCGGTCCCGGCATATCGCAAGGTGAACCGCGTCGACATGGGAACAGCGGACAAAGTGTGCGCGGTCGCGCTGGCCGTTCACGAGTGGACGGTGCGCCGCGGCTGTGGCCCGCGCGACGTCTCGTTGATCTTGCTGGAGCTTGGCGGTGCGTTCACTGCAGCGATCGCGGTTGAGGATGGTCGAATCGTGGACGGCCTCGGCGGCACATCGGGACCGATCGGTCTGCGCGCCGCCGGCGCGCTCGACGGCGAAGTCGCGTTTCTGACCCATGCCGTCACGAAGCATCATCTGTTTGCCGGCGGTGTCGCTACGATCGCCGGTACACCCGAGGCTCCACCAGAAGCGCTCGCGTCGCCAACCACAGCGCAAGGACGTCTGGCCTGGGAGGCGTACCTTGAAAGCGCTGTAAAAGCGGTGATCACGCTCGCGGTCTCCGCCCCCAAGGCAAGCGACGTGATTCTTTCGGGACGCGTGGCACGTATCGGAGGCGTGGTCGAGGAACTGGCGCGCCGGTTGGCGTCTGCGCTTCCACGCGCGACGGTCTGCGGGCTCAGCGGATTTGCCGCTACGTCGAAGCAGGGCGCTCAGGGCGCCGCCGTGATTGCGGACGGGCTTGCGGGCGGGCGCTTTGCTCCCATCGTCGATGCCCTCGGCATTCGCGACGCTTCAGGCACGGTTCTCGATCATCTTCACTTCATCTCTCCGGCCGCGGCTCGCTCCAGACTGAAACTCGATCGTGAGAGCTGAAAGCGTTCTAATCGCGGGCGTGTCGGCCCGCGCGGCCGCCGAGTCGGCGGCGCGGGCGGGCTTCGGCGTGACGGCAATCGACGCGTTCGCCGATTCCGATCAGCATCCGGCCGTGCGCGCGTTGTCGCTCCCTGGAACATTCACGGCACGCGCCGCGGCCGAGATTGTTCGCAACATCTCATGCGATGCAGTCGCGTACCTCGCAAACTTCGAGAATCATCCCGAAGCGGTCCGCACGCTCGCCGCGAATCGAACGCTGTGGGGCAACCCGCCCGATGTATTGAAGCGGGCCCGCGATCCAATCCTCGTCGCACACACACTCTGGAAGAACGGATTGGCGGCGCCAGCCTCATGCGTCGAGCCCATCTTGAACCGGCCGTACGCCAAGACGCCTGAACCAACGCGGCTGACACCGGACCTCACCAATCGTCGATGGCTTCTGAAGCCGTTGGCATCGGGCGGCGGACACCAGGTGAGGCTGTGGCATCCGGGCGACGCCGTGCCACGCGGCTGCTATCTCCAGGAACTCGTGGATGGCACGCCAGGCTCAGTGGTGTTCGCGGCGGCCCGTGGCCGTGCCGTGCCACTCGGCGTATTTCGCCAGCTGATTGGCGACGGCGCATTCGGATCGTCGGGCTTCAGGTATTGCGGAAACATTCTCGCCGCGGCCGGCGACGTGCAATTTGGGCGCGACGAAGCTGTGATCGATGCGGCTTGCGCGCTCGCCCGCCGTGTAGCTGTCGAATTCGGCCTCGTCGGCGTCAACGGGATCGATTTCGTGGCGTGCGATGGCATTCCCTACGCCGTCGAAATCAACCCACGCTGGTGCGCGTCGATGGAGCTCCTCGAGCGCGCCTACGGCCTCACCGTATTCGCCATCCACGCGTCCGCGTGCGATGCCGGGATGCTGCCCGATTTCGATCTCGCGCAGGCGCGGCTCGGGTCTCGAGGTGCGTTTGGAAAGGCAGTGGTCTTCGCACGGCAGGATGTCACGGCTGGCGACACCTGCGCGTGGAGTCGCCGCAGCCCCATCGATCCGGATGCGGACATCCGCGATATTCCGCATCCGGGCGCACCCATTCGCGCCGGCCGCCCGGTGTGCACGGTATGCGCCGAAGGTCCCGATGCGGCGGCGTGTTACTCGGCGCTGGTCGCCCAAGCCAAGCGTGTGTACGCGGATCTCATTGCGTGGGGGGGCAGCCGTGGTCCCGAGCGTTGACCACGGGTTCCCTCGGTGCTAGGTTACGCGCGGAGTACCTATGCAAGCTCGACGCGTCCTCCTCACCCTGTCCGTACCGGCCGCCTGCCTCGCCTTTTCGCTCGCTGAGACCGCATCCAGCTCCGTCCGTGCGCAAGGGCGCACCGACGTCGCGCTGACCGGAGTGGTCTCATCGTCCGAAGAAGGCTCGATGGAAGGCGTGCTCGTCAGCGCCCGAAAGGCCGGCTCGACGCAGACGATCAGCGTCGTGAGCGATCAGCAAGGTCGCTATCGGTTTCCAGCCGCGAAGCTGGATCCGGGCCAGTATGCGCTTCAGATTCGGGCGGTCGGATACGACCTCGAGCACGACATCACCGTCTCGATCGCGCGCGACAAGACGACAGAGGCGGACATCAGGCTTCAGAAGACGGCCAATCTCGCGTCGCAGCTGACCAACACGGAATGGCTTGCGAGTTTCCCGGGCGACGAGGATCGAAAGGCTTCTATCCGCGGTTGCGCCCACTGTCACACGTTGGAGCTCGTGACCAGGTCGCGCCACGATGCCGATGCGTTCGTGCGCGTCATCGAGCGCATGGCGGGTTATCCGCCGCTCGCATTCCCACTGATGCCGCAGCGAACTCCGGCGCCCCGGATTGGGGGCGGAACGGTATCGGCGGAGCGACAGCAGCAGGCGTGGCGGCGTCAGGCCGAGTACTTGAGCGGCCTGAATCTAAGCTCCGGCCCTCAATGGAACTACAGCTTCAAGACGCTGCCCCGTCCGAAGGGCGCCGGGACGCACGTCATCTACACTGACTACGCGCTGCCGCAGAAGACGAGGCAGCCTCACGACGTGATCGTCGACTCGGCAGGAATGGTCTGGTACGCCGCCTTCGGCGAGCAGATCCTCGGAAAGCTCGATCCGCGAACCGGCAAGGTTGTCGAGTACCCGGTACCCGTCCTCAAGCCCGCCGCACCCAAGGGGATTCTCGGCATGCGGTTCGATGAGGACGAGAATCCATGGCTCGCCTTGCAGTTTCAGGGCGGCATCGCGAAGTTCGACAAGAAGACAGAAACGTTCCAGACGTGGAGCCTGCCGTCCGCGCTGAACGGCGACCACGTGCAGATCAATCAAGTCAGTCCCGACAAGCACCATGTCGACGGGAAAGTGTGGCTGCAGGATGCTGGCACGTATACCGTGCTGCGCCTGGACGTTCGTTCCGGGAATTTCGAGGTGTTCGAGCCGTACAAGATCCCGCGGCCGAACGTGTACGACGTGATTCCGGACACGAACAACAACGGGTATTTTCTGCCGCTCGGCAGCGAGGAGATCGGCAGGATCGACGCGAAAACAGGCGCCATCACGATGGACAAGACGCCGACGCCGGGATCCGGACCGCGGCGCGGGATGATGGATTCCCAGGATCGCCTCTGGTTCGGCGAGAACCGCGCCGATCGGATTGGAATGTTCGATACCCGGACCAGGCGCTTTCAGGAATGGCCCGCGCCGACGCCGGGAGCCTGGCCCTACGACGTGACCATCGACAAGAACGGCGACGTATGGTCCGGAGGCGAGTACAACGACCGCATCCTCCGCTTGAATCCCAAGACCGGTCAGTTCGTCGAGTATCTCCTGCCCGCGCACACGAACGTCCGGAGAGTGTTCGTCGACAACTCGACGAATCCCGTCACGTTCTGGGTCGGCAGCAACCACGGCGCGTCGATCATCAAACTGGAGCCGCTCGACGCGTCACCAGTCTCGTCGAGCAGTCGCGGTCGTTGACGTCGAGCGGTCACGCGTTCAGGTGCCGCGCCAGGAATGGAATCCCGCGCTTGCCCCAGAATGAGTGTTCGCCGGGGAAGACCTCCTGCTCGATTCGGTCGGCCGCCTCGAAGACACGATAGATCTCGCGCACGTGGTTGAAGCTCTCGACGCTCGCCTGAATCGGAAAGATGTTGTCTTTCTCGCCCGATTCGACAAACAGCGGCCTTGGCGCGATCAGACCGGCGATGTCGTGCATCTCGGCCCAGTTCAGGATGCCGGGGATGTAGTTGTCGACGCAGTGAGCAAGGCTGCCGATGCTGTCGCTGAACGTGTTGAGGTAGCCGCTGACCATGGCCGCACGGAGGCGAGGTTCGATCGCCGCGGCAAAAAGCGTGGCCGTGCCGCCGCCTGAAATCCCCATGCAGCCGACGCGACTCGCATCCAGCTCCGGACGCGACGCAATGTAGTCGAGCGTCCGCATGATGTCCCATACGCGCCACCCGATCATCGTCTGGCCGATCATGAGCGCGCCGCCGGCAATCGGTTCGCATCCTTTGCGCGACAGCCCTTGCCGTGCGTTGAGTGGATCGCGCCGGCAACCGAAGCCCATCGGCTCGATGGCAACAGCCGCCAGCCCCGCTTCTGCCACTTGAATCGCAAAATCGTGCTGGTAGCCGGTTTTGTCCGTTCGATCGCGCCCTTGCTCGTCGATGCCGACGATGTCGTCGACGCCTCGGCCGTGGCCGGGCACACAGATCACCGTTGGGACGGGCGGTGTGGCCTGCGTCGGAACCAGCACGTACGCCAGCACGGTCACGCCTGGACGACTATCGAAAACGACCTTTTCGCGACGATACGACGGGAACGAGCGCGCGTCGATCGTGGCCGCGCGCAGTGCAAGGCGTTCGAGCGGAAATCCACCAAGAAGGTCGATCAGTCTCGCGTGCAAGGTCCGCTGCCACGCCTCGGCCTCTGCGCGCGTCTGCGCCTGAAATCGGAGCCGCCGCGGTGCCGCGGCGTACAAGTCGCGCGTATACGCCACCGGATCGAAGCGGCGGTCCTCGAGACCGCTGACAATGCCAGTCAGCGGACCGGTGTACAGCGGCTGCGCGGGCGGTTGCGTCGGCGGCGCCAGCGCGCGCGCCGTCACCACGCCAGCGGCCAGGCGGCCGAGCTCACGACGAGACAATTTGTCCATCGCTGCCTCCGAATACGTCGCGAATTCTGTTGGGCTATTCTATCGGCGAGCCGCCGTCGTGTTATAACCGTATTCCGATGGCAGCCGGGCGCTTCATCATGAACGCAGGCCGCACGACGAAGCAGGGCCAGCAGATCAACGCAGGCAAGGATTCTTCCAAATACCAGGCGATCGCCTGACGGATCCCCATTTACCCGATTTCCATGTTGCGCATAACCGGCGGCAAGGTCTACGACCCCGCGAACGGGATCGACGGCGTCATCAAAGACGTTTGCGTTGCGGACGGACGCATCGTGGCCGATGTCGAGGGCGGCCGCTCGATCGATGCAAGCGGGATGGTGGTGTTCCCCGGCGGCGTCGACGTACATACGCACGTCGCCGGCGGCGCGCTCAACTTCGCGCGTGGACTGGTGCCCGAGAACCAGCGCGCCGCACGAAAATTCCTGCATACCCCGGAACGCCGCGCCGGCCTGGGTGGCATGACGCCCACCACGTTCGCTACGGGCTACTTGTACGCGGGTATGGGTTGGACAACGGTGAACGAAGCGGCTGTCCCGATCCTTTCGGCGAGACACACACACGAAGAGCTGCACGACATCCCGCTCGTCGACAAGACGAGTCTCGTGCTCATGGCCAACAACGAGCTCGTCATGGACCTGCTCGAGGCGGGCGAGACGGAGCGCGCCAAACACGTGATCGCGTGGCTCATTTGGGCCGCCAAGGCATACGGCGTCAAGGCGGTCAACCCCGGAGGCGTCGCAGCCTGGAAGTGGGGGAAAAACGCGAACGCGCTTTTCGAGCCCGTCGAGGGCTATACGCATGTGACGCCCGCGCGAATCATTGCGAGCCTCGCGGCGATCGTCGACGAGTTGAAGCTTCCCCATCCGATTCATCTCCACTGCAACAACCTGGGCATTCCGGGCAACGTGACGACCACGCTCGAAACGATGAACCTGCTCAACGGTTGTCGGGCGCACCTCGCGCACTTGCAATTCCACGCGTACGGCGGCGACGACTGGAGCTCGATGCGGTCCGAGTCGGCCCGCGTGGCCAATGCGTTCAACGCGCAGAGGAATCTCACGACCGATGCCGGCGCCGTGTTGTTTGGCGACGCGGTGACCATCACGGCGGACGGGCCGTGGCAGCATCTGCTTTACCAGCTCACGGGCCACAAGTGGGGGAACCTGGACGTGGAGAACGAGACCGGGTGCGGCATCGTTCCCTATGTCTACAAGGACCGTAATCTGGTCAACGCGGTGCAGTGGGCCGTCGGCCTCGAGCTGCTGCTCCTGATCGACGACCCCTGGCGGGTCTTTCTCACGACGGATCATCCCAATGGCGCCTGCTTCTGGCGGTACCCGGAGATCATTCAGCTTCTGACGGACGTGGAGTTCCGGAAGGCGCAGGTCAAGAAGCTTCCGAGCAAAGCGCAGCAGCGAGTCGTGCTCGGCGATCTCGACCGCGAGTACACGTTGTCCGAGATTGCGATCATCACCTCCGCGGGTCCGGCGCGGTCGCTTGGGCTGTCGCAGAAGGGTCATCTGGGCGCGGGGGCTGATGCGGACATCACGATTTATCACGAAAAGCCGGATGACGGTCGCCTCTTCACGTATCCGCGCTACGTGATCAAGGGCGGCGAGATCATCGTCGAGGACGGGGACGTGCGCGCCATGACGGCGGGCCGCGAATTCATCGTCCATCCGGCATACGATGATCGGATCGAGGACTATCTGCGACAGGTCTTCCAGAAGGTCTACACCATCTCGTTCGAGAACTATCCGGTGGAGATCGAGCGCCTGCGGGATGCCGAGGTCCGGCCTTGCCGCTGAGTGTCAAATCGCCAGCGCAGAGGACATGATCGCACTCCACCTCAAGGAACCGCCGTCCGTTCCGCTCGAAGCCGAAACGCTGACGCCAGACGCGACCGCCGCACTGGCCCACGACGAGATCCGTGCGCTGCCCGTGAATCTCGGCAAGCGGCAACATCGACTTGACGACTTCTTCGTCGTCGAAGGCGAACGGAGCGATCAGATCGAGATCTTCGGTGACGCGAGCAGAGTGAAATGGATCGGCCGCGGGATGACACGTGGCCGCATCGCCATTCGAGGCGATGCCGGTATGCATCTCGGGTCCGCGATGACGAGCGGCACCATCGAGGTGTTCGGGAATGTGTCGGACTGGCTCGGCGCCGAAATGATCGGCGGCTTCATCCGCGTCCATGGGAACGCCGGCGGACAGGTTGGCGCGGCCTACCGCGGTAGCCTGAGCGGCATGAAGGACGGAACGATTCTCATCGATGGCTCGGCTGGCCTCGAGGTCGGCATGCGGATGAAGCGAGGTCTCATCGCCATCGGGGGGTCGGTGCGAGACTTCGCCGGGTTGCAGATGAAGGGCGGCACGATCGTGCTGGCCGGCGGCGCGGAATTGCGGACGGGCGCGTGGATGGCGCGCGGAACGATCATTTCGCTGACGCCGCTTCAGCTGCTGCCGACGTTCTCCTATGCGTGCACGTATAACCCCACGTTCGTGCCTCTGGTCGCCAAGGTCCTGGCTGCCTGGGGACGCACCATTCCTTTCGACGCTCGAGACGGGGGCTATCAACGCTATACGGGTGACACGTGCGTTCCGGGCAAGGGAGAGATTCTCATATGGAAACCAGCGAATCGGGTAATTGAGTAACCGGGTAATCGGGTAATTGAATCGGTAAATTGGGAATTGGGGAAATTTGGGATTCGTGAATTGAAAATGCGGCAAATAGCAGATTCATGATTCGGCGCGGAGTCGAAATCGTCGACACGTTCGCCGAGGCCTTCGACATGCGCGCTGCGCGCGTGGTGATCACGGCGGCCTCGCCGAAATGGGCACGCACGGCCGCCGAGTGCATGACCGGCTTCGCCACTTCGGTGATCGGCTGCAAGGTCGAGGCGGGCATCGAGGCGAACCTCAGTCCCGACGAAACTCCCGACGGCCGACCAGGTGCGAGCGTTCTGCTTTTCGGGTTCGACGCCGACGGTTTGACCAGTCGACTGCTCGAGCGAATAGGCCAGACAGTCCTCACCTGCGCCACGACTGCATGCTTCGACGGGTTGCCACACTCGACGGAGCGGGTTGCAGCCGGCGGGCTCCTGCGTCATTTCGGCGACCGCTTCCAATCGAGCAAGTTCCTCGATGGTCGACGCTACTGGCGGATTCCGGTGATGGACGGCGAGTTCCTCGTGCAAGAAGCGTTCGGCGTCCAGAAGGCGATCGGCGGTGGCAATTTCCTGATTCTGGCCGTAAGCCAGGAGTCTGCGCTTGCTGCGGCGGAGGCTGCGGTCGAGGCGATGCGCACTGTGCGCGGAGTCATACTGCCGTTTCCCGGTGGGATCGTCCGGGCTGGCAGTAAGGTGGGCGCGCGGCGCTACAAGAAGATGGTCGCCTCGACAAACGACGCGTACTGCCCGACGCTGCGTGGACGGACAGGGACGACGACCGAATTGCCGGACGGAGTTAACGCGGTGCTCGAAATTGTTGTGGATGGACTCGAGCGCACGGCGATCGAGCGCGCGCTCTCGGCCGGGATCGATGCCGCGTGCCGCACCGGTGTCGTGGAAATCACCGCTGGAAATTATGGCGGCAAGCTCGGGAAACATCAGTTCCACTTGCACGCGCTGGTGGCCGACTAGTTCCAGCAGCATGCGCATCCTTGTCCACGAATTCGCGAGCGGCGGCGGTTTTGCCGGCCGGCCCGTTCCTCGGTCGCTCGCGCGCGAGGGCCGCGCGATGCTGACCGCTCTCGTTGCAGACCTTGCCTCGATTGGCGGCCATGAGATCGTCACCACGACCGATTGCCGCTTCAAGCTGACCGCAGTCGATAGCGTCGACGTCGTGCCGATCGGCCCCGGAAGCGAAGTGCTCTCGGACGATCTCCTGTCGTCGGTCGATGCCGTCTGGTTGATCGCGCCAGAGACCGGCGGCTGTCTCGAGCACCTGGCGGCAGCAATCGAACGGCACGGCAAGGCGCTCCTGGGCGCCGGATCGGTGGCGATCCAACGCGCGTCCGACAAGCAGCGCCTCCCAATCAGGCTTGCCCGCTGCGGTGTCGCGCATCCGCCGACACGCGCGCTTCGTCCCTGTGCCGATGCGCGCGCGATCGCAGACGATCTCGGCTATCCAGTTGTCGTCAAGCCCGGTCGCGGCGCCGGTTGTGACGGCGTTTGCCTCGCGCGCAACCGCCGCGAACTTCGAGTGGCCATCGACGCCGCGACACGTAGCGCGGCTTTTTTCCGGCCGCAACGCGGAGCACAACGTGTCCTCCTTCAGCGCTACGTACGCGGCCTCCCTGCGAGCGTGTCGCTGCTCTCCGACGGTTGTCGCGCGGTCGCCTTGTCCGTGAACGCGCAGTCGGTCCGCGCCGGGACTGTCTTCTCGTACCACGGCGGATGGACGCCACTCGATCATCCGCTCGCGGGACGAGCGATCGAGGCCGCCATCCGAACGTGCGAGGCTCTACCGGGTCTCCGCGGGTATGTGGGCATCGACGTCGTCCTGACGAGGACCGAAGCGGTGGTCATCGAAGTGAATCCGAGGCTCACAACGGCTTATCTTGGCCTGCGATCGGCCGTGACTCGCAGCGCCGGAGGACGAGGAAACATCGCGGCGATGGCCATCGACGCATGTCGCGGAACGCTGCCGACGCCGCCTGCGGTGCGCCGGCGGGTGCGATTCTCGTCCGCCGGCCGAATCGTGGCGTTGGCATGAACGCTCCAATCATCGGCTGGGACGTCGGCGGCGCCAACATCAAGGCCGCTCGAGTCGGCCGGGCAGACGACATCGAAGCCAGACTGGTCGAACGACCGTTCGCGCTCTGGCGCGAGCCCCAGCACCTGACGGACGTTCTGATCGCGACCGCGGATCACCTGGGGCCGGCCGCTGCCATGGCGGTGACGATGACGGCGGAGCTGGCCGACTGTTTTGCCACCAAACGTGAGGGCGTCGCGTTCGTGCTCGACTCGCTGCGCCGGGCGTTCCCCGGCGTCAACACCTGGATCTATGGGATCGATGGCACGTTCCATTCGATCGAAGATGCCTACGAACGACCGCATCGCGTAGCCGCCGCCAACTGGCTGGCCAGCGCGACGCTCGCGGTGCGGACGTTCCCCGACGCGCTGTTCATCGACGTCGGCAGCACTACGACCGACATCATTCCACTCGTGCGGGGTCGCGTTGTCGCCCGCGGACGGACCGACCTGGAACGCTTGCGCAGCGGAGAGCTCGTGTACACTGGCGCGCTGCGGACGCCGGTCTGCGCCATCATCCGTTCCGTGCCGCTCGGCGGCCGCCGGTGTCGCGTGGCGGCCGAGCATTTCGCGGTGGCAGCCGACGCGCACCTCTGGCTCCGCCATATCGAACAGGACGATTACACCTGCGAGACGCCGGACGGGCGCGGACGGAATCGGCACGAAGCCGGCGCGCGGCTCGCACGGATGGTGTGCGCGGATCTCGAGATGCTCGAGGCCGAGGACATTACGGTGATTGCCGAGGCCGTGGCGCGCGCGCAGGTCCGACAAATCGCAGACGGCATCCACCAGGTGATGCGGCGCCTGGGCGCCGGAGGTCCGCGCGAGGCGGTTCTCGCTGGACGAGGCAGTTTCCTCGCAAGGGCGGCCGCTCGCGACTTGGGCATCACCACGCGCGAGCTGATGAGGGAGGGTGGCCGGGGCGCGGCTTGCGACACCCCTGCTTCTGCGGTTGCCTTCCTGCTTTTCGAATACGTGGCTGCCGGAGTGAACGTAGCTGACCTGCCGCATGTCGGCGAGGCATAGCGCGTGACCGAGGCGCTCGATCTCGGGATGAACGAACGGGCGTGGGCGCTCGCTGATCAATGCGTGCAGCGCGCCGCGGAATTGCGTCTTGCCGTGCACATGCTGCCGGGTGGGTCGCGCATCATCGACGCCGGCGTGCACGTCCCTGGAGGATTCGGCGCAGGTCGTGCATTGGCCGAGCTCTGCATGGGGGGCCTGGGGCACGTCAGTTACGCGACAGTGGCGATCGGCGGCGAGACGTGGCCCGGTCTGTGTGTGTGGACGGATCATCCGGCGCAATCATGCATGGCATCGCAGTACGCCGGATGGGCGATCGATCCGCCTGGCTTCTTCGCGATGGGATCGGGGCCGCTGCGCGCGAAGGCGCGCGTGGAACGCGACCTGTTCGGAAAGCTGCGATATGTCGAAGCGGCCGCACGCGGCGTGCTCGTGCTCGAGACGCGCACGCTGCCGACCGACGAAGTCGCCGCATGGGTGGCCCAGAAAGCTGGCGTCGATCGGAAGGCGCTCACGCTTGTCGTGGCGCCCACGGCGAGCCTCGCAGGCGGCGTCCAGATCGCGGCTCGTGTGCTCGAAACCGGATTGCACAAGATGGACACGGTCGGATTCGATGTCACGCGCGTGGTGAGCGCCATCGGCACGGCGCCATTGCCGACCCTTGCCCGGAGCGACATCCGGGCGATCGGCCGCACGAACGATTGCATTCTCTACGGCGGCCAGGCCCGCTATGTGGTGCAGGCGACAGACGAAGAACTGGCCGGCCTCGCGGCGCGCCTGCCGGCGTGCGCATCGAGCGACTACGGCACACCGTTCTACGACATCTTCAAGCGATACGACAACGACTTCTATAAGATCGATCCGATGCTCTTCAGTCCGGCGGAGGTCTGGCTCACGAGCCCGGCAAGCGGCCGCACCTTTCACGGCGGGCGGCTCGACCCGGACGTACTTCGCGCGTCGCTGCTCCAGGACTGAGAACGGCCACACTCCGATGCACATTGTGATCCTGGGTGCTGGCGGCTGGCATACCGACGAGCTCATCCGCGCTTTGACAGCACGCCGGCACATGGCGGAGGTCCTGCCGTATGAAGCCCTCGTTGCGCGAGCAGGGGGAAGAAGCGAGGGCGAGCTCGCGATCGGAAGCACGGCGCTCTTCAGCGCGGATGCCGTGATCGCGCGCATCATCCCGGCCGGGTCGCTCGATCAGATCATCTTTCGTGTCGACGCGCTGCACTGGCTCGAAAAACGCGGCGTGCCGGTCGTGAACTCGCCGCTCGCGATCGAGCGTTCCGTCGACAAGTTCTACACGACAGCACTCCTCCAGGAAGCCGGACTTCCGACGCCCGAGACGGTGGTGTGCGAGCGCGTCGCGGATGCGATGGCCGCAGCGCTCGCCATGGGCGACGTCGTTGTCAAGCCGCTCTTCGGCTCGATGGGTCATGGGATGATGCGCGTCAGCGATCCTGACGTGGCCTTCCGCGTGTTCAATACGCTCGAGCAGCTGCGGGCGGTGTTCTACGTGCAGCGCGCCGTCGATCACGGTGGACGCGACGTGCGGGTATTCGTCGTCGGCGGACGGGTCATCGCTGCGATCGAACGCCGATCTCCTGGGAACGACTGGCGAACCAATGTCGCGCGCGGAGGCTCCGCCCGCCCACTGGAGCTGTGCCGTGAATGGGCGCAGCTTGCGCTGAGTGCGGCTGCGGCGGTCGGAGCGGATTACGCCGGCGTGGATTTGCTCCCCTCGCAAGACGGAGATGTGTTTGTGCTCGAAGTGAACGGTATACCTGGATGGCGGGGTCTGCAGCAGGCGACTGGCGTCGACATCGCGGGGACAATCGTGGAGTGCGTGGAACAGCGCGTCGACGTGGCCCGAACCGAAACTTGTGGCGTACCGCCGCGGGTATGACGAGGGGTGAGGCCGACGTCGAACAGGTTGCCGCGGACGTCGCGGCCGCGGCGCAGCTCGCATGCTTGCTCGAGGCGACGGCGCCAAAGCCTGGCAACGTCTCGCCGGGCCTGAACTTCGCCGACGCGGCCTACGAGGATTTCCTCGCCAGCGCAGCCGCGATTGGCGCGCCGCTGGCGGGCGTGGGCACTCGGCCGCTTGGCCCGACCGTGCGTCTAGCCGTCGAGGCAACGGCACGCTGGACACGCTCGAACACGAATCTGGGCATCGTGCTGCTGCTCGCCCCGCTGGCGCGCGCAGCGGTGCACCACCTGCAACCTCCGTCCCCCCTGGGAGGGACGGAGGTTGATCTGCGGGGCGCGGTACGCCGCGTGCTCGACGCAACAACGGTGGATGACGCGCGCGATGTATATGCGGCGATCCGGCGGGCCGCGCCTGGCGGACTCGGTCGCGTCGACCACCAGGACATCGCGGACGAACCGGACCTCACCTTGCTGGAAGTGATGCGATTGGCCGCGGATCGAGATGGTGTCGCCCGTGAGTACGCGACGGCCTTCGAGGCGACGTTCGAAGCCGGAGCGCCGGCGTTGCTTCGCGCCCGAGCCGGCGGGTTGTGCTGGAACGACGCGATCGTCGAGACATATCTGCGGTTGCTTGCGACAAGCCCAGACACCCACGTGGCTCGTCGGGGCGGCCCGGCTCTGGCGGCCGAGGTGTCGCGGCGTGCCCGCGCGGTCCTTGCGGCTGGTGGCGTACGCTCGGAGGACGGCCGTCAGGCAATCGCCGAAATGGACGAGGCACTGCGCGATCCACGTCACGCCGCCAACCCCGGCACAACGGCGGACCTGACGGCGGCCGCGATCTTCGTGGTGCTCGTGGGCGGCGGCTGGTCGAGCGGCGATACCATTCGGTGGGGAGGACGTCATGCAGCGGCGCGGTGATTTCAGCGTGTCGGTCACGAAGGACCACCTCGTCTTTTCGTCGGCGCACTTCATCACCTTCGCCGGCCACCGGTGCGAAGGGCTGCACGGCCACAACTACCGGGCGCGCGTCACGCTCAACGGCCGACTCGATGAAGAGGTGTGGTTCGTGTTCGATTTCGTCGTGATCAAACAGCTCATGAAACGGTTGTGCGACGAGATCGATCACAAAGTCCTCCTCCCGCTCGAGAATCCCAAGCTCCAGGTGGCGGAATGCGGCGAGTCCGTAACGGTCGCCTACGAAGGAAAGCCGCGGTACGTCTTTCCCCGCAGCGATTGCGCGCTGCTTCCGATCCCCAACACGACCGTGGAGATGCTGGCGGAGCTGCTGGCAGGGCGATTTCGCTCGGAGCTCGACGGCATGGGCGCGCGCGGCTTGACGGCCATTGAAATGGAAGTCGAAGAGAACTTCGGGCAGTCGGCCGTGTACCGGGTCGCGCTGGCGTGAAGCGCATTGCAGGGCGGTCCAGGAGGTTCGAATCCGTCTCCGCCGCCAACCCGCAGCAGGCCCGGGTCACCGGCGATGGCCCCAGGCAGGCCGCCATCCTCAATCATCTCGAGGCCGAAGCCGTACGGATTCGTGCTGCCGTCCGTGAGGGTGGCCGGTGTCTCCATCGTCTTGACGAGCGCTGGATCGCCCACTCGCGGCTCGACAAAGTTCTGTTCCCAGATGAGCAGATCGTGGGCCGTCGTGAGCAAGCCTGCGGTCCCGACGATCCGACCGGGGTCCTCGTGCGGCGCCAGATGGAAACCGTTTTCGTCCTGGTGATTACCCGATGCGCGGCCGGGGAGCGCCGTTCTCGAAAGGGGCGCCCATGCCGCACCCGAAGCCGCCTGGGCGTCGAGTCGGTCGGCGCCACGGTCGACACGGACACCGACAGCCACCGGCGCAGGTTGATGAAACGATTGACGTGCCGTTGGCCGACCGCTGTCCGCACTGCGACGGAGCGCTGACTGAGACGCGGATCGCGACGCAGATTCAAGAGGATCTGCCGGTCGTGCGGCCGCCGTCCGCCGATTTACCGTGCACGTCGGTTGCTGTCAGCAATGTGGCCGACGCGTGCAGGGTCGCCATCCGCTGCAGACGTCGGACGCACTCGGCGCCGCGAGCACGCACCTGGGACCGCAGGCGGTGGCGTTGATCGTCCTGCTCAACAAGCACTTGGGGCTGTCACACGGAAAAATCGCCGGGCTGTTGCGCGACTGGTTCGGCCTGCGCGTGCGGCCGAGCGGCGTGACCCACGCGCTGCATCGCGCGGCGCGCCAGGCGGCGGCGACCTACGGCGCCTTGTGCGAACAGGTCCGCGGCAGTCCCGTTGTCAGTCCGGATGAAACGAGCTGGAAGGTCGCCGCGAGCTCTGGTGGTTGTGGGCGTTTGCGACCGCGACCACGGTGGTCTATGCCATTCAGGCCGGCCGCGGCTTTCCCGAAGCGGCGTCGGTGCTCGGCACGGAGTTCGATTGGCATCTTGGTCGTGACGGCTGGGCACCGTACCGTCAGTTTGACCACGCGATCCATCAAACGTGTGTCGCGCATCTGCTGCGGCGGTGCCGCGAGATCGTGGAGGCGCATCCACGCGCGCGCTGGCCGCCGCAGGTGCATGCTGTGCTGCAGGAGGCGCTCGACGTTCGCGACCGGTTCCGCGCGGGCGAGACCTCCGCGCATGGCACCGCGGTGGCGCGCGGACACCTGATCACGCGCATGCTCGACCTGCTCGATGCTCCGGGATGCGTGCGGGCCTGCCAACGGCTCGCCGCTCATCTCAGCACCGAACTGCCGGCGCTCTTCGGCTTTCTCTTCGATCTCACGTTGGACGCCACGAATTGGCGCGCCGAACAGGCGCTGCGGCCCGCCGTCGTCAATCGCAAGGTCTCCGGCGGCAATCGATCCCCGCGCGGCGCCGATACGTAACAGATTCTGACCAGTGTGATCCAAACGGCCCGCCTGCGTGAACTGCATCCGCGCGAAGTGCTCGTCGAGTTGCTCCGGGCACCTCAACCAACCGTTTCACCGGCGCTCGCGACGGTGCACTAGCCGCAGGTCACGGTGACGTAGCTTCCCGTCAAGCTGATCTTCGAGTGCGCGAATCGCACGAGCCTCTGAGGCGCACCAATTCACCAACCATTCGTCGCGGAGCCCTCCTATTCGCACCGGAGCGCCACGATCGGATCCACCATGGTCGCCCGCAGCGCGGGAATGTAGCTGGCCAGCAGTGTGACGCCGGCCAAGAGCAACGCCACCGCGCCAAACGTCACGGGATCGGTCGCGCTGATGCCGAACAGCAGCTCCTTCATGACGCGCGTGGCGGCGAACCCCATTGCCGCCCCCAACGCGATCCCAAGGCCCGCCATACTCATCGCGCCCTTCAAGACCGCGCCAAGCACGGCGCGCCTGGTGGCGCCGAGCGCCATGCGCACGCCGATGTCGTGCGTGCTCTGCGTGACCGTGTAGGAAACCACGCCGTAGATGCCGACGCCAGCCAGGACCAGAGCCAGGATCGCGAACGCGCCCAGTAGAAGTCTCGTGAAGCGCCTGGCCGACAGAGAGTCGTTGATGACCTCCTGCATGCTCTGCTCAGCGTACAAGACCATGTTCCCGCTGACCTCGCCGATCGCTTGCTTGAGACCGGCGACAAGGCCATACGGATCGCCATGTGCTCGCACGACGTAGTGGGAATTGGTCGAGGCCAGATCCATGATGCTGTCTGGAAGCTGGCGAAAGGCCAGGTACAACTGGGAGTGCACCTTGGCGGTCGCGTCGGCGTCGAGGCCCCAATGCTTCACGTGACCGACAATGCCCACAATTTCGCACTTCATCGTCACAAGCTCGAGGTTGATGTGCTCTCCCAATGCTTCCTGGTTGGGGAACGCCTTGGCCGCAAACTCTTCGTCGATGGCGACGACGCAGGGACGCTTCTCGTTGTCTTGCACCGAGAGAAAACGCCCGCGCAGCAAGGGAATGCGCATCACGCCGAGGTACTCGGGATCGACGGCGTACAACAACGTCAGATCCATCTGGCTCTGCTCGGCTGGTTTCGGCCGGCCTTCGACCCAATAGGGCAACTCGGAATCGCCGCTCATCGGTAAACCGCCCAACAACACGCTCACCGCCGCAACGCCAGGCGCGGATCGCAACCGATTGGTGGTCTGGACAACCCCGTTGCGGACGGCTGCGGGCGCGCCGTGGACCGCGGGCGATCCGGCGACGCCGAACGTCAGGACGTGTTGCGGATCGAAGCCAGGATTCACGCTCCAAAGCTGCGACATTGTGCGAATCATCAGCCCGGCCGACACCGTGAGCACCACTCCCAACGCGACTTCCACGACGACGAGCGCGGGCAGCAACCGCTGGCGGCTCGTGTTGCCGCGATCGCCCTCTTTGAGCGCGTCGTTCAGGTCAGCGCGCGCGCTGCGCAATGCGGGCGCGAGGCCAAACAGGAAGCTTGCGCCGAGCGCGACGAGGGCCGTGAACCC
Source organism: Acidobacteriota bacterium (assembly GCA_046728115.1). Taxonomy (GTDB): domain Bacteria; phylum Acidobacteriota; class Vicinamibacteria; order Vicinamibacterales; family CAVVIG01; genus CAVSWN01. The sequence goes on along the minus strand of JBKPDW010000072.1, from coordinate 44,134 downwards.
GAGCACCGACGCGTCGAGATGAATCTGATCGGCACGCGGGAGCTGCTCGGCAACTCTCGCAACAAACACACGGTTGAGAGACCCGGCAACTGCGAGTCCGAGCGCGCCTCCTGCAATGGCCAGCAGCAGGCTCTCGGTGAGCAGCTGGCGCGCGACGCGACCGCGTGTGGCGCCGAGCGCCGTGCGAATCGCAAGCTCACGGCGCCGGGCGCTTGCGCGCGCAAGGAGCAGATTGGCGACATTCGCGCACGCCATGAGGAGCACGAACCCGACCGCCGTTAGCAGCACGAGCAGCGGAGCGCGCACGTCCCCTGTGAGATTTTCGCGCAGGGAAACAGGATTAATGCCGTGGTCTTTGTCCTCCGTCGGATACTCTCGCGCGAGCGCGGCTGCAATGCCATCGAGTTCGGCTTGCGCCTGCTTCAGCGACGTGCCGGCTTTGAGTCGCCCCAGTACCCGCATGCCCATCCCCACGCCGCGGTTCCAGAAGAGCGGTTCGCTCCACTGACCGATCGGCACGATGATCGACGTGCGCCGCCAGATCACATCGTCGCTCGGCACGACGCCGATAATCGTGTAGAGCCGTTCGCTGAGCGTGAGACTGCGGCCCAGCACATGGGGATCGGCGCCGAAGCGCGTCTTCCAGAAGTTCGAGGTGAGCACGACAACAGGCGCGGCGCCTCTGCGGTCTTCGTCGGCGCTGTACGTATGGCCCACCACCGGCGTCACGCCGAGCGTGGGGAAGATGTCTGCGGACGCCATCTGCCCGCGAAGCCGTTCGGGTGTTGCCTGGCCTGTGAGGTTGAACGTGTCGCCGCGGTATGCCGCCATCAAATCGAACGAGCGGCTCCGCTGTTGCCAGTCAAGAAAATTTGGATAGGAAACCGACGCCTCGCGGAACTGCGGCATGCTGGTGTAAAGCTGCAGCAAGCGCTCGGGATCGGCGTACGGCAGGGGCCGCAGGAGGACGGCATTCACGATGCTGAACATCGCACTGTTGGCGCCGATGCCGAGTGCCAGCGCGATGACGGCGACCGCGGTCAGTCCCGGCGACTTTCCGAGCGTGCGTACGCCGAAACGCAAATCCTGCAGCAGAGCTCCCATGGTCTCTCCTTGGACTCGTTTACGTGATCGGCGGATGCCCGGTTCCGCCTCATGTCAGGGCGCCGGCGCACCCCCCTGCCCGAGGCGCGAGCGCCAAGCGGCCCGCCACCGCGGCGGGGACCGGCGCCTTCCGACCACAGGCGCGCCGCTGCCTTGGCGCCGCCCGCGAGCCCCGCGGCGCTCTGAGCAGATGTTCGACCTGGGGCGCGATGAGCGCGGACGACGCCAACACGACCTCGCGCCTGAGTGGCCGCCTCGCGTCAAACGCGTCGACGCTTCCAAGAGATACGCGGGCAACCTGATCGTGACGCGCTCACTAGGATTTGGCCTTGAGTCGTACCACGCGATCTGGACCAACAAATCCAGGACTCAATCCGCCCTCTTCACCCGCTAACCAATTACCGGCTGCCTAGTCAGGTAGATCCCCGTTGAACTGGCTCCTGTAACGGCAACCACATCCGCCGTCGCGAACGCAACAGCAGGTCTGGATGCCAAACCGGTTTTCGCTGACACAGCAATGCGCGTCGTCAGCGACCCAGGAGCACTGCGTTCTCAACGACGGAACGATGCTACACGTCGACCCGGAACGAACCGGCCCGCATGGCCGCGGCAACGGGCAGGCGTCCGCTCAAACGACGCTTCGCCTGAAAAGCCCGGCATCCTCATGTCTGTGACCTCTCGTGCAGCGCATCCTACACTGCCGATGCTGCCCATGAAGCCGTTACAGTTCCCGCGCCTTTGCGGCTGAGGTAAGAACACTTCTTCTGACGTGCCGCGAGAGCTACCGCGAATGAGGAGCCGACGCCACGGTCGCAGATGCCGCCAGCGCTCCGCGCCCGCACCGGCGCGGCGCGCTGTTCGACAAACCCGCCCGAACTCGACGCCCGGCACATTCGCCGTGTGCCGGTACGTCGGTTTTTAATTCCGTGTAGCGTCAGTCGGTGCATGTTGGTCCTCGGCTCTTCGTCTCGGCACCAAGGACGAGGCCCCAGGACCGAGCGACTAATCGGTTGTACGGTCCGCCGTCCGGGCGATCTCGCGTTCCATGATCGCCGGCGTGAGAACGATTTCGCGACCAGTGCCGTCCCGCGATACGACTCGCGCCAGGAAATAGCGGCCGGCGAACTTCTCGAATACGAGCTCCGGCTGTGCGGCCGATTTGTCAGACGAAGCGATGGTCAGCGCGCACACGAAGTCCCGGCCATCAGCGGTCGCGATTTCGAGCACGCCCGATCCGTCGGACATTTCCTTCACGACGTAATCGCCTGCCGGCAGGCTCGTGTCGTGCACGATGAAGGCGAACGGTACCTTGACCACGATCCGTTCGTCAGCCCGTGCAGCGGATGCGCTGCCAAGCGCAAGGGCTGTTGTGGCAAACACGACCCAGGAGATCTTCAGCATCAGTGTCTTCATGACTACCTCGCTCCATATCAAGCAGGCGCGATCTGCCATGGTGCAGGGACAGTGCCAGTAGCGTCATGACGGTTGATTTGTTGTCGGTTCACATGCCGCATGTGCACGGCAATGCGGTTCGAATCGGAACGCAGCATTCACACAGAAAGCCGGCGGCTCCGAGCGACAGAGCGATACGTCGCGGCAGGACGCTGCCGCCGATCGTCGAGCGGCAAGACGGTTCATTGATTGAGACGGATCGAATGCGCCCGACGTGCGGCGGTGCAATGACATATCGGTGACAACGGTGTGGTCTTGCTTTCTGCTTATAGCTGCAGCGGTGCGCCGCTCGAGCGGCCGCAATGGTCCAGATGTTCAGGAAAAGAAACAGCGCCGTCCTCGTTCACCGACACTCCTCCGCGGGCGCGTCCTCTCTGGTAGCGAGGAACCTGTAGCGCGAGCCTTTCAGGCGAGAGTCCGCGGAGCTGAAAGCCCGCCGCTCCGATCGAGGCGCCGTGCAACCGTGACGTCGGCGGCGCCGAGCCGGCCATCGTGCAGCGCCGACGCGACGAGAACGCCGTCACAGCCGGCATCGGCCAGGCGCCGTATGTCGTCGAGCCCGCGAACACCTCCCCCGGCGAGCAGCGTCACGCGAGGGGTTGCCGCCCGCACGCCTTCGATCAATGCCAGATCGAGCCCAGAACCTGCGCCGACCTTTGCGAGATCGATTACGACGATCGACTGAACCCCGCTGTCGGCGGCACGCGACGCCACGACAGGCGCGGGTTCGCGACGCGTGATGCCCGCGTGCGCCAGCGGCTCACCGTCTCGTAAATCGAGGCTGAAGGCCACGCGCTCGCGCTCCGCCGCCGCGCAGATCTCGCGGAGCGCCTCCCATGACCCAAGCGTCTCGAGGCCGACGATGACGCGTGAAGCACCCAGGGCCAGCGCGCGCTGCGCCGCATCAACGGACGACACGCCCGCGTCCAGCCAGAGCGCGCCGAACGCAGCCAGTTCCGCAACGAGCCGACCCTGCCAACTGCGGCCCATGATCGCGTCGAGATCGGCGGCGTACAGATCGGCAAGGCCAAAACGATCGACATACGCTCGCGCGAGCTCGAGCGCGCTGCCGGGTTCGATGGCGGCGCCGTCGACAGCTCGAACCGGTTCATAGCGGGTGCGTGTGCCGCCGCGCGCATGCACAGCGCGGCCGTCCAGCAGGTCGAGGACGCCCAGGACGCGCATTTCAGATTTCAGGAGTTCGGATGTTCGGATTCCGAACTTCAGATTCAATCAGACGCTGAATGTACATTACAGCGATGGTGGACATCGTGATGAAGGTTGGCGGTGGACTCCTTGCGCACCGCGACTGTTTCGACGCCGTGCTCGCGACGATCGGCGCGGCGGGTGGCGGGCGGCGCCTGCTCGTCGTGCCAGGTGGCGGCCCGTTCGCCGATGCGGTTCGCAGCGTCGACCGACGACTCCGTCTGTCAGCCGAGGCGGCTCACTGGATGGCAGTGCTCGCGATGGATCAGTACGGGCACCTGATTGCCGACCGCCTCGCTGGCGGAGTTCTCGTGTCAGACCGGACCGCCATCGGCGCCGCGCTCGAGGCGCGGCAGGTACCGGTGCTGGCGCCATTCCGTTGGATGCGTGACGTCGATCCGCTTCCTCACACCTGGGATGTCACCAGCGACAGCATCGCGGCGTGGGTGGCGGGCGAAGTCGGCGCGCGGAAGCTCGTGCTCGTGAAGCCGCCGGGAGCAGCGGGTGGCTCCTCGGAAGCTCGCGATCTCGTGGACGCGTACTTCTCGCGGGCGATGCCGGCCGCCGTCACTCACGTCGTCGTCGGTGCGGATCACACGAATGCACTCCGCCGCGCGCTGCAGGAATCCAACTGAGCAGGCCGCCTGAACGATTATTCGATTGACCCTCGCGACGGCGGCTCGTCATGATCAGCCATCAGGGAGGACGTGACCCTCACGACTGTCTCGGGCCGGCACGTCATCCTGAGCCGACCGCGACCGAATGAGCAATGTGAGTAGCGACCGATGAGACTCGGAGGATAAGCGATGTCGAGCGGTCACCAGATTTCGCGTCGCCGTTTTCTGACTGGCGTTGTCGCGGCTCCTGCGTTCACCGTCACCTCTCGTCTCGCGACGCGCGCCCGCGAGAGTGTACCGGTGATCATGAAGCGCGCCGAGAAGCTGTACACGGTCTCGGGCTGCCGGCAGCCGAACGATCTTCAGTTCACCCCGGAAGGCTTGTGGATCCTCGATCAGGTCGATCAGCCCGGCAACAAAGCGTTCCTGGTGAGGCCGGAGAGCGGCGCCGTCATTCGGGAAATCATGACCGAGTCGATCCACGGCAGCGGCATCACCTACGGCAACGGCGCGCTCTGGATCACCTCCACCAAGATGAAGAACCCGAAGGATCCGCCGGTCACGTTGAAGGTCGATCCGAACACAGGAAAAACGCTGAAGTCCTGGCGGACACCCGGCTCCGGATACTACGGAAGAATGAATCCAGAGACCGATACGCCGTCGGGCGGGCACGGTCTGAAGTGGGTGGATGGGAAGTACTGGATGGCGGTGCCCGCAAGTGGACGAGTGTTTCTGATGGAGCCGGAGACCGGCGAAATCATCCGAAGCATTCCGGCGCCTGGGTCGACCCCGCGCACGCATGGCATCGCGTGGGACAAAGGCCTGCTCTGGGTGATCAATTCCGACGACCGCGCCATCTACAAGCTGGATCCGAGGGATGGGGGCATTCTGACGAAGATACAGTTGTCGAAGGACGATCCCGAACCCCACGGGCTCGACATCGACGGCAATGGCGTTCTCTGGTATTCCGATGCCGGACCGACTCGCATGATTTGCAGGTTGATGTAGGTGGAATCTGCGGAGGAGGTTTGCAATGAGCGTTTTTCTAGCGCTATGGTTTTTCGCGTCCGTCCTGTTTGCGACCGGTCCGAATCTCGTCCTGGTGCTGAACAAAGCAGGGAACAGTCTTTCGTTCGTCAATGCGACCTCGATGAAGTCGGAACAGACCGTCGCCGTAGGCATGACTCCGCACGAGTTGGCGGTCTCTCCGGATGGATCGAAGGCGTACGTCGCCAACACTGGCGAGAACACCGTCTCGGTCATCGACCTGACGGCTCGCAAAGAATTGAAGAAGATGACATCGGCCGATTTCGGGACTCCGCACGGAGTGGCGTTCACGCCGGACGGCCGCTACGCATTCGTGACCAGCGAGGGGAAGAAGAAGATCATCGTCGTCGACGCACGAAAGGACGACATCGCCCGGGCGGTCGACACGGATCAGGAGCGGACGCACATGGTCGTTGTCAGCCCCGATAGCCGCTGGGCCTACTTCACGAACGTGACTTCCGCCACGGTGTCGGTCTTTGACGTCAACGCAATGAAAATCGTCACGAACATCCCAGCCGGCAAGGGAGTGGAGGGTCTCGCACTCTCTCCCGACGGGAAGCAACTGTGGGCGGCGAATCGCACGGACAATACCGTCAGTGTCGTGGATACCGCAAAACGGCAGGTCGTGGCCACCTTACCGACGGGGAACGGTCCGATCCGCGTCGCGTTCAGCGCGAACGGAAGAACGGTGTTCATTCCGGACGCGGGTTCCTCCGATGTCACCGTCTATGATGTCGCGTCGCAGAAGCAGATCAGAACCATCTCCGTCGGTGGTAGCCCCGGCGGAATCGTCGTTGCGCCAGACGGACGCCGAGCCTACGTCGCGTGCGCGGCTGCGAACGAAATGGACGTGATCGACACATCGACCTGGGCGGTGACGACGAAGGTGCCGGTCGGCCAAGGTCCGGACGGCATCGCGTATTGGTAACGGGAAGCCCTGATCTCTTCACGGCGGCGCGGTCACAATCCGCGTAGGCGACGACTACGACGCCGGCCTTGTCTGCAGCGCCGCGGACGCTTCGGACTGCCGATCCGATCAGCGAGCCGACGCGGTCGGCGCTGTCGATCCCGGTCTTTTCCATCGATGAGATCGGCACCCCCGCGAGCGAAGCGGATGCTCTGCCGCGCTCGTCACGCTCACGAGCAATTGCATCGAGAGGGCTACTGTATCATCTGGGCATTCATGGGGAATCAGCCGCTGGAGGGCCGCGCCGTCCTGGTGACGGGCGCATCAACCGGCATCGGACGCGCGATCGCGATCGCCGTCGCGCGCGCAGGTGCCGACGTCGCGCTCACGTATCGCGCGAACATCGGCGGCGCTCAGGAAGTCGAACGTGAGATCCGATCGCTTGGCCGGCGCGCTGCAGCCCTCCACCTCGACCTCGCCGACGAAGGGTCCGTGCAAGAGGTCGGCCCCGCTGCCCGCGACGCGCTGGGCCGGCTCGATGTCTGGGTAAACAATGCCGGTGCAGATATCCTCACCGCCCATGGCGCCACGCTGCCAGCGGTTGAAAAACTCGACCTCCTGCTGGCGGTCGATCTGCGCGGAACGATTCTCGCTTCCTGGCAGGCCGTGGAGCTTCTCGGAGCCCAGGAGAGCGGCGGCGTGATCATCAACATGAGCTGGGATCACGTCCTGACGGGCATGGCCGGCCGCAATCCCCAGATGTATGCCGCCGTGAAAGGCGGAGTGCTCGCCTTCAGCAAATCGCTCGCACGATCGGTGGCGCCGCGCGTGCGCGTGAACGTGCTCGCGCCCGGGTGGATCCAGACGTCGTTTGGCGCGAACCTCGACGAGGCCAGACATCGCGGCGTCGCCGAGTCGACGCCGCTCAAACGATGGGGCACGCCGGAAGACGTGGCCGGCGCCGCGGTATTCCTCGCGTCGCCCGACGCGGCGTACATGACAGGACAGACGATCCTGATCGGTGGTGGGGCCGTGATGTAACAGCGCGTTGCAGAATGAAGCTCGCCACCAGGAAAATACCGAGGACACGGAAAAAATCTGTGGTGGCAGCTTGCGATGTAATTTCGCAATGTGTTCCAAAGTCGCTTGGAGGGCGCCATGTCGCAGAAGGAACCGACGTACGACGATGCGCAGATCACCGAACGGTTGAAAGCGCTGCCCGGGTGGTATTACGAGGACGGGTGGATCCGCCGCGTTTACAAGACCGATGGGTGGCCAACAACATTGATGCTGGTCAACGCGATCGGATACTTTGCAGAGGCTGCCTTTCACCATCCCGATCTCGCGGTTACCTGGGGCCGCGTGACGGTCAAGCTGTCGACGCATAGCGCCGGCGGTATCACCGACAAAGACTTTGGGCTCGCCCGCCAGATCGAGAGTATCGTCCTCTGGCGTCCACCAGCGGGGGACGCGCTGACGGGCACGCCGAACAAGTTCGTGCGCAGCGGCGACCCGCGCTGATGGCGAACGCCCCGGCCTCGGCGACGGCACACGACGCTCGTCGGCCGCAGCGCGTGCTGTTCGTCACCGGACGGCTGGCCGAACCGGCGCTGCGCCGCGTGCTTGCCGAGATGGCGCCGCCTTTTGCGTACGACGTGGCCGTGCTCGGCATCACGGTCGCGGCGTTGATGACGACGTCCTGGATAGCGCGCCACCTCGCCGTGCCGCAGGACACGGATCTCGTGCTCATTCCGGGGCTGTGCGAGGGGGATCCGAAGACGGTCGCCGATCACGTCGGCGTCGCTGTGGATAAAGGCCCGAAGGACCTGCGCGAAATCCCGAAGTACTTCGGCCGGGCAGCCGTCGCACGCGAGTACGGCGCGTCGGATATCGAGATCGTCGCCGAAATCAACAACGCACCTCGGCTCACGCGCGCAGCGCTGAGCGACACGGCGAACTACTTCCGCGCGTCGGGCGCCGACCTCATCGACATCGGGTGCACGCCAGGGCTCGGCTTCCCGTCGCTCGGCGATGTGGTGCGCGAGCTCGTGGCCGCGGGAATCCGGGTAAGCGTCGACACCTTCGACCCTGACGAGATTCGCACCGCTGTGGCAGCCGGAGCGGAACTGGTGCTGAGCCTCAACAGCTCGAACATCGATGTGGCGCGTGATCTGGCCGGCACCGGTGCGCGCGCGGTCGTCGTCCCCGATCTCGGTGGCACGCTCGACACCCTGGAGCCAACACTCGAGAAGCTCGTCCGCCAGGGTGTTCCGTACCTCATCGATCCGATTCTCGAGCCGATCGGCTACGGCTTCTTCGCCTCGCTCGAACGCTATGCGGAAGTCCGAAGGCGGCACCCCGACGCGGGAATGTTGATGGGTATTGGCAACCTGACGGAGATGACTGCTGCGGATTCAACAGGCGTGAACGCGCTCCTGATCGCGGTGTGCCAGGAGCTGGGCGTGCGAACGGTGCTGACCACGGAGGTGATCCCGTGGGCGCGCGGCGCCGTCCGCGAGGTCGACATCGCCCGGCGCCTGATGCACTACGCCGTAACGGGGCACACCGCGCCGAAAGGCATGGACGACCGACTCGTGACGACCAAGGATCCTGCTGTGCTCGTGTACAGCGAAGATGAATTGCGGGCGCTGCAATCGGAGATTACCGATCCGAACTACCGCATCTTCACCGACGAATCGGCAATCACCGTGCTGAACAATGAGCGCTTCGTACGCAGCACTGATCTGCCCAACATAGCGGGCATCTTCGCGCGGCTTGACGTGGATGACGCTGCGCATGCGTTCTACCTTGGCAAGGAACTGGCGCGGGCAAGCCTTGCGGTCACGCTCGGCAAGACCTACCGTCAGGAAGGCGCGCTCGCCTGGGGGTATCTGACCCCGCCCGATGATGTAAAGTCGGAACACATCAGGCTGAACGCGCAACCGCGCAGCAAGTCCGATACGTGAACGCTGACCTGTGATTCTCGAAACCATCGTCACGACCGTCGCCGAGGACGGCGCAGTGAACTGCGCCCCGATGGGCGTCGAATGGGGAGAGACGGTCCTCGTCCTCAAACCGTTCCTCGAGACGACGACGTATCGAAACGTCGTGGCGACGAAAGCCGCCGTTGTCAACCTCACTGACGATGTACGGGTGTTCGCGAGTGCCGCCATCGGGAACCCCCAATACCCAACAGTGCCCGCAGTCACAGTCCGCGGGGTCGTGCTCGCCGATTGCTGCTCGTGGCGGGAGTTGAGGGTCAGCTCGATCGACAGCACGGTGCCGCGATCGCGAATCGAGATGACCGTCGTTCACCGCGGCGTGCGTCGCGAATTCATCGGCTTCAATCGCGCCCGCCACGCGGTGCTCGAAGCGGCGATCTACGCCACACGCCTGCACCTGCTGGCTCGCCCGTTCGTCGAGAGCGAGCTGGCGCGGCTCCAGGTCATCGTGGACAAGACCGCAGGTCCGCCGGAGCTCGAGGCGATGGCCCTGCTCACCGAACACGTCCGGTCAACGCCCGTGAACTCAGAACGCGCATGACGAGCGGCGGCGCGTTGGCTGATGGGCGCACGGTCTTTGTCGAAACCGCTGCGCGGCTCCATTTCGGGCTGCTCGACCTTCGCGGAGATCTGGGACGAAGGTTCGGGGGGATCGGCGCGGCGGCGCCTGCGCCAACGCTTCTCGTCTCGGCGACTCCGGCCGACACCCTGGAGATCATCGGCGATGATGCCGAAAGGGCCACTGCCTTTGCACGTCGATTCCTGGACCATCATGACCTGCGGCGTGGCGGTGGCAGGCTCTGCGTGCATCGGGCGCTTCCCAAGCACGCCGGACTTGGGTCGGGCACGCAGCTCGCGTTAGCCGTCGCACGAGCGTTGGCGGAGCTGCATGGCCTCTCGTCGCACGCCCCTGATCTCGCCCGCGCCATGGGACGCGCGCACCGATCCGCCGTCGGCACGTGGACCTTCGCCGGGGGGGGTCTCGTCATCGAGGGCGGTCGGCGCGAGACGAGTCACGCCGTTGCGCCGTTGCTCGCGCGGCTGCCGTTCCCGCCCACTTGGCGATGCGTTGTCGCCGTGCCCGACGCGCCACCCGCTATCAGCGGCGCCACGGAAGCTGCGGCCTTTGCGCAGCTTCCTCCGCCGTCCGAGCGCGACGTGGCGAATGTGGCACATCTCGTCGTCATGGCGCTCCTGCCCGCGATCGTGGAGGGCGATCTCGCCACGTTCGGCAGCGCGCTCACGGCGATCCAGGCGATCACGGGCCGCTGGTTCGCCGAGGTGCAAGGCGGCATATTTGCGCCCGGAGCGAGCGAAGAACTTGTTCGCCGCATGACCGAACTGGGCGCATCGGGTGTCGGACAGAGCTCGTGGGGCCCTGCCGTCTACGGAGTCGTCGAGGGTGACGACGCCGAACGGCGCCTCGCCGACCGGCTACGTGCCGCGCTCGACGCCTTGGCGGTTGAAGGTTGCGTGTACTGCGGGCCGTTCCGGACCGATGGCGCGCGTGTCTGGAAAACGGCGGAAGCGGACGCTGTTCCTCCCCGCGTTTCTGGGCCGGCCGGACAGTCAGGCGCCTCTTCTTGATACCTTTCCAAACCCTAATGCCTGTGGCCTCGTCGGACCCGAGCAACGCAGACGTCGGCCGCATCACCAGCAACCGACGCACGCCGTGACGTGCAGCTGAGTCTGCGTTACATCTTCTGATTGGAAATGCGGAGTGCGGGCCTCATCAGGCTCGCAATCGCTTTACTTGTTCTCGACGTATCGGGCAGAATGACGCCCGGAGACTGCTCGACGAATGCAGTGTTCCGGGCACGACAGGCGGCGCACGGTCGGGCTGCTCCCTCGCGTGGCACGGGGATCGATCTGCGCGCTCGTCGTCACCAGTTGCGTCGTCTCGCTGTCAGGCATCCACACCTCCGCTCGCCTACGCGCACTGGACATCTTTGCCGAGCAGTCGACGGAGCGCGCAGGCGCGGAGGCGGCTCGACAGACGCAATCGGCGCCCGAGCCGGCAGCCTCCGCTTCGCCGCGGGCCGTCCTCGACACGTACTGCGTCACCTGCCATAACCAGAGACTGCGGACCGCCGGGCTTGCGCTCGATGGACTGGACGTGACCAGGCCAAGTGCCAATGCGGAGTCGTGGGAGCGCGTGATCGCAAAGCTTCGAGCCGGCTCGATGCCGCCGCCGGGGAAACCGCGGCCGGACCAGGCGACGTACCGTGCCGTAGCGGAGTGGTTGGAGACGGAAATCGATCGCGCATGGGCGGCCAAGCCGAATCCGGGAACGATCAGCGCGGTTCACCGTCTCAATCGCACCGAGTACAGCAACGCGGTGCGCGACCTGTTCGGGCTCGACCCGCTGAGCTTTGACGTCAGGCCGCTCCTGCCGGGCGATGAGACCGCGGACGGCAGCTTCGACAATTTCGCTGACTCCCTTTCGATTTCGACGGCCCATCTCGAGCGATACCTGTCGGTCGCCCGACAGGTCACGCGACTCGCCACAGGTCTTCCGCCCACGAGCCCGCGAGTCGAGACCTTCGAGATTCCGCTGCACGTCGTGCAGGATGACCGCCAGAGCGAAGATCTGCCGCTCGGATCTCGCGGCGGTCTTGCGATTCGCCACGAGTTTCCCGTAGACGGCGAGTACGCGATCAAAGTTCGTCTCCAGCGGCAGTATCAGGACTACATCAAGGGGATGGGCTGGCCGCAGCAACTCGATGTGCGCCTCGATGGCAAGCTGGTGAAGCGGTTTACGGTCGGAGGCGGCGCGCAAGGCAGGCCCGCCGCGGCCAGCTATGCCGGCGACGGCGAGCCGGGTTTTGCCGGCGATGACTCGTGGGAAAAGTACATGCAGATCGGCGGAGACGCTGGTCTCGAAGTCCGCGTTCCAGTCGATCGAGGATTGCACATCGTCGGCGTGTCGTTCGTGAGGGAGCTGTGGGAGCCGGAGGGTCTCCCGCAACCCTTGCAAAGAGGCCGGGTCATCACGGACGACCAGGTGTACATGGATTACGCAAGCGTGGGCTCTGTTCAGATCGGAGGGCCTTACAAGCAATCGGGAAGGGGGCAAGCTACTCCGAGTCGCCGGGCGATCTTCAGTTGCCATCCCACGCGTGCCGCAGACGAGCAACGCTGCGCCTCGGAGATTCTTTCGCGACTGGCCCGTCTCGCGTACCGCCGGCCCGTGACAAACCGCGACGTGCAGGTGCTGCGAGACTTCTTCGATGCGGGTCGACGCGAGGCCGGTCACTTTGACGGCGGCATCCAATTCGCGCTCGAACGCATGCTCGTCGACCCGGACTTCCTCCTGCGCGTCCATCAGGATTCGAATCAACTCAGCGACATCGAAGTCGCTTCTCGCTTGTCGTTTTTCCTCTGGAGCAGCATCCCGGATGATCGCTTGCTGACGTTGGCCGAGCGCGGCCAACTGACCAGCCCTCCCGTTCTCGAACGGGAAGTGCGGCGGATGCTGGCAGACCCGCGCGCCACGGAAGCGCTGGTCGACGATTTCGCCGCCCAGTGGTTGAATCTTCGCCGGATCGATGAAGTCGTCGTGGATCCCGAGCGTTATCCCAACTACGACCTGAGCCTGATGCAGGCGTTTCGGCGGGAAACCGAGCTCTTTGTCGGCAGCACGATCCGCGAGGATCGGAGCGTTGTCGATCTCCTGAATGCGGATTACACGTTCGTCAACGAAAGGCTGGCGCGGCATTACGGAATTCCCGGCGTGTACGGCAGCCGCTTTCGCCGTGTAACGCTGCCAAACCACGACCAGCGCGGCGGCCTGCTCGCGGAAGGCGCGCTGCTGGCGACCACGTCGTACCCTGATCGCACGTCACCTGTCTTGCGTGGGAAATGGCTGCTGAACAACATGTTCGGTCTGCCGGTCCCCCCACCCCCGCCCGGCGTGGACATGAACCTGAACACCAAACCGGGCGCACGGCCGACATCGATACGAGAGCGGCTGGCCGAACATCGGCAGAACCCGTCGTGCAACAGTTGTCATTCGGCCATCGATCCGCTCGGGTTCGCACTGGAAAACTTCGACGTGATTGGTGGCTGGCGGACCGTTGACGAGTCTGGCCAGAAGGTCGACGCGAGCGGCACCACCGTCAGCGGTGCGAGAGTCGAAGGACTTTCGGGCCTGCGGGCTTTTCTGCTCGAGCAGCCCGAGCAGTTTCCCCGCACGGTGACCGAAAAGCTGTTGGCATATGCGCTCGGTCGCAGGCTGCAGTACTACGACCGACCCTCCGTTCGCACGATCGTCCGAGGTGCGGCTGCGCACGACTACCGCTGGTCGTCGATCATTCTCGGAATTGTCCAAAGCCCGACGTTTCTCGGGAAAGTGAATTGATATGCCTTTCCTCACGACGAAATCGCTGCCGCGGCGGACGGTCCTTCGGGGCCTGGGCGCAACGATAGCGCTGCCCTTTCTCGAGGCGATGCTTCCCGCCTTCTCGCGGCGCGGCCGGGCAGCCGCGAAGCCGGCCCACCGCTTCCAGACCTTTTACGTGCCGAATGGCATGGCCATGGAGTACTGGTCGCCGAAAGGCGAGGGCACGGATTTCGATCTCTCCCCGATTCTGGAACCCCTTGCGCCGTACCGAAATCAGATGCTCGTGCTGTCGGGCATCAAGGCGAACTGGAATTACATCCACGCGGGCGCGTCTGGATCGTTTCTGACGGGCACCTCGCGCGGAGGACGGAACGAAATCGAGATCGTCGCGGACGTGTCGATCGATCAGCTGCTCGCGCGGCACTTTGGCGGCGAGACGCAGGTCGCATCGCTCGAGCTCTCGATGGATGTTCCGGCCAACGCAGGCGCGTGCACCGGCAACCTGAGCTGCGTCTACACGCACACCCTGTCGTGGCGCAGTCCGACGCAGCCGTTGCCGATGGAATGGAATCCCCGGGCGGTCTTCGAGCGACTGTTTGGCGACAGCGGCAGCACGGACCGCGCCGCGCGCGAAGCTCGGTTGCGGCAGCACAAGAGCATTCTCGACTCGGTGTCGGAGAAGCTCGCGACCCTCAGGAAGGATCTTGGGCCGCAGGATCACATCAAGATCGATGAGTACACAGAGGCCATTCGCGACGTCGAGCGTCGCATTCAGCGAGCCGAGGAACAGGCCGACCTGGAGCTGCCTACGCTGGAGCAGCCGCAGGGCGCACCGCCGGTCTTCGAGGATCATCTCGCGCTGATGCTCGACCTGCAGCTCCTGGCGTTTCAATCGGATCTCACGCGCATCGTCACCTTCATGATCGGCAAGGAACAGAGCGCGCGCCCGTACCCGCAAATCGGGGTGCCGGAGGCGCACCATCCGCTCTCGCACCACAACGATATTCCCGAGTTGATCGCGCGCATGTCGAAGATCAACCGATATCACACGCAGCTCTTCTCCCAGTACCTGGCCAAGCTGCGCGCGACGCCCGATGGCGAGGGGTCGCTCCTGGATCACACGACGATCCTCTATGGCTCCGGCATTTCCAACAGCACGCGCCATGCCGGGGACAACCTGCCGATCCTAATCATGGGCGGCGGCGCGGGGACGCACATGGGCGGCCGGCATCTCAAGTACTCCGACGAGCCGACGATGGCCAACCTGCTGGTCACGCTGATGGACAAAATGGGCGCGCCGGTGGAGAAGATCGGCGGCAGCACCGGCGAACTGCCGCTCGACACGCTGTCAGGGCTGTAACGCATGCGACGACTGTTCGCGCTATTGGCCGTTTGGCTTGGTGCCGCTGCGGGCATTGCCGCGGAACGCCCAGCCCTCGTTGACGCGGCGAAGAACGCCGACAGCGCGACTCTGCGCGCGCTGCTGCTGAAAAAGGCGGACGTCAACGCGGCCGAAGCCGATGGCACCACCGCGCTGCATTGGGCAAGCTATCGAAACGACGTCGAGAGCGCGGACCTGCTCATTCGCGCCGGCGCCAGTGTGAACGCGACGACCGATTTAGGCGTCACGCCGCTCTGGAGTGCCTGCCTGAACGGCAGCGAGGCGATGGTCCGGCGATTGCTCGACGCTGGCGCGAATCCGAATGCGGCGCTCCTGCGTGGGGAGACGCCCCTGATGGTCGCGTCGCGCTCCGGCAATCCAGCGGTCGTCGAACACCTGATCGCCAGAGGCGCCAACCTCGACGCACATGCCGCGCGCGGGCAAACTGCGCTCATGTGGGCGGTCGCGCAGAAGCATCCCGAGGTCGTCGCGGTGATGCTCGCGCACGGTGCCGACGTGCACGCCCGATCGAACACCTGGAGCCAGGTGATGGCGGTGCCGCCCCACGGGTATCTCGACTACAACCGGTCGGTCCCATTCGGGGGCGAGACGGCATTGATGTTCGCCGCGCGTGTCGGCGACCTCGCGTCGGCTAAGCTTCTGGTGGCTGCGGGCGCCAATGTCAACGACCGAGACGCGTGGGGGGTCGGCGCCGTGACTCTGGCCGCGCACGCCGGATATCCGGAGCTGGTGGAGTTCCTGCTCGAGCACCGCGCCGACCCGAACGCGGCGGAGGCGGGGTTTACGGCGCTGCATGCCGCGATCATGCGCCGCGACGAGAGAATGGTCACCGTTCTCCTCACGCACGGCGCGGACGCGAACGCCCCGGTCCGGAACTGGACGCCCACGCGCCGCTCGTCGAAAGACTTTCATTTCAGCCCCGAACTCGTCGGCGCGACGCCGTTCTGGCTGGCTGCGCGCTTCGCGCAGCCGAACGTCATGCGCACCCTCGTGGCACACGGCGCGGATCCGCTGTTCGTCCACCACGGCGATCACGTCGTGGAGGCGAGAGGCGGCAGTGGGTTTCAACACCGGACGGACGTGACGACCGCCCTCATGGCGGCGGTCGGAATGGGCGGCGGCGAGGCGTGGATCCTGCCCGAACGCAGCGCGCGCGAGGAGCTGACACTCGACGCGGTCAAACTGGCCATTGAGCTTGGCGTCGATGCCAATGCGGCCAACGTCGACGGTCGCACCGCTCTGGATGCGGCGAAAGCCTTGAAGTACGACACTGTCGTCAGGTTTCTCCTGGAGAACGGCGCCAGACCAGGCACGCGATAAGGAGGCGGCCGTGGGGCGGACAGCGTCGATGATCGCAGCGTTGATGACGATGGCGCTCGGCCTCGGCGGGGAGCGCCTCGCGATGGCTCAGGATCGGACCGCGGCGCGCGCCGATGCGCGTCCCACGAAGAATCCACTCGAGGGAAATCCTCAGGCGATCAGCAACGGCGGCGCAATGTTCCGTACACGGTGCGCGGGCTGTCACGGTCCCGATGCGCGCGGATATCTCGGCCCAGACCTCACCGGGTTCTGGGCCGCGGGTGGGACCGACGACCGGATGTTCGACATCGTGCGGCGAGGCGTACCGGGCACGGAGATGACCGCCGCCGATCCGCAGCGTGTGCTCGACAAGGACATCTGGCAAATCCTCGCCTACGTCCGAACCTTGAACGCCACGCCCGCATCGGCATCGACGGGCGATGCCGGCAACGGCGAGCAGATCTTCCGCGCCAACTGCAGCAGTTGTCACAGAGCGAATGGCCGTGGCGGGCAGCTCGGCCCCGATCTGTCGCGGATTGGATCGGGCCGGCCGCGCGCAGGCCTCGTGAGCAAGCTGCGAGGATCGAGCGACGTCATCAGGCCGGGATACGAGCCGGTGACGATCGTGACGCGCGAGGGGGAGCGGATTCGCGGCGTCAAAAAGAACGAAGACGAGTTCTCGATCCAGATCATGGATACGCGCGAGCAGCTGCGGGGATTCCTCAAGGCCAACCTGACTACCCTCACGATCGACAAGCAGTCGTTGATGCCCGTCTACGGGCCCGATCGACTGAACGATCGCGACCTCGACGATCTGCTGTCGTACTTGACGTCGCTACGCGCCGCGAACGCGGCGACGAGATGACGGAGGCGAGCATGCGCGCCGTGATGGTTCGCACGATTCGAGTGACACTTCTGGCCGCGGCGGTCTCGTGGCCGGCCGCGGCGCAGCAGCCGCCTGTTTCTCAAGTCACGGCGCAGGACCTGCGCGAGGGCCTGAAGAATCCGGCGCGTTGGCTCACATACGCAGGCGACTACGCCAACCATCGACATAGTCCGTTGACGCAGATCACGCCTGCGAACGTGAATCGCCTTGTCGCGCAATGGCAGTTTCAGACCGACACGCTCGGCAAGTTCGAGGCGGCTCCGCTCGTGCTCGACGGCGTGATCTATGTGACCGGGCCGCTCGACACCGGCTGGGCGATCGATGCCCGCACCGGCCGGCAGATCTGGCGGTATAGACGCGATCTTCCGAGTGGACTCATTGCCTGCTGCGGACTCGTCAACCGTGGCTTCGGCGTGCTTGGCGATCGGCTCTTCAAGACGACGCTCGACGCCCACGTCGTGGCAATCAGTCGGAAGACGGGTGCGCTCGAGTGGGACACGGCGATGGAGAACTACCGGCACGGGTACAGCGGCACGACCGCCCCGCTCGTCGTGAAAGACAAAGTGCTGGTCGGCGTGGCCGGTGCCGAGTACGGTGTGCGCGGCTTCATCGACGCGTACGACGCGCAGACCGGCAAGCAGGTCTGGCGGTTCTACACGACGGCCGGCCCGGGCGATCCCGGCCACGGCACCTGGCGTGGGACCGACGCAAAGGCCTGGGAGCACGGCGGCGGATCGATCTGGGTGCCTGGCGCGTACGATCCGGAACTCGATCTCGTGTACTGGGGCACCGGGAACGCGGGACCCGATTACAACGGCGCGGAGCGCGAAGGCGACAACTTGTACACCGCGTCGGTCGTGGCGCTCGAGGCCGACACCGGCAAGATACGCTGGCACTACCAGTTCACGCCGCACGACATCTGGGACTACGACTCGACGCAGATGCCGGTCCTGGCCGATCTGACGCTCGACGGCCAACTCCGAAAAGTGGTGCTGTTCGCGAACCGCAACGGCTTTTTCTACGTGCTCGATCGCGCGACCGGGAAACTGATCAAAGCCAGGCCCTTCATCGAAACGACGTGGGCCAAGGAGATTCGACCCGACGGCCGGCCGATGCTGCTGCCGAACAGCGTCCCGAGTGAGGAAGGGACGAAAGTCTGTCCGGATCAGTCCGGCGGCACGAACTGGATGCCACCGTCGTTCGATCCGTCGCTGGGTCTGTTTTTCGTCACGGCGCGCGAGTCGTGCGGCGTCTTCTTTTCCTGGAAGGACGACTACAACGCCGGCGACGCGTATCGGGGCGGCGCGGTGCAGCGGCTGATCGAAACCAATTACAGTGCCCTGCGCGCGATCGACGTCGCGACCGGCGATCGCCGCTGGGAGTTTCCCTACACGACGCAGTCGTGGGCTGGCGTGCTGTCGACCGCGTCGGGGCTCGTGTTCGCGGGCGGGTCGGGCAATCTGATGGCGTTCGATGCGAAGACCGGCAAAAACCTCTGGCACTTCCAGACGGGTTCGTCGCTGTACGCAGGTGCGATCACGTATATGGTCGACGGCCGCCAATACGTGCTCATGCCAGTGGGGACCACGCTGACCGCATTTGCGCTCGCGGAGTTCTGAGACTCGGGCGCATACTTGCCGGAGCAACTCGACATGCCACACCGACCGGCCCGTTCGCGCGGTCTTCTGGCGCTGATCGCGCTGGCACCAGCGTGGACTAGCGTCCTGACAGGAAGTCCTGCGGCTCCTGCGCCCACGACGCGCGAGATCCTGGATCAGTACTGTGTCGGTTGCCATAACAGCCGACTCAAGACGGCTGGGCTGCAACTGGACACGCTGGATGCGACCCACGTCGGCGACAACGCGCAGCTGTGGGAAAAAGTTGTGACCAGGCTGCGCACGGGCGAGATGCCGCCTACGGGCCGACCGCGTCCCGATGCCGCCTCCTACAAGGCGGCCATCGCGGCCTTGGAAAGCGAGCTCGACGCAGCGGCTGCGGCGAAGCCCCATCCCGGCCGCGTGCCCGTTCACCGCCTGAACCGCAGCGAGTACGCCCACGCGATTCGGGATCTGCTGGGACTCGAGATCGATGGACGTGCGCTGCTGCCGTCGGACGAAGCCGATCAGGAAGGCTTCGATAACGTGGCGACTGTCCTCTCGGTGTCGCCGGGGCTGCTCGAGAACTATCTGGCCGCCGCGCGCACGGTGAGCCGCCTCGCTGTCGGCGATCCCGCGCTCCAACCCGTGATCGAGGCGTTCAAAATCTCGAAGGCGCTGGTGCAGGACGATCGGCTCGGCGACGACCTGCCGTTCGGATCGCAGGGCGGCGCGCTGATTCGTCATTCTTTTCCGCTCGATGGCGAGTACACGATCAAGGTCCTGCTGCGGCGACAGGAGTACGACTACATCATCGGCGTGGGCGAGCCGCACCAGATCGACATCCGTCTCGACGGCGTGCGGTTGCAGCGGTTCACCGTCGGCGGCGAAGCGAAGGGGATGACGGCTCCCGAGAATTTCGCCGGAAATACGCAGGGCGATCCCGAGTTCGAAGAGTACATGCACACGGCCGACGCGCATCTTGAAGTGCGCGTCCCCGTGAAGGCCGGGCTGCACGAAGTGGGCGTGTCGTTCGTCAGGCGCTTCTGGGAGCCTGAAGGCATCCGGCAGCCGCCCCAGACAGGCTTCGGACGGACGACCAACGAGTACTACCATGGCAATCCCGCCGTCGAGATCGTGATGATCGGTGGTCCGTACGGCGCGCCGGCGGCCGGCGACTCAGCGAGCCGGCGCCACGTGTTTCTCTGCCGTCCACGGGACGCCGCATCGGAGCTGCCGTGCGCGACGAAGATTCTGTCGACGCTGGCGGCACGTGCCTATCGGCGTCCTGTCACCGATCGTGATCTGCAGCCTCTGCTGGATTTCTACAAGTCGGGCCGATCGGAAGGCAGCTTCGACGCTGGCATTCAACGCGGCCTCGAACGCATCCTCGCGGCGCCGAGCTTTCTCTTCCGCATCGAACGCGAACCCGCGGGGGTGGCGCCAGGATCCACGTATCGCCTCAGCGATCTGGACATCGCCTCGCGTTTGTCGTTCTTCTTATGGAGCAGCGTCCCGGACGACGAGCTGCGAGAGGCGGCGATTCGCGGAAAGCTGACCGATCCGGCGGCGCTCGAGCAGCAGGTGCGCCGCATGCTTCGCGATCCGCGCGCGAACGCGCTCGTCGACAACTTCGCGAGCCGATGGCTCGAGCTGAACAGACTTCCGGGCATCGTCCCCGACACCGAGCTGTATCCCGAGTTCGACGAAAACCTGCGCGACGCGATGGCGCAGGAGACGAAGATGTTCATCAGCAGCCAGCTTCGCGACAACCGCGGCGTCGTGGAGCTGTTGACGGCCGACTATTCGTTCCTCAACGAACGGCTCGCCGCTCACTACGGAATCGGCAACGTGTACGGCAGCCATTTCCGGCGCGTGACGTTTCCCGACGCGACGCGCGGAGGACTGCTCGGCCAGGCGAGCATCTTGACGGTCACGTCGTACCCGAATCGCACGTCGGTGACGATGCGCGGCCGATGGCTGCTGGCGAACGTGCTGGGCGCGCCTCCACCGCCGCCGCCGGCCGACATCCCTGCGCTCAAAGAGGCGGGCGCCGACGGTCAGCCGCAATCCCTGCGCGACCGCATGGAGATGCATCGGAAAAATCCCGCGTGCGCGTCGTGTCACCAGCGTATGGATCCGCTGGGTTTCTCGCTCGAGAACTTCGACGCGTTGGGAAAGTGGCGCACGGTGAGCGACGGCGTTTCGATCGATCCGTCGGCGTCGTTTCCGGACGGCACCAGGTTCGAGGGCATCGCCGGTCTGCGCGCTTTCGTCGCCGGCCACAAAGAGGACTTCGCCCGGACGCTCACAGGAAAGCTTCTGGCGTACGCACTGGGGCGAGGTCTCGACTATCGCGACATGCCGGCCGTCCGTCGGATCGCGGGCGACGCGGCGGCCGCCGACTACACGTGGTCGTCGATCATCACAGGCATCGCGAAGAGCACGCCGTTCAGCATGGCGATGTCGGGGGACCCATGATCATTTCGAAACGTGCGATACCGCGGCGGACCGTGTTGCGCGGCCTGGGGTCGATGGTGGCGCTGCCGCTGCTCGACAGCATGGTGCCAGCGCTCTCGGCATTTCAGAAGACAGCTGCCAGACCGATCAACCGGTTTGGCGTCATGTATGTGCCCAACGGCATGATCATGAAGGACTACCTGCCGTTGACCGAGGGTACGGGCTACGAGCTGACGCCGACGCTGCGCGCGCTGGCGCCGTTTCGCGAGCACGTGCTCGTATTGAGCGGACTGGAGTGCATTCCGACGGCGGGACGGCCCGGCGGCGCGCACGCCAAGGCAAGCACGCGGTTTCTCACCGACGTCTCGCCGCCCACGAGCGAGACGTGGCTCGACGCCGGCATCTCGATGGATCAGATCCTCGCGCAGGAAACCGGCAAGGTCACGCAGGTCCCGTCGCTCGAGCTGGCGATAGAGTCGGGCGAAACCTCCGGCGCCTGCGACACCGGTTTCGCGTGTCCCTACACCAACACGATCAGCTGGAAGAGCCCGAACACGCCGCTGCCGACGCAGAACAACCCGCGCGCGATTTTCGAGCGCCTGTTCGGCGACACGACGAGCACCGATCCGATGGCGCGGCTCGCGCGGCTGCGCCGGCAGCGGAGCGTGCTCGATTCGGTGCGCGACGAGGTCGCGCACCTGCAGGGCGCGCTCCCGCCAGACGATCGGACGAAGCTCACCGAATATCTCGACGCGGTCCGCGACGTGGAGCAGCGCATCCAGATCGCCGAAGCGCAGAGCGATCGCGAGCTACCGCTCGTCGATCACCCGCCGGGCATCCCGCCGACCTGGGAAGATCATGTGAACCTGATGCTCGACCTGGAGGTGCTCGCGTTTCAATGCGATCTCACGCGCGTCATCACGCTGATGCTGGGGCACGAGCACAGCGGCATGACGTATCCGCAGATTGGCGTGCCCGATGCGCACCATCCCATCTCGCACCATCAGCAGGAGCCTGAGAAGGTGGCGAAGGTCGCCAAGATCAACGCCTATCACATGCGGATGTTCGCGAAGCTGCTCGGCAAGCTGCAGGCGACGCCCGACGGCGACGGCACGCTGCTCGACCATGTGACGATGATGTACGGCGCGGGGATCGCCGACAGCAACAGCCATGCGCCGATCGACATCCCGATGATCCTTGCGGGCGGAGGCGCCGGCACGCTGAAGGGGGGACGGCATGTCCGCTTGACGAACATGCCGCTGGCGAATCTGCACCTCACGCTGCTGGAACAGTTCGGCATCCACCGCGATTCGATTGGGGACAGCACTGGACGCATCGATGCGCGGATCCTTTCTCTGTAGCGTCGCGGGTGTACTTCTGGCGCTGGGCGGCGCCGGAGCGGCAGCCGATCTGCGCCTCATTCAGGCGGTCAAGAATCGGGATCTCGAATCCGTGAACGCGCTGCTGAAAGAGCGCCCCGCAGGACTCGACGTCAACGCGACGCAAGGCGACGGCGCAACGGCGCTGCACTGGGCCGTGCACCGCGACGACCTCGCCATGGCCGATCTCCTCATTCGCGCCGGGGCGCGCGCGAACGCCGCCAACGATCTGGGCGCGACGCCGCTCCATTTGGCGTGTACCAACCGCAGCGCGCCTATGGTGGAGCGCCTGCTGGCGGGAGGCGCCAACGCCAGGGCGGCGCTGTTGAACGGTGAAACGGTGCTCATGACGTGCGCCCGCGCCGGCGGCGCGAAGGCCGTCCAGGCGCTGATCGCGCACGGCGCCGACGTGAACGCAAAGGAGCATGAGCACGATCAGACCGCGCTCATGTGGGCTGCCTCCGAGCGGCACGCCGATGTCGTCCAGGCGCTCATCGACGCTCACGCCAATATTCGCGCCCGCTCCCGGATCTACGCCCAGACCGTCGTCGGCGAGCAGACGCAGCGTGCCGGACGCGAGGAGCTGAACTATACGGTGCTTCGCGGCGGTACCACGCCGCTGCTGTTCACGGCGCGTGTGGGCGACATCGACTCCGCGAAGCTTCTGTTGAAAGCCGGTGCCGATCCGAACGACGTGCAGCCGGATGGCGTGAGCGCGCTCGTACTCGCCGCTCATAGCGGCAATGGAGCAGTCGCGGCGCTGCTCCTCGAGCACGGGGCGGATCCGAATGCGTCCGGCGGCGGCTACGCGGCGCTCCACGCCGCGGTCCTGAGGAGCGATGCGACGCTGGTGAAGACGCTCCTCGCTCGCGGCGCGAATCCGAATCTGCGGACGACGAAGGGCACGCCGATGCGGCGCGACACCACGGATTGGAATCTGCCGGCGACGCTCGTCGGCTCGACGCCGTACCTGCTGGCCGCCCGGTTTCTCGAGCCCGAGATCATGACCGCGCTCGTGGCCGGGGGCGCCGATGGAAGCCTCACGATGCCGAACGGCGCAGATGCGCTCATGCTCGCGGCAGGCATGGGATCGAGCCGCACGGCGAGCCGGCGCGGCATCGAAACGATTGACTTCGGCAAGGTCGAGCCGGAAATCCGCGTGGGCGAGGGCGTCGCAGCGGCCATGCGACTGGGTGGCGACGTGAAGGCCGCGAACCCGGCCGGCGACACCGCGCTGCACGTCGCCGCCTCGCTGGGGTACGACACCGTCGTGCAATTCCTCGTCGAGCGCGGCGCCGACGTCAACGTCAGAAACCGGCGAGGGATTACGCCGCTGGCAGCCGCCATGTTCGGGTCGACGGTCGGACGGGGGCGGACGGCGACACCTGTCGGCGCTGACTTGCTGGGATTCGAGCCTCCTGTCCAAATCGCGCACCCAGGCACCGTGGCGCTGCTCAAGCGGCTGGGTGCCTCCGAGTAACGGTGTTCAAGCACGTCTTTGCGCTCTTTGCGGTCCTGGCGTTCCTCGGCGGCGGCGCGCGGTCGCATCTCGAGGCGCAGCAATCCTTCACCGGCAGACTCTCTGACAACCTGTGCGGCGCCTCGCATCAATCGAGAGCCGCCGGCGACACCGACCGGCAATGTCTGCTCGCCTGCATCAAGGCGCTCGAGAAGTACGTGCTCGTCGATCGTGACGGCCGTGTGGTGCCGATCGCGAATCAAGACGCGATGGGTCTGCCGTTGTACGCGGGGCGGCCCGTACGAATCACCGGCGAACTGAGCGGGGACGCCATTCTCGTCGCGCGAATCGAGGCGATTCCTGCGCATCTTCACATCCTCCATGTGATGACGACCTGGCGCGATACGCCTGGCTCACGCGGATTCCTCCCGGTCGCCATCGACGAAGCGCGAGTGGCCCTCGAGCACGCCAGGCTCGCGGCCAAGGCCTCGAGGCTGGATGACGTCCACCTTCATGCGGGACACGTCCTGCACGCGCTCGATCCCGGCGTCGAACCGAAAGGGCCGGGCGCCGGCTACGGGGTCAAGAAGGCGACAGCGGGCGCCGTGCAGCATCTCGGTCTGGCGATGACCGCCGACGGCGCGACGGGTGACATGGCCTTGAAGGCCGCTCAGGTCTTGTCGTCGCTTTCGACCGTTCTGGAATTGATCGATCAGGCCATCGCGGCCGCGCGGCAAACACGCTCGTCGACAGACCCTTCAGCGGGCACGAGGCTTGCGGTCGACCTCGAGGGCTTGACCAGGCGCATCAGCGATGAGAGCCTCCAGCAGGCGGTCGCGCAGATGAATCTGATCCTGAAAGCCGAAGGACTGCTCGGCGTGCCGCGCTGACATTTCAGAGTTCAGATTTCAGAGGTCAACGAGGAGTGGACATGAAGAGGACGCTTGGCGCAGCGGTGCTGATGCTGGCGGCGTGCGTGGTCGCGGCCAGCCACGCCCAGGCGCCTGACGCGGCCGATGTCGCCGAGGGGATGCGGCTGTACCTGCAGAAGGGCGACTGCCAGGCCTGTCACGGGTGGGCGGCTGACGGCCGCAAGATGGACAGCCAGATGCCGGACGGCTCGAACCTGCGTGAAACGAGGCTCGATCGCGCCAGGTTGATTCAGACGATCAAATGTGGACGGCCGGGAACCGGCATGCCGGCCTTCGACAAGTTCGCCTACAGCGACGGCCGCTGCTATGGCATGAAGCAGGCCGATCTGAAATCGCCGATGCCCGATCCGCCCGCGACGTTCCAGCAGCGGGAAATCGATCTGGTCGCCGACTTCCTCTTACAAAAAGTCGTCGGCAAAGGACCGATGGATCGCGCCAAGTGCATCGAGTACTGGGGCTCGGACGTCGACGCCTGCCGCGAGTTTCCGAAGTAGACCTTCAGTTCAACGCGAAGACGAACAGATAACTCGAGTTCTCGAGGTTGTCGAACTTCGTGGGATGCAGGTGGCGTCCTCCGGATTGCACCGCGAGATACTGCTTCCCGCCGACAGCGTACGTCACCGGGGCACCCTTGAGCGGGGTGCCGACGTTGAAGCGCCAGAGCTCCTCGAGCGTCTCGTCGTTGTAGGCAACGACCCAGCCATCCTGCAACGCCGTGAATACCAGACCGCCGGCCGTGTCGGTTGCGCCCGAGCGAATCTCGATGTCGGTTTTTACCTTTGCGAGCACCTTGTGGTTGACGGTATCGAAGGCCGTCATCGAGCCATAGTACAGATCGGTGCTGTACGTACGCTTCTCACTTTTCTTTTCGTCGATGCCGCCCTCAGGTGACAGGAATGCCACGGCTGCGCCGTTTTGCGAGAAGCAGCCTTCGATGCCAGCGCCATACGCAATGTGCTTCACCGGGTTGTAGGCGGTTGGCTGGTGCGCGATGCCGCCGTGCCACGTCGGACAGCTTCGCTTGGTGGGGTCGCCGCGCAGCGCCCGCGCCGCCGGATTGTAGATTTGCACGTCGAGGTTGGGATCGTAGTCGAGCGGCTTGCCCGTTCTGGGATTGAGACCCTTCGTCCAATTCAAATCGTTGACGTACTGTTCCCCTTTCAGGAACTCGCCGTTCGTGCGGTCGAGCGAGTAGTAGAACCCGTTGCGCGCGAAATGGCCGACGACCTTGCGGCTGCGGTCGCCGAACGTGACGTCGTACAGCATGTGCACGCCGACTTCGTCGAAGTCCCAGGAATCGTTCGGCGTGTATTGGAAGTACCAGGCGAGCTTGCCGGTGTCGATGTTCAGCGCCACGACGGCGTTCGTGTAGAGGTTGTCGCCGGGGCGCGCCTGAGGATCGTAGATGGGTACTGGATTCCCGGTGCCCCAGATGGTGAGCTTCGTCGCCGGGTCGTACGAACCGGTTTGCCAGAGGCCGCCTCCGCCGGTCTTCCACGCGTTGTTCTTATCCTTCCACGTTTCACTGCCAGGATCGCCGGGCTTCGGCACGACGTACCAGCGCCACAACTCCTTGCCCGATCGCGCGTCGAGCGCCGCGATCCAGCCGCGCGTCTTGGCGTCTCCCGCGCCGTTCGCGACGATCACTTTGCCGTCGACCGTGATCGGCGCCGCATTGAATCGTTCCCTGCTGCCGAATTCGTTGGTTACGGCCACCATTCGGTCCCACACGATTTCGCCAGTGTCGCGATTCACCGCAATCACCCGGCCGTCGGGAAGATTGGCGATCACGAGGTCTTCCCAGAGCGCAATCCCGCGGGTGCGCGGCAGGTTCCCCTGGTGCTTGACGCCGGGGTCGGCCACCCAGACGAACGCGCCCTTGTTCGCATCGCGGCCGTCGATCTTGTAGATCGTGCCCCAGCCGTCGCTCGTGTACAGGAAACCGTTGTCGACGAGCGGATGCATCTCGGTCTCCGGACCGTTCTGTCCCACGTCCTGCATGCCGCCCAGCGCCATCGCCCAGGCCAGACGAAGGTTCTTGACGTTCTGACGGTTGATCTGCGTCAGCTTCGAGTACCGGGTGGAACCATAATCGCCGTTCATCATCAGCCAGTTGTTCGGCTCGTTCTGGGCGCCGACCAACCGGTCCGCAGTGACCGACACGGCAGTTTGGCCGGACAATGTCGCTGCAAACATCGCGGCCGAGATGGCAGCCAGGGCCGATAAAAGAAGGTGCTTCATTGCGCGAATTGTATACACTTCCTCGAGCGAAAGGGTCCAGAATTGACCCTCCGCCAAGGCGTGTGTACGCACCACATATGACCGGCGATTTCCTGTGGTGGCCTGGACGGTTCGTTGCCGGATGCGGCGCGCTACTGCTCGGGCTGGCGCCGCTCACCGCGCACCACGCGGTGTCGGCGAAGTTCGACAGCGCGAAACAGGTGACGCTGCGCGGATCGGTCACCGCCATCGACTGGGCGAATCCCCATGCACACGTGTTCGTCAACGTCGCGGAGTCGCCTGGCCGCGTTGTCAACTGGGCAATCGAGCTCGACAGTCCGGTTGATCTGCGGCGGCAGGGCTGGACGCGGAATACCCTGAGCGTCGGCGACGTCGTCACGGTGGAGGGAATCGCCGCGCGCGACGGCAGCAAGCAAGCCTGGTCGATGTCGATGGTGGTCGCGCGCACCGGACAGCGCGTGTTCTTCGCGCGCCCGAGCGCGGCACCAGCCGCCACGAACGAGCCGACGCCCCGCTGGCCGGACGGACAGCCGCGACTGGGCGCGGTGCCCGGCGAAACGGGCTACTGGGCGAGTCCGAGCGCGACAACGCTGGTCGAGCGCGGTGTCGTCGTGGAAGCAGATGCCGACGGCCTGCTGCGCAGCGTGGCCGACGCGCCTCGCGTCGCGCCGTTCCAGGATTGGGCCCGCGATCTGTACGTCTACCGCCAGCGCGCCTTCCTCAAGGACGATCCGATGTTCGTGCACTGCCTGCCGCCGGGCGGGCCGCGGCAGTTTCAGAACCGCTACGGCATCCAGTTCCTCGAGCAGCGCGATCGCCAGCGCGTGTTCGTGATGATGGGCGGCGGCAATCGAAACTGGCGTCTCATCTACACCGACGGCCGCGAACAGAAAGGCCAGGTCGAGGGGGATGCCGACAACCCGCTCTACTTTGGCCGCGCTGTCGGGCGCTGGGAGGGCGATTCGCTGGTCGTCGATACCAAGGGCTTCAACGAGCGCTTCTGGTTCTCCAACGGCGGGCTGCCGCATACCGAGCAGCTGCACCTCGTCGAGCGGCTCGCGCGGCCCGATTTCGGTACACTGCGCTACGATGTGACCATCGAGGATCCGGGCGCCTACACGCGTCAGTGGTCCGCCGGCTGGACGCTGCGGTGGGTGCCCGGCGAGGACATGCCGGAGTATTTTTGCCAGGACAATCGGCCATGACACCAAAACGTCTGACGTCCACAGTCATCGCGCTCGGAGCCGTGATTGCCCTGCGATCCGCACCGGCGAGCGCCCATCATTCCTTTGCCGCGGAGTTCGACGCGAGCAAGCCGATCACGCTGACGGGGGTGGTCACGCGGATCGACTGGATGAACCCGCACGTGTGGTTCTACATCAACGTCAAGGACGACGAAGGTGAGACGGTCCGGTGGGCCCTCGAGATGGGCGCGCCGCATCAGCTGCAGCAGCGCGGGTGGCTGCGCGACACGATGAAAATCGGCGACGTCGTCACCGTGGCGGGCGCCCTCGCGCGCGACGGCGGCAAGCGAGCCAACGCCAGGACGGTCAAGACCGCCGACGGCAAAACGCTGGGAGCCGCCTCGAGCGGTGACCCATCAACGCGATGACACGCGTCCCGACCGGCGCGGCGTTGGGTCGGCTGTTCTCCTTCGCGGTCTTCGCGTTCGGTGCGTTCGTGGCCGCGATGGTGCTATCGATGTCGGCGAACGCGCAGCGGCGAGGAGGAGCGCCGCCGTCGAAGCCGACGCCGCATTGGCCGGACGGTCGTGTCAATCTCGGGCCGCCTCCGGGCGAGAAAGGACTGTGGACGCCCGCTGGCATCGTCCAACTGTCGCTCAACCCGAAGAGCGTCAACCGCGCGAACCCGACCAGTCATCTACCCGACAACATCACGCTCGAAGCCGTGCCTTTTCAGCTGTGGGCCCGAGCGCTGCACGCCGCACGCCAGGCGAACTTCGAGCGAGACGAGCCGCACACCCGATGCAAGGCCTCGGGCGGACCGCGCGAGTTCATCACGCCGTACGGCGTGGAATTCGTGGACATGCCGGAGATGAAGCGCGTGTACATCTTCGACGTCGGCGGGCCGCACACATTCCGCACGATCTACATGGACGGCCGGCCGCATCCCAAGGACCTCGATCCGAGCTATTACGGACATTCGGTCGGCCGCTGGGAGGGCGATGCGCTCGTCGTTGACACGGTCGGCTTCAACACGAAGTTCTGGATGGACCGAGAGGGCACCCCGCACACCGAGCAGCTCCATCTGGTCGAGCGCTTCACACGCAGCGATTTCAACTCGTTGAAGTATGAAGCGACGATAGACGACCCGGGCGCCTACACAGCCATCTGGACCGGCGGCTTCATCCTGCGATGGAGTCCCGGCACCGAGTTGTTCGAATACATCTGTCAGGATAACAACCGCTCGCCGCAAGGGATGGTTGGCGCCGACGCCTCGGTGTCGCGCCAGCGGAGAATCATCCCTTGACACGAGCGAGGCCTAGGGCACGACTGTTGTGCGCGGTCGTCGCGCTGGCCTCGACGGCATTCGCCCAGGAAGGGCATCCGCTCGTCGGCACGTGGTACGGCGACTGGGGTTCGTCGCCTCAACAGCGCCACGACGTCACCGTCGTCATGACGTGGGACGGGAAAAAAATCGACGGCACGATCGATCCCGGGCCAGACGCCGTGCCGTTCAAAACCGCCACGCTCGACTCGAGCACGTGGACCATCCACATCGAGGCCGAGCGCGCGGCGAAGGACAAGAGCGCAGCTGTTCGTTACGTCATTGACGGCAAGCTCTCCAATCTCGGGTCGTATAACCGCACGCTCTCCGGTACCTGGACGCAGGGCGAGAGCAAAGGCGATTTCAAGCTCGCACGCGACTGATCGTTCTCACCGTCGCGACTTATCGGGAGGTTGATATGAGAGGACGCACTCTCGCTGGAGTCGTGGCTCTCGCCCTGTTCTCTTCAGTCCTGGCATTCTCTCAAACGGGGACGCCGGCCGGTGGGCGAGGTGCCATCCAAGGCAACTCGGGTGCCGAGCCGTGCACGCATTCGCCCATCTGCGCATGGGGAAGAGAGCGCAACATCATTCCTCATGAAGTGCGCACGCCCGATCTGGGCTTCACATACGCGTATCCATTTGCCTTGCCAGAAGGCGGAGGTGGTGTGGCCGCTGTCGCGATCAATTCGAAAGGGCACCTCTTCGCCTTTCAGCGCAACGCCCCGGGAAAGCCGCAGTTGTTCGAGTTCGACGAGAATCACAAGCTCGTTCGCGCGATTGGCGACGACGTGATCGGCCACCAGAACAAAGCGCACGGCATGGCGATTGACGCCGAGGACAACGTCTGGATCTGCGACGAGAATGGCGACACCGTGATGAAACTCAGTCCGGAAGGAAAGCTCCTGCTGACCATCGGTGTGAAGGGACAACGCGGCGACTGGGACGAAGCCAAGGGACAACGGCTGCTCTGGCAGCCGCTGCATCTCGCCTTCGCTTCGAATGGCGACATCTACATTGGCGAGGGTCACGCGAACGAGAGTCCCAACGACACGGACAGGTCTCCGACCAACAACATCGGCGCCGCGCGCGTTCTGCACCTCGACAAGAACGGCAAATTCATCAATCAATGGTTCGGCAACCATGCCGGACAGGGTCATTTCAGCATGGTCCACGGGATTGCAATTCATCCCGCCAACGGCAACGTGTATATCGCGGACCGCGAGGAATATCGGCTGGTCGTCTACGATGCACGCGGCAAGTTTCTCAAGACGATTCAGATGAGAAACCTCACGTGCGCCCTCTATGTGGACCCGCACAAGCAGCTGTGGCTGGCGACCGGGCAGGACGGCCAGATCTTCAAGATCGACTGGGACGGCAACGTACTTGGTGCGATCGGGAACGGACCCGGCAGAGGCGACGGCCAGTTCGTCGAATCCAACTACATGGCCATGGATTCGCAGGGCAACCTGTACACAGGCGACACGAGCGTTGCGCGGCTCACCAAGATGGTTGCGCCGGAGAAGTGACGAGAGCGGCCCGGGCCGTCAACGACGCCCAGGCCACCCTCTAGCCGTCTGGTCGATTCAGAAGTTCAGCGTGTAGTTGATCCGCACGAACCGCGGCCCGTAGATGCTCGTCGGATTGCCCCACGTGCCGCCGTTCGCGGTGTTGCCGACACTGTACGTATAAGTCGTGTTGTAACCGGTTGCGTAGTTCGTGTTCAGCAAGTTGTTCAGGTCGATGCCGACGTCCGATCGCGTTCGGCCGAAGCGCAGGACCTTGGCAAACCGCATGTCGATCTGCGTCCGCCGGGTGTCCGCGTACACGCGGTTGACGTTGTCTGCGATCTGGATCGTCGTGGTGCCGGTGGGTGTCGCGCCCACCGGCAGGTGACCGAGCGCCGCCGCGATGACGGCGTTCGGCACGATCCACTGCGCCGAGTTGCCGCCGGCCGCGATCGTGGCGCCCATCTGAGGTGCCCCAAGCTGGACCGGTGGCTGCGACCGGAACGCTCCGCTGACGAGCACGTCGATCTTCGGGATGATGTAGGTCGCGAGCCCGCGCACGGTCGTTTGGAACGGATCGACGCTGTGGCAGCCCCGCGGATCGGGACCGGCGGAGACGTTGGTGACGGTGTTCACCTGGTTGTATTTCGTGGCGGTCGCGCAGTCGTCGAGGACGGCGCGTCCGGTGCTCGTGCCGATCGACGTGGTCAGGCCTTCACGCAGGCGCGTGTTGAGCGTGAAGTCGACGCCGTGCCAGTAGCTCGTACGCTCCGGACCGTAGTCGGTTTCCCACGTCAGATACGTCTTGGATGGAATGGCGTTGGCCGCGGCCGTGGGCGTGTACACCGTGATCGGATAGCCACCGCCGCCCGGCAGCCGCGGATCCTGCGGCGCCGTCAGCGTGTAGGTCTCGTACGCGGTGTTGACGTCGCGATTCAGGTCGTCGGTCACGAAGAATCCGAAGAAGTTCCGGCGCGTGTAGCTGACGTCCACCGACACGCGTGGGATGATCTCGTGCTGCAGCGTAGCGGCCCACTGATAGTCCCCCGGACGCTTGCCCCAGCCGTGCAGCACGTCGGGATTGACGATCGTCGCGGCGCCCAATTTGCCGAAGTTGGCCTGGTTGCCGACCGCGGCGGCGCAGATGTCGCCGCCGGTCGCCGATCGATCCTGCAGCGCGGGATTGAGCAGGTCGCAGTCGACGACGTAGTTCCGGTTCGAATCGGTCCAGCCGCGGTTCGTGACCGACCGCACGACGGTAAAGCCGGGGTTGGTCGACGTGTACGGCGGATCGTTCGCGGCGTACGCGAGGTAGCGGCCCCAGTTGAACTTGACGGCTGTTTTGCCGTTGCCGAACAGGTCGTAGGCGACGGCCACGCGCGGCGTGAGATCGTTGTAGGCGTCGACGCCCGGCGTCTCCTGGATCGTGATGGGCGCGGGATTCAGGAACGACGTCCGTGTGGTGCCGTTCTGGTCGACGGGCGCGTAGCTCGAGGCGCGGTCGTAGCGCAGCGCGCCCTGCACTGTCAGCCCTTTGCGGGTCCAGCTGTCCTGGATGAAGATGCCGTGGAGCGTGGTGATGGTTCGACGGCCAAAATCAGGCAGGTAGTAGCTCACCGCATTCGCGACCCCCTGGTTGAATCGGTAGCCGAGCTGCGTGTCGTTCGCAATCGTCTGATCGAGCTGGTCCAGCCGGTTGCCCTGATAGCCGACCTTCAGGTTGTGTGCGCCGGTGACGTAGGACGCCGACGCACGCCAGCCATCGGTCTTGCCGACGGCCCATCCCCACGACTCCACAGCGCGATACGCGTAGGTCGGCTGCGGCGCGTAACGCTGGCCGGTGGCCGGATTGATCGCGTTCGACTGTTCGGTGACTGGAACCATGTTCGTGATGCCGTCCGGGGGTGGAAACCCGAAGATCGGGTTGTAACGGAATGCTGTGTAGCCAGCCTCGAGCAGCAGTTTGTTGCTCACGGGCATCGTCCAAAACGGCTGATTGACGTAGAAGGGCGCGTCGAAGTAGCCGCGCGCTGCCGTCGACGTCGCTTCCGGCGACTGGAATGGCGCGGCGTTGTTGCCAAGCCCGATCCAGTCAGCAGCGCGGTTGTGGCAGCCCTGCGTCTCGAGCTTCAGCGGCGTGCCTTCGCAACGATGCTGGTATTCGGAGTTGAACGTGAAGCGGTTCCTTCCAACCTGGCCCGTCAGGCGACCGATTATCATCTGGCGGTCCTGCACCAGGCGGGCGTTGATCGGCGAGCCGACCCAATCCCAGCGCGACGGGTCACCGGCGTTCGCGTTCGCCGTAATGCCTTCCATCGCCGTCTGCGTGTCGAGGTTGCGGTAGCTGCCGTAGAACCACAGGTGGTCCTTCTTGATCGGGCCGCCGTACGAGGCGCTGGCGTCATACGCCTGGATGATGCCAGGGGTCTGCGTCAGGCCGATCGCGCGGAGGTCGTCGGTCAGGTTGTTGCCGCGCGACCACTTGCCTGCATCGTTGAAGAACACGGTGCCGGCGAACCTGTTGCCGCCTGACTTCGGGACCAGGTTCATCACCGGGCCGCCGATGTCGCTTTCGCCAAGTCCGGCGCCGACGGTGATGGCCACTTCCTGCGAGTTGGGTGTGTCATACACGTACGACGACACACCTCCGCTCCTCGCGGCCGCGACGGTCATGCCGTTGACGGTCATGCGGCCTTCGCCCGCAACCGAGGTCGAATTCGCTCCGCTCGAGTGCGCGTTGAAGAACGTCATCGTCGGCGACAACGCCGGACCGTTGGTGTCGACCGTCAGCCCGGGGGTCGCATTGAGCAGCGCCCCCGCGGCTCGTGCGACCGGCAGCGTCTGGATGGTCTCGGAGTTCATGACGATTTCGCGCCTGGCGTTCTGCACGTCGACCACCGGCGATTCACCGGTGACGACGACGCTTTCCTCGATCGCGCCGACGCGCATTTCGATCGGAATAGTGATCGTCTGCGTGCCGGAGAGGTCGATGTTGTCGCGCTTGAAGGTCGCGAACCCGGGGAGCGTGGCCGTCAACACGTAGATGCCGGGACGCAGATCGATGATGCGGTACTGGCCCGTCCCGTCGGTGGTCGCCGAACGCGTCTTCTCGATGAGGGCGTCGCTTGACGCCTCGACCGTGACGCCGGGCAGCACCGCACCCGAGCCGTCGCGGACGGTGCCCGTGAGAGAACCCTGCGCAAGGACCGTTGCTGGCAACAGCACGACGCCGAGGATCGCCAGACACTTCGTCATCGTTCGCATGAAACACCTCGTTCAACCTGAGCCATCATCAGTCGATCGACCTCGCGAAGATCTCAATCGTCGCGATATCGATCCAGCCTCCGGGACCATGGCCGCTTCCAACTGGATATCCTTGCCGGCGGCGCTGTACAACTCGAGTTCGATGTTCGGGTTTGAAAGGGCCTCAGAGAGAACGACCGGATGCTCGCCGCCGGCCGGCGTCTGCTTCCATTCCTCACGCAGGAAAAGCGGCGGCCGTGTGGCCCGTGGCGGGGCCGCGCCGCGTCCGCGCGCGGGCTCCTGTGCCGTCGCGGTCGAAGACAGCCACGATGCGAGCAGGACCACCGTCGGTAACAGCGTCGAGTATCGCGTCATGGACGTGCGTTGACGTGGAATCTTACTGCCACACGACGTTCAACTGGCGATGATCTTTTGAGATGGATGAGTTCCGCGAACCTCGGCGTGGCGAATAGATCCGCTGGGTATTCATCACCCCGGCAGATCCAGCGCGGCGGATCGCGGTATCCAACGCGTCGGTCAAGCGAGGTCGGTGCTTGTACCTTTCTTGTAACTATCGAGCCATCGGAGTCGGCCGAATCTGGAACTTGACGATCTTGCCCTTCGTGCCTTTGCCCCCCTCGATGTGCCACACGAAGTGCGTACCGTAATTCGCATACAGCGCGCGGCCTTTCCATCCTGCGTTGGGATCGTCGATCCGGCCGTCCATCCCGCGCGAGTAGAAACCGAGCGGATAGGGCACCCGCAACGTGATCCACTCGCGCGTCTGCGGGTTCAGCGCCAGCAGCGCATCGGAATTCGACCCGGTGGCGAACGGCGTATCGGCGCCGAATCCCGAGATGTTGTGCTGATCCACCCAGTTGTAATAGTGAAAGTCGGCCGGGATTTCCGTCCCCCGCAATTTCGGTCCCTTCGTCTGATAGAGAGTCCAGCCTTCGCGGCACAGACTGCCGTCGGTCCTGGCCGGACCGTCAAGATCCTTGCACTTGCGGACGTCGAAGCTCGCGAGATGACTACTGGCAGCCAGGGCCGTCCAGACCACGCCGTGGCTGTCGATGTCGATGCCCCGGGGATCGAAGCCGGGTTCGGGGACCTTGAAGATCTGCGTCATGCAAGTGGCGGGCGGATTGCTGCCCCGCTGCAGACGAATGAGATATCCCGGGAATCGCTCGCTGGCACCCCAGACAGTGTCGTCCACGGGGCTCGGAATCACCGAATACATGCTGTAGCTGACCATCGTGTCCAGTTTGGGGTCGAACGGCGGCGCACCGCGGCCCGCTGGCGCTGCGCGTGCACCGGCTGCGGCCGCATTTCCCGGCGCAGGCGCTCCGGCCGTGTCGCCCTGGTAGACCACTGAATCGCCGCCGCGACCTGCTGGCATGTTCCACGGTTTCGTGATCTTGCCGTCGCCGTTGGTGTCGAGCACCTGGCCGCACCAGCCGACCGCCTTCTGCTCGTCATGGGTCTCGTCGTACACCTTCGTGTCGATCCAGCCGAACATCGGACCAGTGAGCTCGTTGAAATACAGCGTCTCGTCGGGATCGTTGTCGAATTGCAGGTGGTGCGTGCTGAAGCAGGTGTCGATCAACGTGAATTTGTTGGTCCTGGGATCGTAGTAGGACGCCTGACGGGCACTGTTGCGGAGCGGGAACCATTCCGCGAATTTGTTGGTGACATCGCTGCACCACGATGGATCGGCATTGCTGCGAATCTTCGACGTCATCCAGACGCGGCCCTTGCTGTCGAACATCGGGTTGTGCGGGTCGGCCGGATCGTACGGCGGGTTTCCCCACAAGTGCTCGTTGCCCCAATGGAGCGACGGCCGATTCGGCGCCGGAAACCGCGACGGCACTTTTTCCTTGGCTTCCCGCGTTGGAATGTCCATGGTGAACGTGCTGTTTTCGTACGGATCCAGCGCCACGAGCTGCCCGTGGCCTGCCGACACCGCGTAGACGCGTCCATTCGCGTTCACGGTCGGATGGTTCTTGTCGGTCGAAATCTCGTCGTGCATAAACGAATGATCGTCGCCGACGTCCCACAGCGTGACCACGAGATTGCGCTCGACGCCGGTCGGACGTGCCGGCGAGGGCGGCACCTCGCCCTT
This sequence comes from Acidobacteriota bacterium, assembly GCA_046728115.1. GTDB lineage: Bacteria > Acidobacteriota > Vicinamibacteria > Vicinamibacterales > CAVVIG01 > CAVSWN01. Next base: position 7,424 of record JBKPDW010000072.1, on the reverse strand, counting down.
GGCGATGCGCTCGGTCCAATCGGCATACGTCTTCAGCGAGCGTTCCTTCCCCTGCGTGTTGATCACCGCATACATGGCCGTCCCGCGCACGCCGGTGCCGAGCCGCCATTCCCATGCTTCGGCGTGCGTTTTCAGCTCGGGCTTGGCCTGGAGGACGTGATCCACGGAGCGCGTCTCAGCGTTCCCGAGCTGATGACAGAAGTTGCAGTCCGATTTCAGCGAGTTGATCCAGTGGTTCTGACTCTGCATCGCCGGCCCGAGTCCGTTGCCCTGCGGTCCCGTGCCCGGAAACTCGCTCGCGGCGGGCGGCTCGAGCAGCGATAGCCAATAGTTGCCCGGGTACACCTTCGCCGCTTCCAGCGGCGTCTTCGCCGCCACCGCCGTCAACGTCACGCTGTCGGTGCGCGGCTTCATCTGCACTGGCGTCGAATCGACGAGACCATAGCCCCTGACCCAGACGCTGTAGCTCGCGGGGGGCAGCTCCGGCATCATGAATCGGCCCTGATCGTCGGTGACGACGATCTTGATGAAATTGGTCGGGAGATCCTTGGTCTCGGCGATGACCCAGACGCCGGCCTCGGCGCCCTGCGCGCTTTTGACCACGCCGGAGATGTACCCCTCTGGAGCTCGCCGCTGCGCGTGCACGCCGTCGGCGGAGTAAACAAGGAGCCCAGCAATGACGCCGCTGATGAGAACAAAGGCAATCCACCGGGGAATACGTTTCATACTGGCTCCCTACCCCCAATCCAATCTCTACTCCCTACTCCCCAACCCTCGGCCGCTCACACGTCCATGATTTGGAAAACCTGCTTCAGGCTCTCGAGCGGGTCGCGTCCCGGTGAGGGCCGGTACTCGTGCGCGACGTAGCCGGTGAACCCGAGGTCCGCGATCGTCTTCGCCACAAACCGGTAATTGATCTCCTGTGTGTCGTCGAGCTCGTGGCGGCCCGGGACACCGGCCGCGTGAAAGTGGGCGATCCAGGGGAAGTACTCGCGAATGTTGGCGCAGACATCACCCTCCATGATCTGGACGTGGTAGATGTCGAAGAGGATCTTCACTCGCGGCGAGCTCACGCGCTTGCACAGATCCACGCCCCAGGCCAGGTGGTCGAAGATGGCGTCGGCGCGGCCGAACTCGGGATCGGTGTACTTGCTGTTGACGACCTCAATGCAGATCGTGACGCCCTTGTCTTCCGCGTGCGCCTTCACCCGGTTGAGCACGGCGACCGCGTGGTCTTTCCCCTCTTCGTAGCCGATGCCGCGCCGCTCGCCGCCGACCGTGATGATGTTCGGGTATCCATTCGCGGCGCACTGATCGATCTCGCTGTGCATCGCGCGCTCGATTGCATCGTGGAGTTCCGGCCGAATCAGCCCGTCGCTGATGGTGACGCCCATGGCTGGCGCCATGGTGCAGATGAGCCCGTACTTCTTGAGCGTCGGCCAGTCCTGCGGCCCGACGAGATCGAAGCCGTGGCAGCCGACGCGCGCGGCCTCGCGGCACATGTCGTCGAACGACAGCTTCGTGTCGCGCCCGAAGTTGAAGCGCATCAGCGCCTGCTTGATCCGCCCCTTGCGGACGGTGCCCGGCGGCGACTGCGCCCGCGCGGCCGGCGCCAGCCCCGTTGCGGCCAGCGCTGCCAGAAACTCCCGGCGTCGCATGCCGCACTACTCTAGCGTAAAATCCGGACGGACAAAGATCGTCTTTCCGTTACGGCGCTGGCCCTATTAGCGCCTGAGGTTCCTCGATGTCGAAGACGAATCCACCGTTCCGCGCAGACCACGTCGGCAGCCTTCTGAGGCCGCCGGCGCTCATCGAGGCGCGCCGGCGGCAGCAGGCGGGCGCCATCTCGAAGGCCGAGCTCCGACAGATCGAAGACACGCACATCCGTGAGGTCGTAAAGAAGCAGCAAGACGTCGGGCTGAAGAGCATCACCGACGGCGAATTCCGCCGCACCTTCTTCCACATCGACTTTCTGGAAAAGCTCGAAGGCGTGACGGTCACCGGCGGGATTGAAACGAAATTCCACAGCCGCACCGGGGTCATCGACTTCGCGCCACCGAGCCTCTCGGTTACGGGCAAGCTGCGCCATGTTGTCGACATTCAGAAAGCGGATTTCGAATTCCTCGAGTCCGTGACGACGCAAACGCCCAAGGTCACGATCCCATCGCCGACGATGGTGCATTTTCGCGGCGGGCGACAGACGATCGACATCAACGCCTACCCCGACATGGACGAGTTCTTCGCTGATCTGGCGCAGTGCTACCGCGACGAGATGAACTCGCTCTACCAGGCCGGCTGCCGCTATCTCCAGATGGACGACACGAACCTCGCGTACCTGTGCGATCCGAAACTCCGCGCGGGCGCCCGCGAACGCGGTCACGATCCCGACCAGCTTCCGCGCGCCTACGCTGCGCTCATCAACGCCGTGATCGACGGCCGTCCGAAGGACCTGACCGTTGCCGTCCACCTGTGTCGCGGCAATTTCAAGAGCGCGTGGGTTGCCGAGGGCGGATACGAGCCGGTAGCCGACGTCCTGTTCAACCAGCTGAACGTCGACGCCTATTTCCTCGAGTACGACGACGAGCGTGCCGGCGATTTTCGGCCGCTGCGGCTCGTGCCGAAAGAGAAGACGGTCGTGCTCGGATTGGTGACCACGAAGGTGGGCGCGCTGGAATCGCGACAGGACCTCATCGCGCGCATCAAGGACGCCGCGCGCTACATGCCGCTTGAGAACATGTGCCTGAGCCCACAGTGCGGCTTCTCGAGCACGGTCGAGGGGAATCAGATCAGCGAAGGCGAACAGTGGGCGAAGCTGCGCCTCATCGTCGACACCGCACGTGAAGTCTGGCCAGAGTGACAGTGGCAGTTCAGATTTCCGCGTTCAGAGTGCAGATTGATTTCAGTTTGATGTCAGAGCGGTGAGTCAAATCTGAATTCTGAGTCTGAAATGTCATTGTCGTAGACCGTACACGAACAGCGCGCTTCCTGCGGCGATCGCGACGTACTGCTTGCCACCAACCGCGTACGACATCGGCCCGGCCGAGACCTGACCGCCGACGTTCCCCTTCCACAGCATCTCGCCGCTGCGCGCGTCGAGTGCGAAGAAGTAGCCCTCCCGGCCGCCTGCAAAGACGAGATCGGTCGCCGTCGTCAGCACGCCGCTGTCGGTCACGTCGCTCATCTTGAATTGCCATTTCAGCTCGCCGCTTCTTGGATCGAACGCCTGGATCGCGCCGTATCCTTCCTGCGGCGTTCGCTGGTTGACCGCACCCGGTCCCGTCCGCAGTGCCGGCACGGTCATCGTCGGAAACCGGCCGACGTACTGATTGCCTTCTTTGTATTCGACCGGCGCCTTCGTGTAGGTCGAGTAGGTGTCCATCCACGTCGGGATGTAGAAGTAGCCGGTCCGGGGGCTGTACGACGGCGAATACCAGTTCGTGGCGCCTTGATTGTTCGGATAGACCAGCGTGCCTTCAGGGGTCGCATTCAGCAAGCGTTTCGGAACGCCCTTGGAGTCGATCTCCTCGGCCCAATTCACGCGCACGAACGGCTTGCCCTGCAGAAATTCGCCCGTCACGCGATCCAGCACGTACCAGAAGCCGTTCCGATTCGCCCACAGCATGACCTTCCGCTGGCGACCCTGCCACGCGAGATCGGTGAGCACCGGCACCTGCGTCGAGTCGTAGTCGAACTCGTCGTGGGGCGTGAACTGGTAGTGCCACTTCAGACGGCCGGTGTCGGGATCGAGCGCGACCACCGAATCGGTGTAAAGGTTGTCGCCGGGGCGCGGATCTCCGTTCCAGTCCGGACCGGGATTGCCCGTGCCGAAGTACATCAGATTCAACTCGGGATCGTAGGCGCCGGTCGTCCAAATCGATCCGCCACCGCGCTGCCACGCGTCGCTGTTCGCCGGCCAGGTCTCGTGTCCGGGCTCGCCCGGCCCCGGGACCGTGTTGAAGCGCCAGACCTCGCCTCCGGTCTTGGCGTCGAACGCCGCGATGAATCCGCGAATGCCGTACTCGCCGCCGGCCGGTCCCATGATGACCTTGTCCTTGACGATGAGCGGCGCCATCGTGAAGGAATATCCGAGTTCGGGTTTCGACAGCGAGACGTCCCAGACCGGGCGGCCCGTTTTTGCATCAATCGCGATCAGATGACCGTCGATCGTCCCCATGAAGAGCGTCTCGCCGAGGATCGCCAGCCCGCGGTTCACGCGGCCGCAGCAGACGCGTGCCAGCGGCGACAGCCGCGGCGAGTACATCCAGAACATCCGGCCGGTCGCCGCATCCAGCGCGACGACGTGATTCGGCGCCAGGACGGTATACATGACGCCGTCCACCACCAGCGGAGTGGCCTCGAATTTCTCGGCCGGCTCTGCCGGTGTCCGCGTCTGAAACACCCACTGCAATTCCACGTTTCGGACGTTGGCAGGCGTGATCTGCGTCAGCAGCGTGTAGCGATGGCCGGCCAGGCTGCCGGAGTAGGTCAGCCAGTTCTGCGGCTCCTGGCTTGCGCGAAGGATGCGATCGAAAGTCACCTGCTGCTGCGCGCCGAGCACCGACCCGGCGCCAGCAAACGCGAGCAGGAGCAGCAAACGTCGGATGGTGCGCTCGCCTCGGACCGTCATGGCCGGAGCCCTTTCAAAGAAACCAGGTACGCCACGACGTCGTTGATTTCGTCGGGCGTCAGCTTGTTGCGATACGACGGCATTGGAGAGTCCTTGAGGACGTTGAATTCCTGCACATCGGCGCGTGACAGCGATACGAGCCGCTCGCGCGAATCGAGCAGCTGAATGGTGAACGTATCCTGATTCAGCAGATGTCCCCCGATCTTCGTGCCGTCCTTCATCACGACCTCGACGCTGCGATTCGCGGGCCTCACGAGTCGATTCGGATCGAGGATTTTTTCCTGGAGCTCCAGCGGCTGACGAATCGTGCCGATGTCGGTGAGCTCGGGCGCGAGGCGCGGACCGTCGCCGTTGACGCGGTGACAGGTCGCGCACTGCCCTTTCCCCGTGAAGATCGCACGGCCGTTCGTCATGTCGCCCCGCGGCACGCTCGCCATCGCGCCTCCACGACCGGAGGCCGGTGACGCCGAGCGCAGAAACGCGACAATCGATCCGGCCTGGGTCTCGGTGAAGCTGCTCGGCGGCATCGTGGTGCCGGGAATGCCGGCCTGAATGATGTGGACGATTTCCGGGTCGCTCGTGGCGCGCCGGAACTGATTGCGCAGCAGGTCGACGCCGGGCACCATGTCGCCGTTCGGACCGTGACAGCCGGCGCAGCTCGCCTGATACAGCTTCGAGCCGCTCTCGATGTCGGCCGGTGTGTAGCTGTGCTCCTGCGCGGTCATGCCTGCAACAATCAGCATGAGGCCCGCGCTACAAACAAGAACCTCCCGCATCGCGCCTCCTGAAACAGCGCCGGTCGCCTAAAGCCTCGCGCTCCACCGACGACCTCCGAAAGTGACACGGAGGCGAGCCTCGAGCGAGCGGCTCCTGCGGTATCTTACGAGATTATGGAACTTCGGCGACTGGGAACCAGCGGACTGACCGTTTCGGCAATCGGCCTGGGCTGCATGGGCATGTCGCAGAGTTACGGCACCCCGGACGATGCGGAATCGATCCGCACGATTCATCGCGCGCTCGATCTCGGCGTCACGCTGATCGATACGGCGGACTCCTACGCCAAAGGTGCCAACGAGCGGCTCGTCGGGAGCGCGATTCGCGCTCGCAGGGACGAAGTCGTGCTGGCCAGCAAGTTCGGCCTGGTGCCGCCACCCGGCGGCGGTACCGCGACGCACGTGGATGCGCGGCCGGAGCGCGTGCGCGCCTGCTGCGAGGCCAGTCTTGAACGGCTCGGCGTCGAGACGATCGATCTGTATTACCTGCATCGGATCGATCCCGTCGTGGCTGTCGAAGAGACAGTCGGGGCGATGGCAGATCTCGTTCGTGAGGGCAAGGTGAGATATCTGGGACTGTCGGAAGCCGGCCCGCAGTCGCTGCGGCGTGCGTACGCCACGCATCCAATCGCGGCGCTTCAAAGCGAGTACTCGCTATGGACGCGGGAACCGGAGCTCAGCGTGTTGCCGATTTGTCGCGAGCTCGGAATCGGCTTCGTCGCCTTCAGTCCGCTCGGTCGCGGGTTCCTGACCGGCACGGTCAAGGATGCTCGCGGTTTCGTCGAAAATGACGTGCGTCTGAAGCTGCCGCGATTCCAGCCGGACAATCTCCGCAAGAACACGGCGCTGGCGGATCGACTCGAGGAGATGGCGCGCGCGAAAGGCTGCTCGACGGCCCAATTGGCGCTGGCCTGGCTCCTCACCAAAGACTCCGACGTCGTGCCGATCCCGGGCACCAAGCGCCGGCAGTACATCGAGGAGAACGCGGCGGCCACGGATCTCGCTCTGACGACCGCCGAGCTCGCCGCGCTGGACGGCGCATTCCCGCTCGGAGCGGCAGCAGGAACGCGCTATCCGCCGGATAGCATGCGTCTGCTCGAAACAGAACAGGCGCGCTAGCGGCCGACGATGTGCGCGAGGCTCTTCTCGTTCTCCAGGCAGGTGTAATCGAGCAGTTCCGTGTCGAGCACGATCGAGTGGTGGAGCTTGACCGTCCAGGGCGCCGTGTAGGCCTTGGGATCGTCGACGGTGATCTCGATCTCGAGCTTGCCGTAAGTCGGCCGCCTGAATCGCTCGGTCATCCTGGCGGCATCGGTCATCGGGCTCCCGCTTCGATCGAGCCACAATCCATCTTTGAACCCGACGGTCTGCACGACAAACGAATCGCCATCCCACGTCCCGATTGAGTAGCCGTCGAACGTGGGCTGTTCGATCGCGGGAAGCGGCCGGCCGTCCGTGAAGATCTGCCGGTACGTGGTGTCGGCTTCCCTCAGGATCAACGTGAGTCCGGGAAGCTGGACGATCTTCCTGAGCAGCGCGGACGTGTGTGACTTCACCACGCCTCCAGGCAGACAGTGCGTGACGGGGTCGTCCTTCCCGTTTTCCTGGGAACGCGTCTTCCGCGCCTCAGCCGCCCACGGTTGGTACGGCAAGCCGCCTTTGAGACTCCAGCCGATGTTGGCGAACTCCTGACCGACCTCCATGTCGAAGCAGCCCTGAGGCGGGCAGGGTCTGTTGTGCTCGATGTCCCAGATGCCAGAGAGATCGGGCCTGCCATCCGACGTGCGGGGCGCCGGGGCGTTCAGATCCGGTCGTCCATCGGATGTCCTCGGGACGCCCGCCGTCGGATATTTCAGCCACTGCGCCGAAACCGTGGCGGACATCGCCCACGTACACGCAACGACGATGGCGATGACGATCTTCATGGTCATCTCCCCCTCGAGCCGTTCTCACTTGCCGGTTATTTCTTCGACGACTCCCGCTACTTCGGCGGCTCTCCTTGCGCGCCCGGGGCCGAACTGCCC
>JBKPDW010000071.1:0-6720 GCA_046728115.1 Acidobacteriota bacterium | reverse complement strand
ACACGGAGCGTTTCGCTGGTCAGCTGCGATTCACGGACACCCTGGCGCTCATGGTTCGTATGCGTCGTATCGTAAGCTCCCAGCGCGATTGCACACTCCTTTTCGTATTCCATCGAGTTCCTCTTGACAACCTGAATCGGCAGTCCTAGATTCGAAGCATCGTTCGCTGTGGCCGTCCTGGCCACCCCTCCACGTCGCCCGACGTGGAGCTACTTCCAATCCGTCGCCCCAGGGCACGTCGAAAGGAGCTCATCATGATCGGAACAGGTGTGTCCGCTGTCACGGCGACCACCGCGCACCGGGAATGGGCTAGCCGCCCACCCGATGAACGGTTCGCCAGCGTGCACGCGCTCTACGAGGCCGCTCGCGCCAGACGCCAGCGCCTCGAGGAGCGCACGATCGAAACCGGCACCTTCAGGACCGAGGCGCTCGACACCAACGACCTCGCCATCTGCGAGCCGTCGGGTCGCATCGCCACTCTGACCCACTGGAGCTTCGGGCAGCTCGCGACCATCGCCGCAGCCCCGCCCCAGTACTTGCGTTCGCTGCCCGCGCCGATCGCGTCCGACGCGATCAACTACGGGCTGCAGCGGGTCTCACGCGACGAGCATCAGCTCTTCGCCGAAGACACTGACCCGTGGACGGTGCACGCGATCACATCACCGCGCTATGCACGAGTCCACCACGACGAGCTGGCCAGCCGGGTGCTCGACCTCATGGCCGCGCATCCGGCCTGGCACCTCCCGCTCGGATACAAGGACGGCGAATTTGGCGCCGAGAAGGTTCCATCCGGCGCCTACCTGGGAGACCGAGATATGTTCCTGTTCCTCGTGGACGGCAACCGCGATCTCGACGACCCGACCGATCGCACCCAGTCCGGCCTGTTCCGCGGATTCATTCTCCGGAACAGTGATGTGGGTGCCGCCGCCCTCACCCTGGATGTGTTCTTGTTCCGCATGGTCTGCGGCAATCACATCATCTGGGGGTTTCAGCATGTGGCCGGCTTCCGGCGCCGCCACATCGGGGCATCGATTCAGGACGCGTGGACGACGTCGCTCTACGACGTCCGCGCGGCACTCGATGCCGACACCGCCGACGATCGGACGAGACTCCGGCGTGCGATGACGCAGGAACTCGGCCCGACGCGCGAGGCGGTGCTTGACCTGGCCGTGCAGCGACTCGATGTATCGCAGAAGCAGGCCGCCGAGGCGTACTCGTTGGCGGACCAGTTCGAAACGAGTCCTCGGTCGATTTGGGGCTATGTGCAGGGGCTGACACGACTCAGTCAACGCACGCCCTGGCAGGATGGACGGTTCGCGCTTGATCGCGCCGCCAGTCGCCTCCTCACCACGGTCCACTGACCGTGTCCTTGCCGCGCGAGCACATCCTCGCGCGGTCCTTTCGTAGCACGTCCTAGCGGGTCGGCCCAGGCCACCCGCCCCACGTTCCTCGCATTCGCGATCGGTCACGCGCGCGTTCCGTCGGAACTGCGCGTCACCCGCCTCTCGCTCGCCGGCCACACCGCCGGCGAGCGCCTTCCTCCGCGCTTTAAGACGCCGGAGGGTCATCACCAGCAAGGAGACCGGAGATGCACACGCGCGTCGACTCCCATGTTCCGGCACGCAGCCGCTACCAGGTGCGCGAACTCGTGTGCACCTTCCGCCCCGCCCGCGACGGCGAAGGCCGCATCGTCCGCGTCCCGTCACTCGCGCTCAGCACCCCGCGCGAGGCCGTTCGCATCCTCAGCCCATTCATCGCCGATCAGCCGGTGGAACTAGTCGGTGTCGCCTGCCTCTCCACACGCCACCGACTCCTCGCGTGGCACATCGCCTCGCGGGGCACCCGTGACGCCACGCCGATTTCGATTCCTGACGTCTTCGTGCCGGCATGCGTCACGCCCGGGACGACCGCCGTGATCGTGGTGCACAACCACCCGTCCGGCGACCCGGCGCCCAGCCAGGACGACATCACGCTCACGGCGCGGTTGCGCGTCGCGGGCGACGTCCTCGAGATCGCGCTCCTCGACCACCTGATCGTGGGAGAGGACATGCGGTATTTCAGCTTTCGCGAAGCCGGTCTGCTCGGACGAACTCCCGCAGCCGCGCCGCGACCTACGGTCGTCCACAACGCATCGGTGGACGACTCACACCCACCCACGGCGGCACCACCAAGCGCCGCTCCGATCCCGTGAGGCTACGGACGTGCTCAGCCGTGTCAAGGCGTCGTTCGCGTCGCTCACCGCTCCCAGAGGGGAGTGTCGCGGCCTTGACACGTCCTGCGCGCGTCCGCGTCAGGCGGTTATCGGATCGGCGCGGGGATTCGAAGCGAGGAGCAACCCATGTCGCACCTGTATCTGACACCCACCATCACCGTGACGATCGCCGGCCAGATCCGCATCTATCACGCGTTCGTGACGACGGCCACGCCGGCCGTCGATGCGCCGTCGACGCTCACGCTCTACACGTCGACCCTCGCCGACGTGGCGGGGTTCGCCGCCGACCCACTCGTCTTCGAGGCCACGCGTGGGCGCATCCCTGCGCGCCTCGTGCTCATCGAGACGAGAGAACTCGCGTGGCAGCGCGAGAAGTTCCGTGCGGATCACGCGATCTGCGCGCCTGCCGATCCGGTGCTGGTCAGCGTGAAGACGCTGCAGCAGTGGCTGTGGGCGCGGCTCCAGGCGCCCCTTCCCACCGAGGTGCACGCATGACTCGCCGGCGTTCGTTCGCGTCCACTGCTCGCCGGACTGGCGAGCTTCTCAGGAGGTTCGTGTATGACCAACAGCAGCATCGTCGTCAAGATCACCCCCAACGACAAGGGGAACCCCCCCGGCAAACTCGCGGAAGCCGAGCTGCATTTCACAAGCGGCGAGCTCGACGGCTTGAAGCTGATCGGGTTCGCCGTGTGGGAACGCCGCGGCGGCAATGGCCGCAACGTCACGTTCCCGGCGCGCCAGTACGCCGTCAACGGTGAGCGTCGTAGCTTCGCGCTGCTGCGTCCCATCAGCGACACCAGCGCACAGGAGCGGGTCCGTCAGCTCGTGCTGCAGGCCTTCGCCGAGTACGAGGAGCGGGCGGAAGCAGCCGTGTCGTAACTCGCAGAACGGTATCCCGGACGCCGCCATTGTGGCGGTGTCCGGGAGCTGCCGATCGATCTGTAGGATTCAAAACGTGAAATCAGCAAGCAGGTGAGGCCAGCATGCTAACTGCAATCCTCGGCGAGGCTGAACGAGAATACGGTGCGCGCCTTGCGCGAGAGCTACCGACCGTTATCGACCTTGACGATCTCCCGAAATGGATTGGGATGTCGCGCGCCACGATCTACCGGCTTCGACAGCGGAATCGATTTCCCATCCGCCCAATCCACCCGACAACGCGCCGCGTGCAGTTCGCGGGCATTGACGTTTTGCGCTATCTTCTGCGAAACAGGGACTAGAGAGGGGGAGAATGGCACCTCCGACCAACCGCTTACCAACGGGTATCACCCGCGTCCAGCCGCACAGTCGGCGCACCTTGCGAACAGCAGCAGACCTCGCAGCGTGTCCGAACTGGGTCTGGCGAGTCCGCGTGCGACGGCGCGCAACAGGGGAGTTTGACGAACTCTATCCCCAGAACATTCGAGAGACGCTCCAGGCGACGCTTGATCATCTCCAGCGCGAGCGGTCCACGGCCGTGCACGACCTGCGGCGGGATTCCGACAGAGCGACGTCGGGCGTCTTTAGAGACGACATCCGAATCTACCTGGCGCGGCGTGCGAGCACCTCGGACTATCGAGGGCGAGCGCATAACCTAGCAGTCTGGGAGAGCTGGCTATCAACCAAGCTTGGAGCAGCGTTCAAAACGTCGAAAATCACACCGGCGCTCGTTGAGCTCGCGCTGGAGGAATGGAAACAATCGACGACCATCCGGAAGAAGAACTCTCAAGTCCAACGGCGTTGGTCATCTGCCACGTTGCGGACGCGCGCGCTGCACCTGTCAAATCTGGTCGCTGTCCTGTATCCGGATCTTCCGAACCCGGTGCTCGCACTCAAGGATCGGTTGCCCCCTAAATCTCCCGAAGTGGAGAAGGCCCAGCCAATGCCTATCGTGATGGCCCTCTTGGAGGCGATGCGCAATCCGCCTTTAGTTGCACGGCGGAAGCATCCGTCGTTTGCCTCGGTGCGCGCGGCCCTCTTGGGATTCGCGGGACTGACGATCCAGGAACTGTGGTCCATCCGGGACGCGCGCGCGTTCGACCTGAGGGCGGGCGAGCTCCGTATCCCGGCAAAGCGCGTGTTCGAACGCCATGTCACGGTCGAAGGTCATGGCATCGTCCGGGTCGAAGTAGAGCAGCGCGAGGCTCGGATTGTGAAGCTCAGCTCGGAAAGTCTTGAAGCGTGTCGGTCTTACCTCGCGTACCCCGACCGGTACAACGGGGGTGGGAAGCTGACCAAGTTTGGCTATTTCGCGGTCGGGTCATTTCGAAATGTTCTGCGCTCAGCATCCCACGCCGCGGGGCTGGAGTATCCGGTGTCGCCATTTGATTTCGGGACCGATAACGCACCCTCACTGCAGGACGTGCGGAAGTTGGTGCAGGCGATGCGGCACGAGGTGGTGCCGTACCGGCCAAGCGCGGACCGGACGCGGATCACGAGGGCGTTCATCCGGTCTTCTGTTTTGGCCCACACGGGCGCGCGGGTGGGCGAGGTTGCCATGCTCAATCCGGAGGATGTCCGGTTGAAGGAACGGGCCGTGCTGATGCCGACCGAGAAGCGTCGTCGCCACAGTGGCCGGATGGAGCGAGTAATAAGTCGGCGACGGATTCCGTTAAATGAGTATGGGGTCGCGGCGTTGAAGATGTTCGTGAAGTACGACTTGTTCGATCGGCTTCGCGATCGATCGAGGGTGCCAGACGAAACGATGGTGCCGTGGTACCAGGAGCTGTACTACCAAGTAGTTGCCGCTGCCCGTCGTGTCAAGGATCCCTACACGGGTGCATCCCTCTACTTCACACCGCACGCGTTTCGGCATTCGTTCGCGACGGCGCTCGCTCCTCTGATCGGCGGGGATGCAAAGACCGGCGCCAAGATACTGGGACACTCGCCCCAGACATTCATGCGGTACGTTCGTGCGAACGACGACACTGCCCGCGCTGCAATTCAAAAGATGGGGGAGGACCTGCCACCACTAGGCCAGCCCGTTAGTGCCCCCATGGTGGCTTCGGCATTCCGTGTGGTATCGCGCGGCAGGTGACTTTCTCACCGGTGCTCGACCTGCTGCAGCGCATCAATGATTTCTTGGTTGCGGCGGCGCTGCATACGGTCTCTGTCGTGCTCTACGGCCTCTGGAAGTCACTCTAGGATTCGATGAAGCGCACCGCCGGCAACATCGACGCGACGCCCTCGAAGAAGATCTACTCGTCCATCATCGCGGACTACAGCCTGCGGACCGGCATCTGCGAGCTGGTCGACAACGCCATCGACCAATGGGCACGCAATGGCCGCGCGGGCGGGCTGAACATCAGCGTCGCTATCGAGCTCGGGCAGCAGTCGATCACGGTCGAGGACAACGCGGGTGGGGTCGAGAGGGACGCGCTCGGCGTGATGGTCACGCCCGGCAGCGGCCTCGGCACCGGCACTGAGGAGACCATCGGCATTTTCGGCGTCGGAACCAAGCGTGCCGTCGTCGCCCTCGCGCAGCACGTCCGGATCAGGACGCGGCGCGGCAACGGTAAGACCTACCTCGTTGAATACGACGACCACTGGCTCGAGGACAGCACCTGGGACCTGCCCGTGTACGAGGTGGACGCCATCGCCAAGGCGTCGACGATCATCGAGCTCTCGCGGCTCCGCTTTCGCATCGACGAGCGCGACGTCAGCCTGCTCGAAGAACACCTCCAGGCGACCTACGCGCTCTTCCTCGGCGGGGTAGACGTCACCCTGTCGCTGAACGGCACGCCGCTCAGTCCCCACACCTTCGAAAACTGGACCTACCCGCCCGACTATCGTCCGCGGCGCTTCAAGGGCGTCGTGCCGACCGAGGACGGCGACAACATCCGCTTCATGGCCATCGGCGGGCTCATCAACGAGCGGGGATCGATCGCCGGCGAATACGGCGTCTACTTCTATTGCAACGACCGGCTCATCGCGCGCGGCCTGAAGACCGTGGATGTCGGGTTCATCGCCGGCCTAGCGGGCGCCCCGCACAACGTCGTGTCGCTCGTCCGCGTCATCGTGTTCCTCAACGGCCCGGCTCAATGCATGCCGTGGAACAGCAGCAAGTCGGCGATCAACGTCAACCACGTCACGTTCAAGACCATTCAGCAGTGGCTGATGAACACGGTGTCGGGCTTCGCCAATGTCTGCAAGCGGCTCCACGGCGAGTGGGACGAGAAGGTCTTCCGCTACAAGTCAGGCTCCTACGTTGAAGAGGACATCCGCGACTTCGAGAAAGTGCAGAAGCGCTTCCTGCCGAAGCTGCCCACCAAGCGCCTGAACTACGGCCTGGCGCTTCAGAAGGCGAACCTGCGCGTCCTGAAAAAGAAGCCGTGGGCGCAGGGCATCGTCGAGGCCGACGCCGCAGTCGAATTGATCCGCCACCAGCGGTTCGACCAGAAGAACAGGCTCGCGCTGATCCTGCTCGACAGCACGCTTGAGATCGCCTACAAGGATTTTCTCGTCAACGAAAGCGGCAAGCACTACACGGACGCCGCCCTCGTCGCCCTCTTCGCCGCACGGCATCAGGT
>JBKPDW010000070.1:0-11437 GCA_046728115.1 Acidobacteriota bacterium | reverse complement strand
GCGTCCCATCGGTGACCCTGAGCGCCTTGACCCGTTCCGGCTCGCCCCTTCGAAAGACGGACACGTCCTCGGGGCTCCACAAGCCGACATCCTCGAAGACCCGGGCGTTATCGCGGTAGGTGAAGTAGGAGGCCGGACTCTGCGGTAGTTTTCGGGTGCCGCCGAATCCCGGGGCCAGTTGGTAAAGAGCAACCAGTCGCTCCGGCTCGTGGAACGGAAGCGGTTTCAACAGCACACCGTAGACCACGCTGAAGATGGCCGTCGTCGCGCCGATCCCCAGCGCGAGCGTGAGAACCGCCACGCCCGCGAACCCGGGCTGCTTCCAGAGGATGCGGGCGGCGTACCGCAGACTCTGCAGGAGACCCGCAGGCACGCGTCCCGTGGGCGCTCCGGGTGTGACTGACGACGGTGGATGCGCTTGCCGCAGCGGAGCCATGAACTTGGCCAGGACGTCCCCGCCCCTGAATTCCGCCAGCGTCAACCGCCTAGCCTCTTCAGACGACGCACCTCCCGCGATCAACTCCCGCCAGCGGTAGTCGAGGTGCTGCGAGAGTTCCTTGACGATCTCGCTCTCGCGAGGCGGCGAGAGCTGCAGAGACGACAATCGACTGCGGACTTCTCTTGCCCAGTCAGGCATGTTCGACTCCGGATTCGTTCTCACCGGCTACCGTGCCCAAATTGTGCCCCGGGTACTTCCGCGGCTTCGTCGGGGCAGGCCGTGAAGATCGATCAACTTCTTCGCGCCATCGACGAGGTCGCCTTCGTTCGTCCACCATGTTGTAGCGCTCGAACACCGAGCGCGTTTTTGTGGCCAGTCAGCATAATCATCAAGGCTCGCGTCAGCGCCGGTCGGCTCACCACATTTGATATCGTGTGGCGATGCATTTTCGTTCCGCGCGACGATCTGAGCATCGCGGTCGGCTGATCGCGCGGCTCCTGGTCCACGTCGCCGTTCTGACGCCGACCACGATCGCCGCCGACGGGCAACCGCCAGCGCAGCCGCTCCGCGGAAGCTGGACTGCGACCGCGGGTCCGAATCAAGTCTTTCATGGAACATGGTCTGCGCGGCCGGTTGAGGGTTCTCCGAACTCGGCGAGCGGATCCTGGTCGCTTGTCAACGGCTCGAACCAGATCGTCGTCTCGGGAACATGGTCGGCGACGAAAACAGCGCGGCTCTGGAGCGGAACATGGCGCGCGCGAACGGTCGCCGCTCGAGGAATTCCCGGACGCGAATTCTCCGGAACGTGGCGCACCGAGATCAAAACATCGGATGCCCGAACGCTTGGTGAACTGCTGCAACAAACGATGCAGCACGAGGTCAGCGGCGCCTGGCAGAGCGGTGGGATGAGCGGAACCTGGTCGTTGAGCGCTCTGCGATAGCGGGCGGATGTCTGCAAAACTTTGGCGAGAGCATCGACCACGCCGGCTTTTTCATCCAGATGTCCCTGTCAACGCGGCCGGGCGGCAGATTCGTCAATCCGTGCTCTCTTGACTTCTTAGACAGTTACTATCGTCAGATGTGATGCCTGTAGCGGTACTCTGCGACATTCACGCAAATCTGCCCGCCCTCGAGGCGGTCCTCGAGGCGGTTCGTGAGGCTTGCGTCGACCGGGTCGTACTTGGCGGCGACGTACTGCCTGGCCCGATGCCGCGAGAAACACTCGCGCGTTTGCAAGCGCTCGACGTGCCGATGCAGAGCATTCACGGCAACGGCGAGCTCGCCGTGCTGGCCCAAATCGACGCGGCCCATCCAGGCGAAGTGACGTACTGGGGCACGACGTCAGGGTTCGTCTTGCCGGAACCGTACCGGGAATGGATACGCTGGACCGCGCACCAGCTGCAGCCTGATGATATCAGCCAGCTGCGAAGCTGGCCCAAGACGGTTCGCGTGCAGATTGACCCGATCGGCGACGTGCTCTTTTGCCACGGCACACCGACGAGCGAAACCGACGGGTTCACGCGCCTGACGCCCGAAGACGTGCTGCGGCCGCTCTTCGACGGACTCGGTGTTGATCTCGTCGTCTGCGGTCACACGCACATGCAGTTCGATCGCATGATCGGAAAAACCCGCGTCGTCAACGCCGGCAGCGTCGGCATGCCCTTCGGGCGAACAGGGGCTGACTGGCTGCTCCTGGGGCCTGATGTGCAGCTTTGTCACACCTCGTACGATCTGGCGATGGCCGCGGCGCGCGTTCGCGCCACGGCGTTTCCCGGCGCAGAGGAAATCGCCGAGAGAAACATCCTGAGCTCGCCCTCGGAAGCCGCCATGCTCGACGCGTTCACGCGGATCTCGTTCTGAATGACCCGCAGTGATGGCGCTTGGCTGGACGTCGTCTCAGCGTTTGGGCGGCGATCTCATCGAGCGCTGTCTGGACAACCCGGCGGAAAAGGCCGTGGACCCAGCGTCCAAGGGTCAAAAGCTGGTAATGCGCCTTACTTAGCCTGAACGACCGTGGCAACGGCGACGCGCACGCAAGTGGCGATCATCGGCGGTGGCCCGGCCGGATTGCTTCTGTCACACATTCTCCATCGCAACGGCATCGACAGCATCGTCCTGGAGCGGCAAAGCCGCGCCCACGTACTGCAACGGATTCGCGCCGGCGTGCTGGAGGCCGGCACCGTCGAGCTCCTGCGTGCGGTCGGACTGGGCGCGCGCATGGACCGCGAGGGGCATCCCCATGACGGTTCGGCGATTGCCTGGGAGGGACGGCCACGGTTCTTCATCGACACCAGGAAGTTCACCGGCAAGACAATGATGGCCTACGGCCAGACCGCGATCACCGAAGATCTCTATGCGGCCCGCGACGCGGTCGGCGGTCAGATCATCGACGAAGCCGGCAACGTCCGTCTGCACGGGCTCACGTCGGACCGGCCCTATGTGACCTACGAAAAGAACGGATCGATGCGGCGCGTCGACTGCGACTATGTGGCCGGTTGCGACGGCTATCACGGCGTGAGCCGGCTGTCGATCCCGGCCTCCGTATTGAGGACCTACGAGAAGAGCTATCCGTTCGGCTGGCTCGGCATCATGTCGGAGACGCCACCCTATCCGGACATTTGCTACTGCTATCACAGCCGCGGATTCGCGCTTGCATCGATGCGCAATCCGATGCTGAGCCGCTACTACATCCAATGCGACCTGGACGCCAAGCTGGACGACTGGCCGGACGACCGCTTCTGGCAGGAATTCAAGGCGCGCTGTCCCCAGGACATGGCCGACAGCATCGTCACCGGCCCGTCGATCGAAAAATCCATCGCCCCGTTGCGCAGCTTCGTCGCCGAGCCGATGCGGTACGGCCGGTTGTTCCTGGCCGGCGATGCCGCTCACATCGTGCCGCCGACCGGGGCGAAGGGGCTTAACCTCGCGGTCTCGGACGTGTTTTATCTGTCCCGGGCGCTCACGGAGGCCTACCGTGCGGGGAGAACGCATTATCTCGACGGCTATTCCGATATGGCGTTGCGTCGCGTATGGGGCGCGGCGCGCCTGTCCTGGTGGCTGACGATGCTGCTGCACCGCTTTCCCGCCGAGACGCCGTTCGACGAACAGATGCGGCTGAACCAGTTCGACTATCTGCACGGCTCCGTGCACGCCCAGGCGTCGCTGGCGGAGCAATATGTCGGATTGCCTTTCGAGCCGTGAGTCGTGTCCCTGGGCTTCCACAGTTCGATGTCGCGCGAACCTCTCAGCTCGCGGGTACTATGGGGCGTGGCCATCGCGCGTGTGCCCATCGTCGTCGTACTCGACAACGTGCGTAGCCTGTACAACACTGGCTCATTTTTTCGAACGGCGGACGCCTGCGCCGTCGAACGGCTGGTGCTTTGCGGGATCACGCCACGCCCCGATCAAGGAGGCAGGCAACGGCGGGCCATCGCGAAAACGGCGCTGGGAGCAGAACTCACGGTGCCGTGGGAATACCACGCCGATACGCAAACAGCGCTTTCGGGGTTAGCAGCGGCCGGATATCAGATCGCCGCCGTTGAAATCTCTCCTGTGGCCGTAGAGCTGTACGAGTGGACGCCAACATGGCCGCTATGCCTGGTGTTCGGACACGAACGAAACGGTGTGGATGGAAAACTCGAAGGCCATATCGACACGAACATCCGTATCCCGATGCTCGGGCAGAAAGGTTCGCTGAATGTCGCGACGGCCGCGGGTGTGGTTCTTTACGAGCTGCTTAGACGCTACATGCACGGCGGCCGCTGACGGGGCGCCACGTTAACCCGCCAGGTTGATTTGCACACGAAGCTGCTCCGCCGTACGGCCGGTTGATGGGCTGGACACTTGTGCGCGATACACTGGATGATATCGACAGCGGTCTTCAGATGCCGAACATCTTTCACCCAAAAATCGTGGACGCACCGAACCCCGGCGACAAGGTCACGGTGATCGACTTCGATGCCCCTGGCACCAGACCGATGACCGCGCCCGATGCGGCGGCGGGCGATCTGTACTGTGGCCGGTGCGGCGCTTTGCTGGTGACTGGCATGCCGAGGCGAAACATCAGGAACTCCGTGATTCGCTGCAAGCTCTGTCGCGCATTCAACGACCCGAGCGGAATGACGGCCGATTGAAATTTGCGGCTGCGGCGCTTGCTTCACTCAGGCGAAGCTATTTGGTGAGAGCGGTGCGAATGATGACGCCGTTCGACTTGCCCGTGTCCAGGTTGTAGTCGATAACCACCGTCCAATTGTGGTTGAAGGCATCGCGCAGCAGGTCGAGCATGCCGGCGCGCGCGGGGCGGTTGTTGTCGTTCCGCAGCTGGAACCCGAATGCATTGTTCGGCTTGGTGTCCAGTTTGACGACAACTTCAACGTCGATGAAGTCGGACGGAGGTCCGAAACCGGTTCCGACGTCGTGCACCCTCAAGAACGTGAGTCTTCCCGACGATTCCAGCAGTGCCATAATTTCCGCCTTTACGGCAGATCCGCAACCCGCAGAATGCGGCCGTTGCGCAGCCCTGTCCTGATGTAGTCAATCGTCACGCCGCCATCGCGTTCGAAGGCGTCACGCAGGAGATCGAGCATCCCGTGCGCCGCGGATTCGTTGTTATCGGCACGTACTTGAAAGCCAAAGCCACGCCCCGGCAGCGTGTCGAGCACGATCACGACCTCGACGTCGATGAAGTCTGTCGGAGGTCCGAAGCCGGTCCCAACGTCGTGCACTCGCAGAAACGTGATTCGGCCTTGCGCGTTGGCCAGCGTTCCGATCGGCCAATCCGTGTTCACCTCGTACGCGCTCCGGCCGTAGGTCGTCGCAACCATCACGCCGCTGGTCGGGTGCACATCGAGGCTGGTGACGATGGCAAGCGGCAGCCCGTTGTTGTAGGCGGTCCAGTTCCAGGTCGCGCCCTGGTTCGCCGAGACGCCGCGATACACGCCCTGGTTGGTGCCTACGTACACCGTGAACGGCGCCATACGATCGACTGCGATGGTCTTCGCGGTGAGCCCCGCCGGCAGGTTGGACGTGATGTCGTTTGCGGTCATGGCCGCAGGCACAGGCCCCGATCGCGTCAACCGGTAGACACGGCCGGTACCGCCGCCACCAAAGGTCGCGTAGACGACTGGCAAATTGTCGGGATCGACGCGGATGTCGCTAAATCCGGCATTGTTGGGATGCGCGAACACCTGTTGAAATGATGCGCCCCCAGGTCCCGCGTACAACTTGCCGCTCGTCGATCCTGCGTAATAGAGATCGACCGACGGATCGACCGCCGATCGAACGATGAAGTCGCCGGTCGGCGTGAAGATTGTCGTCCAGGTCCCCGTAGGGGAAGTGATGCGCCACAGAGACATGCACGAGGCGAGAAGGGTCGTCGGCGTGGCGGGATGGACAATGAAATGAAGGTTGAAGCAGACCGCTCCTGTCGGAAGACCGGCGCCGAAGTTGGCGACGCTCCCGCCCCCGTTCGTTGACCGGGTGATGCTGCTCGCGTACTGCCCCATCGCATACAAGATCTGCGCGTTCGTCGGATCGATGTCGACTGTTCCGCCGTCGCCGCCCTGGAATTCGGTCCAGATCGTGCTCGAGCTGTCAGTCTTGATCGTGCCGTTGTCCTGCGTCCCGCCGATCCTCACCGTGGGATCGGTTGCCGCCAGAGCACCGTCGTAGAACTCCACGTTGGAGATGCCAACGCCGATCTGCGCGAAGGTCACGCCGTGGTCTGGCGATCGGAAGAGACCGTTGTCGCGACCGACGTAGATCACGCCCGGCGTGACCGGGTCGAGCGCGATCTTCTGACACTCGTGCAAATCGCCGCTCGTCACCGTCACCGTGGCGCCCCCATCGATGGAGCGCTGGAAGTTTGCGCTCAGGACATAGACGATGGCCGGATCCGTTGGATCCACGGCGAGCCAGGGATTGTAGATGGAGGATGCCGCCGTGAAGAGCAATGAGAATGCCGAGCCGTCGGTCGTGCGGAAAAGTCGAAACGGAGATCCGCTGAGGCCGGCATAAACGGTCGTCGGCACGGCGCCGCAGAGCGCGAGCGTGACGCGCGCGAAGCCGCTCGACGGGAGCCCAGCCAGCTTCGTCCATCCGGCATCGCCCCCGTCGCCGCCAACCGTCGTCTTGAAAACGCCGTCGCTCTGCATGCCGGCGTACAGCGTGGCCGGATTCGACGGGTCCATGATCAGATCGTTGACCGTTCCGGTCTTCACGCGCGTCCATGTCACGCCAGAATCGGTCGAGCGGAACACGCCATTGGTGGCTGCCGTCACAAAAAGCCGTGAGGGCGTTTTCGGATCGACGATGAACAGACCTGCGCCCGCGGGCGTGCCGAGATCGTTGGAAATTTTTGTCCACGTAGCCGCGGCGTCGTCGGAGCGATAGATGCCCGCGCCCGCCAGTACCGCGTACACGCGCGACGGCGTCACGGGATCGACGGCGAGCGCCGCCAGCGCCAGCGTCGGGAGGCTGTCGCCTACGGGCGTCCAGGATGCGCCGCCATCAGTTGTCTTCCAGATGCCGCAACCGGGGCCGCCCACGTAAAGCGTCGTCGGAGTTGTGGGATGCACGGCAATCGAGTGAATGCGCCCGATGGATCCGAGACCGCCGTCGTTGATATGCGTGGGGCCGATCAGGATCCAGCGCCCGGGTGGCACGGCCACGCGCGCAATGATTTCGTGGGCTTATTGCGATGTCAACCGCACTGGACGAGCTTGGTGCAGGCGAAGCGACGTTTGCAGGTCAGAGATCGGGTGCGTGGGTCGTTCCGTGCGCAGATGGTCGAGATCGCGCGATCAACGACGCAAGTCGAGCGGGAAATCGCTGAGTCGCAAGTCATCAGCAATCCGCCAGTACGAACTTAAAAAAGCGTAAAGGCCATCGAGCCGCTGCGCGGCGAAGTGCGACTTCTGTCGGACTATCTGATACCGCGCCTGCCTACAAATCGCCTGCGGCGGCCGTTTCGTTCTCATCTCGTCAGCATTGACGCTGGCGTTGCACTTGCTTGCTGCTATGAGAACCTGCAGCTTCGAGCTACGCCGTCCTGTCATCCGTGGGCGTCGTTGTACTTACCTGACGGGCGTCGTTGTACTGCCTGGGATGCTTCCGCAAGGCTCGACACGCCGGCTTCTTCGATTCGACGCCGCCGTCAACCGATGTCGTCCAAACGCCCTTCGATCCACTTCTCCCATCAGGAGCGCCTTTCAGTTCAAAACACGACTGTGAGAGGAAGGCAGTCATGAAGGCCGCTGTATTCGTCGTGCTCAGCTTGACGATTCGCGCGCCCGCGGCGTTCACGCAAGCGACGACCAACACCTATCGCATCACGGAGGCACGCGTGGCGGTGATCTGTGCGCTGACCGCAGGCGGCAGCTTCGAAGCCCAGACCACAAGCGTCGTCGGCAGGCTGGCGGCCTCGAACGGGTCGCGGGCGTTATCGGGGGCCGTGCAGGTCGATCTCGCGACCCTCCAAACCGGTATCGGGCTTCGCGACCGGCACATGCGGGACATCTACCTGGAGACTCGCCGCGGTGACACCTTTGCGACGGCACGGGTCGAAAACATCCGCATCGATCACGCAGAGGGTCGTGGCCCCTTCGACGCGATGCTCATCCTCCACGGCGAGCGGCACCCGATCAGCGGAATCGTCGATCTGAAAAGCCGACACGACGGTGCCGTCAGCGTGCGGGCCCGATTCCCGATTTCCTTGGCGACTTTCCATATCAGGCCGCCGCGTTATCTCGGAGTCGGGGTCCAGGACCAGGTGCAGGTGCAGGTGACGTTCATGGTTGTGCCAGGCAGCGACGAGAGGAGGGTGGACGCACGTTGAAGCAGTTTGTATTCGTGATGACCGCGTTTCTGGCTACGGCACCGCCGGTATCGGCGCATCCATACATGATTCGACTCGGGTACAGCACCTGCTCGGCGTGCCACATCTCCCCGCAGGGGGGCGGTCTCCTGACCCCGTACGGCCAGGGCATCGAAGGAGCGCTGAGTCTGCGCCGCCACGAATACGAGCAGGTCGACGAGAAGGAAAGTCCGCAGGTGCAATACGACATGCGCGTGCTTCCGGTGCCTAACTGGACAGATGGTGTGTCCGGGACGACCGTTCAAGCCCTGCTGCTCGGTTCACTGCGGGCCGGTGTGCATAGCCGGCTGACCTACGCCTTCAGCGTGACGAGCCCGCCGCTGACGAGCACGCCAGCAGGCGACGGCGCCGCAGTCTTCGACGTGCCGATATTCGTGTGGGAATATCGGCCCGTTCAGAATTTCGAGCTCATGGTCGGCCGCGACGCTCTGCCGGCGGGTGTCCAGTCGCCGGATCCGCAGACTTTCATCCGTAAGAGTACCGACCCCGGGTCAAGCCCGTATCCGATGCAAATCAAGGCGTTCTGGTGGACCAAGCGCTGGCAGCTCACGCCGTACGCTTACGGACCCGCTGACAACGACGCGGCTGCCGAGCGCGAACACGGCGCGGGAGTGGTGGCGGGAGTGGTCGGTTGGAACCAGCGCGCGGTGGTTGGCTTGACGACCGTCGAGGCCGAGGCCGCGACGTTCGATCGACGAATGATTGGCGCGTACGCGCGGCTCGGCTTTGGAAACAAGTGGAGCGTGCTCACGGAACACCAGCTGATCGATCGAACGAGCGGCGTGACGACCGGTTATGAAGCCGGGCACACGAGGGTCATCTTTGTGCCGTTCCCATGGCTGGAAACCTGGGTTTCGACGGAGGAGCTCGTGACGTACACGCCCACGAGCGCGCACACGGTTCGTCTCACGCCCGGTTTCCTGGCCCGCGTTTCAGAACATCTGCAGGCCGGATTCACCAGCCGAGAGGTATTCACTCCAAAAGGGCCATCGTGGACGTACTCGATCAACCTGACGCTGAGGTCATTCAACTGACGCTAACTTCGTGCCTCTAAGTCACCGCCGGGATGGTGGACTGGCAGACGCAACGGGCTGCGAGGCCCGCCACTCCCCGTTCAACACCCGGCGGCGCTTCCCGGTCGTCAGAACATCAGTCTGAACCCGAACCGCATCGATCGCTGATCCGGCGGGCCTCCGTTGCTGTCGAGCACGGCGGTGATCTGTCCGAAGTTCGGTGAGTCGAAATTCCCGCTGGGCCGGTCGAAATGCGGCTTGTTCAACACGTTGAAAACGTCAGCGCGGAATTCGCCCTTGATGTTGTGCGGAAAGGAAAAGAGCTTCGCCAGCGTGCCATCCAGGTTGACGTATTTCGGGCCGTCGAGGAGATCGTTGCGGGGGACGTTGCCCCACGTGTCCGGCGGCGCCGCCGAGAACACCGACGTATCGAACCACAGGTTGCCCGGACCAACATTGCCGAACACGGCCGGCGTCGCATTGGCGTTCGGCCGCTGTGTGTTCCCCGGCGCGTGAAGGTTGTTTCCATTCGCGGTGAAATTGATCGGCAAGCCGGACTGTACCGTGAAGAAGCCGCTGACTTGCCAGCCGCCCAGAATTTGACTGAGTGGTCCCTCGTGCAGCCAGCGTCGTTCGGGTCCGACGGGCAGCTGGTAGAGGAAGCTGGTGTTGAAAGTATGGAGCCGATCCTGATCGGTGCGCGCCCAGCTTCGCTGCAGGTCCGCGGGGGTCGCGATGCCGCTGTTGCTGTCGCCGTTGGTGTAGCTCATTCCGCGGCCGAGCGTGTACGACGTCGTCACCAGCAGGCCGTCCGAGAACCGGCGGTCGAGTTTCATCTGCAGCGAGTTGTAGGTTTCTTTCGTCGGAATCCAAACGGTGACGTCCGCCGTCTTGCCGAAGGGCGCGAACAGCGGCCGGAAGACGTTCACGTTGGCGGCCGGCGCGCCGATGGCCGTGGCGGCGTTCTCGTTGAACTGCGTCTGCAGGCTGGTGCTCCGGTTGCCGACATACGCCACGTCCAGCGTGAATCTCGCGCCCAGCTCTCGCTGGAAAGCGACGTTGTACGTGTGCAGCGACCCTTCGTGCATGTCGGGTCGAACGTGGAAGAACGCGGCGTTCCTCAACGCGGTGGAACCTGCGTCGATGATCCCGCTCGACGGGATGTCGGCCACGATCGGAGCGGGAAATCCTTCCTTCATCGAGCCAACCGGCTGAAACGAGTTCACCGACTGAAACGCGTTGTTCTGCTTCACCGGAAAGTTGTACACGTAGGAATTGTCCGGAAACGGCAACGTGCTCAGGCCGTAGCCGGCGCGCAGGACCGTCTGGTCATTCAGTCGATACGACGCCCCGGCACGCGGCCCCCAATTCTTCCAGTAGCTTTGCACGCCCACGTTCTCGGGCACGGCGCTGTAGCCGGCGACCCGCAGCGTGTTCGTCGACGGGTCGTAGTTCGACAGACCGCCCTGGTCGACAAGGCCGATGAACGGCGTGTAGTACTCGTGACGCAGGCCGAGGTCGATCGTCAGCTTGGGTGTCACGGCCCATTTGTCCTGGATGAACGAGAAGAACGCCCAGAAGCGGACGCCGGGGTCGGTGACTTTGAGATCGCGCCGCACGATCGACGGCAGATCCAGCAGGAACGACGCGAACAAGTTTGCAAAGCCGCCGTTCGACGCCGTGTCGGTCGGAAGGGCCGTCTGTCCCGCTCTGAACTGAAACTCGCCGCGGGGCCCGCCTTGATCCTGAGTCTGGAGCAGGAAATCGCGCGTGTGACGGAAGTCTTCGCCGAACTTGATCGTGTGGTTGGCCTTCACCTTCGTGAACACCGTAGCGAACTCGACGGTCCGCTCCGAGCGATCCCAGGGAAGGCTCGCCGCGAAGCCCACCATTGGGTCGCTCCAGCCGCTCGCGTTGACGTTGATCCTCGTCATGCCGCTGGTCCACGGGTCGATGTTCGCGCCGGGAATGCCGAGGTCCTGCGCGGTCGTCAGCCCGTCTCCGCCCGAGACGGCGGTGTTGTGAAAATAATTCATGCCGCCTCGCGCCTCCATCACGAGCGTATTGCTCCAGGAGCGCGTGTAGTTGACGCCTACGCTGTATGTCGTGTCG
>JBKPDW010000069.1:0-12119 GCA_046728115.1 Acidobacteriota bacterium | reverse complement strand
GTCGTACGGTCGCGGACTGCTCGGATCAGCGACTCCAAATCCTCGATGAACCGCGACCGGACTGCTGAAGGTGAAAGTCGGCCGCGTCGTGACTTTGACGGCCATGAACTGGCTCGGTGCCGGGACGTAAAACAACTCTGTGCCGTCACGAGACCAGACCGCCCGCCCGCCGCGGCCGATTTCGTACTTCGTCCCGTCGGGCGGGAATGGCTCGACGTACATCGTGCCTTCTCCTTGCGTCACCTCGGCACCTTGATATGCCACCCAGCGGCCGTCCGGTGAAAACGCCGCGTTCGTTGGCAAGGTTATCGACGTGACGTCGGAGAACCGCGTTGCCTTGCGATCCCGAATCGAAAACGTCCACAGAGAGATTTCGGAACCTCTTGCCGCGCTGAACAGGAACGTGTCGCCGGCGGGAGACCAGGACTCAGGAACGTTCGACGTGCCCGTCTCCGGCTTTGTGAGGCGCTCGGCAGTGCCACCATCGGCAGGCTGCCAGAACACAGCAGGCTCGCCCTCGCGATCCGATTGAAAGGCGACGCGTCGACCATCGCTGGACCAGATCGGGTAGCGGTTGTTGCCGCCGAACGTGAGCCGTCTGACCGAGCTCGCGCCGGAGAGATCGTAGATCGACACATTCGTCTGGTTGCCATCCGCTGTTTCAAACGCGAGCCGCTTGCCGTCGGGGGATGCACGCGGATAGGCATAAGATCCTGGCGGCAGCTTCAGCGGTTCCGCCCCGCCCTTGCGATCGAACAGCATGAGATCCTGCTGCCCGACGCCTGATGGGCCTGGGACATACACAAGGGAACCGGACGCGGAAAATGCAAAGTGAGCCGCTCCGCTCTGTGCGGCGCTCACCCGGCGTACGCCTTCGACGATTGGCACTGGTCCTCCGGACAGTGCGCGCTTCCCGAGATCGAACGGCACGGCGAACAGCGTCCCACCGACCGCGTAGACGATGTGGCCGGTCGGCACGTACCGCCCATCGGTTCCGCGTTCGATGAGCGTTCGGCGCTGTCCTGTCTTGAGCGATTGCAGCACGATGCTCGCGTTGTCCCAGGGATCGGCGCCGCCGACCCTTCGCGCGATTGTGAACAGCAGAGAATCGCCGTCGGGTAGGAGTTCCGGACGGTGGGCGAGCCCATCTGTGAAGCTGAGAGGGACGAGCACTTCCGGCTGGCCGCCGGCCGGCGAGACTCGGACGACGCCAACCCCTGGCTGTCCGAACAGGATGGCATTCTGGCGCCATGTGATGCCGGACGGCGCTGTGCTCGTCGGGCAGACAGTCACAGCCGACCCGCCGCTGACGGCTATGCGCTTCAGCATCGAACCGGCCCAGAACAACAGCGACTGCCCATCGGGCGAAAACTCCGGAGCGACTGCCGGATCGGCACCAGCAATCAGCCTCGTGTCGACGTCCGACATCAACCGGAGGTACAGCCGCCCGGCGGCCGAATACGCGATTTGTGTGCCGTCCGGCGAAATAGCGACGGCCTGCCGGGGCAGCGTCAACTGCTGTCCCTGCGGCAGCGTGATCACGAATCGCGTCACCGCGGCCGGCGCCGCCGGCCGCGGCCTCGACAACAGCACGACGCTGGCTGCAGCGCCGATTGCGACGCCCGCCGCGACGAGCATCGCCCGTCGCCACAGAGGCGGCCGCTGCCGAAGAGTCGCCGCCGCGTCCGGCGCCGGCGCGTGCGGTTGGGCGAGCAGAAACAGCGCGGTCGAGATGTCGCCAATCCGCTCCTTTCGATCTTTTTTCAGGCAGCCCTGAATCAAGGCACGGATCGCGTGCGGCACGCTCTGCGGAAGGGCGCGCCAATCGGGATCGCTTTTGATGACCGACGCAAGTGTCTCCGACACGTCGTCGCCTTCGAAGGCGCGGCGACCGGTGAGCATCTCGTAGAGCACGCAGCCAAACGCCCAGACGTCGCTGCGGTTGTCGGCCGTGCGCCCCTTCGCCTGCTCGGGCGACATGTATGGCGCTGTGCCGAGGATCATCCCGGCCTGCGTCGCACCGGCGAACGTGAGTGTCGGCGAGTGCGTGAGGCCGGCCGGTGCCGAATCAGGCCCGGTCTCGGGCGGTCCCATCGCCTTGGCCAGGCCGAAATCGAGCACCTTGACTCCATCGTCGGGCGTGATTTTCACGTTGGCCGGCTTGAGATCGCGGTGCACGATGCCTTTCTCGTGGGCGGCTTCGAGCGCTTCGGCGATCTGGCGCGCGATTCTCAACGCGTCGTCGACGTCCAGGCCCGCGGGTGCGCTGCGCCCGCGCGCCGTTCCGGCTATTCGATCGGCCAGTGTTTCGCCTTCGACGAGCTCCATCACGAGGAAGTGTCGCCCACCGGACTCTTCCATGCCATGGAGTGCGGCAATGTACGGGTGATTGAGAGAGGCGAGGACTTTCGCTTCGCGTTCGAAGCGGCCGATGCGATCGGGATCGAAGGCGAACGCCTCGGTCAGGACTTTGATCGCGACGCCGCGACCGAGCTTGGTGTCGTGCGCGCGATAAACCTCGCCCATTCCACCGGCGCCAAGCGGCGCGCCGATCTCGTACACACCGAGACGCGTGCCCGCGACCAGTGGCATGTGACGGGTTGATTCTAATGGATTGGAGCGCGTGCGACGTCTTCTGCCGCATAGTCGAAGGCGCGGGGATCGATCGGCGGCGGATTCGCGCGCTCCCATTCGATCGTGCGGGCGACAGCCAGATCCCGCGGTACGGGCTCTGCGTATCCCAGCTCTGTTCGGATCCGACTCGAATCGACCACCCAATGCTGATCGAAGTTTCCGGGCATTCGGAGATGAGCAGGCGTTCGCTCGGCCGGTAAGACCACCAGGGCGCCGCGCCAGCCGGTCGCACCGGCGATGGTCGTCGCCCATTCGGTCCCGGAAAGGCTTTCCGCCTCGGCGACGTTGTAGATGCGGCCTGCAGCGCGCTCGGACGTAGCGGCCAGGACGATCGCGGCTGCGACGTTTTCGACGTAGCCGAAGGGACCGCGCCATGCCGCCTGTCGCCGCTCGAACAGGATCGCCGGCCGCCTGTCGTCCATGCGCTTCACGAGCGGAAAGAAGCGATGCAGCGGGTCGCCCGGACCGTACACCATCGGCAGCCGCAGCACGGTTCCAGGCAACGCCGGATCGCCCAGAATCGCGCGCTCGACCGGAATCTTGTCGTACTCGTCGTCCAGCCAGCCGAAGACCTGTTGCAGCATTCGCACGCGTTCAGGCGGATATGTCTGCAGCACCGTCCGCAGCACCGAGTCTTCGGTCAGTGGCATCGGTTCGAGCGGTCCCAACTCGGATCCGTGAAGCACGCCGCACGCGCGATACACGTCGCAGCTGCTGAGCGCGACGATGCGCTCGGTGGCGCCGCGAAAAACCGTCAACAGATCGCGCGCCTGGCGGCCGGAACTGAGAATCAGATCGATAACGACGTCAGGAGCGAGCGCGCGCAGCGCAACTTCGTGGTTGCGCAAACGATTGCGATCGCCGAGCAGTTCGTGTGCGGCGCAGGGCTTCAGCCCCGCGCTCGGCGGCTTCGCGGCCTGCGCCACTCCGGATCGCGTGACGTCTCGGTGAAAAACGATCACTTCGTGTCCGAGATTAGCGAGCCGTCTCGCGACGAACGAACCGATGAAGCCGCTCCCGCCGACGAGAAGCAGGCGCACGGAACCATTGTCATCCGGATGGAACCGGTCTGCGCCATGTACGCCACCACGTTGCGTCGCCCAGGCCCATCGCTTCCCACCATCGATCGAGCGAGGCCTTGTCGAGCTGCAGCACATCCTCGCGGCTCACTCCTGGCGGCATGGCGACCTGATCGGCCAGCGCATCCACCACGCTGGCGCGATCGGCGGCGTCGACTCGCGAGATGAGGTGCCAGAGGGTGACAGCGTCGCCGTGGCCGCCCTGCTCGAGGACACGCCGAAGCGCGTCCGCGCGGTGCGTCGGATCGCCGTAATCGAATTCGTCGAGCGCGTCGCGATACGCCTGGCTCTCGTTGTCGTACCGCGGTGTGCCGAGCCCCCGTTTCGGATCGGTGCGGCATGACGCGCCGGCCGGAACGAACGATTCGCGGCCGCCGAGCTCGAAGGCGACCCAACCAGCCGTGACGCTGATGATGCCGGTTCCTTCCTCGTCCACGTGCAGCGTATACGCGCAGCCGAGATCGGTGGCACGCGCCGAAGGAGTGTCGACGATAAACTGACCCGGCGGCGCCATGATTGTCGCGTGGAGCGTTCCGCGCTCGAGCGCGAGCCGGTGGTGCGCATCGCGCGTGGCGACGAGCCTGACGCGCGAGTTGGGGTCGATCACAACCTGACCGATGGTGCTGACGTCCATGCGAGCGCGCGACGAAGTATCGGTCACGAGCGTCTGGCCGACAGCGATTCGGCCGGCCGCGACCAGCGCGGTAGATCCGATCTGTGGCGCGCCGTCGACGCGCGCAACTTCCCAGGAGCCGCTTGCGCGCGTCGTGCGCCAGCTGAGCGCGATCATCAGGATGACGGCCGCGGCGGCGGCGAATGCGGGTCCGAGGTAGCGAACGGTCCACAGAGCGGTCCGCTGACGTCCGGCTGTATCTGAACGCCATTGATGTCGCGAATGGGGTTCGTCCGGGAGTGCCGGACGCGGCGGCGCGCTCCGCAGCCGGCCGAGGAGCGTTTCGAGCCGCTCGACGTCGGCATCCGGTGGGCCCGATCGATCCCACAGGTAGTCGTCACTCATGAGCGTGATCCTCAAAGTCCCCGGGTCCCCCGTGTCCTCTGCGGTGGAGAGGTTGATCGAGCCCCAGTCTTTCCCGTAACAACTTCATCCCTCGATGCAGGTTCACGCGCACTGACGCAGGCGTCAGACCCGATCGCTCGGCGATTTCGTTGCCGGTCATGCCCTCGACCAGCCGCATCAGCAGCGTGTCGCGATACGCGTCCGGTAGTTTTCGAATGACGTCGAGGACTGCCATCGCTTCCGATTCGATGGCATCGCCCCCCGGCATCTCGGCGGGCAGCTCCACCTGTTCACGCGATTGGCGCAGGTAGTCCGTGGCGCGGTTGCGGGCGATTACCGCCAGCCAGCCGCCGAAGGCCCCCGGATCGCGCAGCTCGCAGAGTCGCGTGTAAGCCGTGATGAAGACGTCCTGGACGAGGTCGTCCACGTCGCGCCGCGGCATGCGTCCGAGCAGGATCGCGTGGACCATTCGCACGTAGTCGGCGTACAGGCGAGCGAACGCGTCGCGGTCGCCGGCAATGGCCGCGCGAACGGTGTCGGCGAGCTCGACGTTCACCTCGACTCGGTTCCGGTCGGCCGAACCAGGGAAGGTCAGCACGGCAGGCATCCCGCCAAGCTCGAGCACATGATCCATCGCAAGGGTCCGCCACTCAGACAGACGACACGGACGGGGAACATGTTAACGCCCGCGAACCATTTCCCGATTGACACCGTCATATACCCTTAGCCAATATGTCGCTATGCAATACATCAAATCGCGGATGCTCGATCGCGAGCTGAAGAAAGGCAGCGCAGAGCTTCTGATTCTTTCGCTGGTCGAAGATCAGCCGCGTCACGGTTACGACCTGAGCAAGCTCATCGAACTCCGTTCGCGCGGCGTGCTGAAGTTTCGCGTGGCGTCGTTGTACCCGTTGCTGTATCGACTGGAAAAACGCGGCTGGATTCAAGGCCGCTGGGTCGAGAAGGCCGGCCAGCGGCGGCGCCGCTACTACCGTTTGACCCCCGCCGGCGCGAGTGTGCTCGAATCGCAACGCGGCACCTGGAGGGAATTCGTCGGCGCAATCAATCGCATTGCCGGAATGGAGAATGCCTGAATGGCGTAAGTCGGAAGTTGGAAGTCAGAAGTCAGAAGTCTGACTGTTGACTGGTTCTTGGAGACGTCCGAATGCCTGATTTCCTGCGCGTGATCGAGCGTCGCTTGTCGCGCTTGCATCTTGCGCCCACACGCCGCGCCGAGATCGTCGAGGAGCTCTCGCAACATCTGCACGATCGGTACGACGACCTGAGAGCCGGCGGCGTTTCGGAGGGAGACGCCGCACGCGAGACGCTGGCCGAGCTCAGCCCGCTCGCCCGTCAACTGGCCGGCGTGGAACGTCCTGTCGAACAGAACCCGCCGACGCTGGGATTTGGAGGCCGCAACATGGCCGGCGCCGTCACTCACGATGTTCGGTACGCGCTGCGTACATTCGCGCGTCAACCGGTCTTTACCGCCGTTGTTCTCCTGACGCTCGCGCTCGGCATCGGTGCCACCACCGCGATCTTCAGCGTGGTCGACGGCGTGATGCTGCGGCCGCTGCCATATCCAGACATCGATCGCATTCTCGTGGTCAGGGAACGCACCACGGCAGGGCGTGGCATGTCGGTATCGTGGCCGGACTTTCTCGACTGGCGCGAACAGAATCAGGTCTTCGAGCATCTCGGGATCTATCGGGTAGTACCAGTCAATCTCACCGGCGGCGATCGCCCCGAGCGTCTGGACGGCGCAGCGGCCTCTTCAGGTCTCTTCGCAGCGATGGGTCTGACGCCGCTCGCCGGCCGCGTCTTCTCCCTCAACGAGGATGGGCCGGGCGCTCAGCGCGTCGCGCTCGTCAGCGAGCGATTGTGGCGCAGTCATTACAACGCCGATCCATCGCTAGTCGGCCTCACGATTCAGCTGAATGGCGAGCCGCATTCGGTGGTTGGAATCATGCCGGCCGCCATGCGCTTTCCGTCGCGCCTGACCGATGTGTGGCTGCCGATCGGATTGATGGTGCCTTCGTTCCCGCCGCGTGGCGCCCATCCAGGGCTGACCGCCATGGGAAAGATGAAGCCTGGCGTCACGTTCGACCAGGCGGTCGCCGACATGGACACCGTCGCGCAGCGTCTCGCGCGCGAGTATCCCGACTCGAACAAAGTGACGCGCGTCGCGTTGCTGCCGTACTATGAGCAAGTTGTACAGAACATCCGGCCGGCGTTGCTCGTGCTGATCTGGGCGGTTGGGTTCGTTCTGCTGATCGGGTGTGCCAATCTGGCGAATCTGATGCTGTCGCGTGCCGAAGGGCGTCATCGCGAGGTCGCCATTCGCGGCGCCCTTGGTGCGGCGCGCGGACGACTGGTCCAGCAGCTCATGGTCGAAAGCCTGCTGCTCGCGCTCGGCGGCGGCATGTTGGGCGCCGCGTTTGCCTTCTGGACGGTCAAGGCTTTCGTGGCGTCGCAGCCGTCTACCGTCCCGCGGATCGATCTGCTGACCGTCGACGGGCGTGTGCTGGCATTCACCGCGGTAATTTCGATCGCCACAGGCATCCTCTTCGGTCTCGCGCCGGCGCTTCGGGCCACATCGACGGATCTCGTCTCCGGGCTTCGGGAAGGCGCGCGCGGCTCGGCATCTGCCGCCTCGCGACGCATCCGTTCCGCGCTGATCATCGTCGAGGTTGCGCTGGCGATGGTGCTGCTCGTCGGCGCGGGGCTCGCACTGCGCAGCTTCAGCCGCCTCATGTCGGTCGATCCCGGCTTCGACGCCGGAGGCGTGGTGACCGCGCGATTGAATCTGCCCGAGGCGAAGTATCCGGATCGCGCCACCTGGACGGCGTTTCATCGCGACCTGATTCGTCGCCTTGCTGCGCTGCCGGGCGTGGAGAGCGTCGGTCTCAACAGCGCGGTTCCGCTCGAGGGCGGCGGCTCGGAAGCGCCGGTCATCGCCGAAGGCGATCCGATGCCGAGTCCCGATCATCCCGCAACGACCACGCTCTTCCAGACAACGACTCCAGGCTACTTCCGCGCGATGGGGATTCAATTGGTGAAGGGTCGAGCGTTCAACGATCACGACACCGACGGTTCGGTGCCCGTCGTTATCGTGGACGATGAGCTCGTTCACAAAGTGCTTCGCGACGTGGATCCCATTGGAAAACGGATCGCTTTCGAGATGCGCGGCGCTCATAGCGGCACGGCCGAGCCAACATGGCGGGAAGTCGTCGGCGTCGTTCGACATGTGCGGCACTACGGCCTCGCCAGTGAGCCGCCGTTCGTCCAGCTCTACACGCCGCTGGAACAGTTGCCTATGTATATGCAGCCACGCGGGCCGTCGATGGCCCTCGCGGTCCGGACCACGCTCGAGCCGGAATCGCTCGCTGGATCCATCCGTCGCGAGCTGGCGGCCATCGATCGCGACATCCCGCTCTACGGCTTGCAGACGATGGATCGCTATGTGGCGCAAAACACGGAGCAGCAGCGACTGAGCGTCACGCTGCTCGGCGGCTTCAGCAGCCTTGCATTGCTCCTCGCCGTGGTTGGCATCTACGGCGTGCTGTCCTACACCGTTGGTCAGCGGACGCAGGAGATCGGCATTCGTCTGGCCCTCGGCGCGAGTCGCCGCGACGTGCTCGCAATGGTCGTTGCCGACGGCATGCGGCTGGCCATGGCGGGCATCGTCATCGGCCTTGCGGCTTCGTACGCCGTTACCCGTTTGCTTACCGCGCTGTTGTTCCAGATCTCGCCGCACGATCCGAGCACGTTTGTCGGACTTGCGCTCCTTCTGGGTGCGGTAGCGCTGATCGCAAGCGCGCTGCCGGCTTTGCGTGCGACACGAGTCAGTCCCGTCGCGGCGCTGCACCAGGAATAGAGGTTGCCATGCAGGACTGGAAGGAAGCTGTCCGCGACCGATTGCGCCGACTCCGGTTGTCGCCACCGCGCGAGCGCGAGATCGTCGAAGAGCTCTCGCAGCATCTGGAGGATCGCTATTCGGAATTGCGCACCGCAGGTTGGACCGACGAGATGGCTCGTCGTGACGTGCTCGCGGAACTCGACGCGCCAGGTTTTCTCGCAGAGCGTCTCTTGACGATCGAACAGCCAGTCGATCCGAATCCGGCGGTACTTGGGGCCGGCGGATCGCCGCCGTGGTCCCACGTGTGGCACGACGTTCGATACGCCGCGCGTGTGCTTCGGCGAAATCCAGGGTTTGCGCTGATCGCAGTCCTGACGCTCGCGCTCGGCATCGGTGCCACGACGGCGATTTTCAGCGTCGTGTACGGCGTGATGCTTCGGCCGCTGCCATTCCCGAATTCCGACCGTCTCGTTCGGATCTACGAGAGCGACCTGCAGCACGCGCGTCCCGAATTCTCCGTGTCGCAGCCAAACTTCCTGGACTTTCGCGCGCAGAACCGCACCTTCGAGCGGCTCGTCGGCACAGGTGGCACGACGATCAATTTGACGACGGCCGATGGCGCTGAACCGCTGGTGGCGCGTCGCGTCACAATCGATTTTCTGCCGGCGCTCGGCGTGTCGCCGGCGCTCGGCCGGAACTTTCTTCCCGAAGAGGATCGCCCGGGGGGCAACACGCGCGTGGTGCTGGTGACCCACGGATTCTGGCAGCGACGGCTCGGCGGCGATGCCAGGATCATCGGCCGCACGATCCCGCTCAATGACGCCAGTTACACGGTGATCGGCGTCCTGCCGCAAACATTCGCGTGGGCCGTCCCGAACCTCGACCTCGTGGTGCCGCTTGCCGCCGATCCGGAGGCGAACCGCGGCGATCATCAGATGCTCGTGTTCGGCCTGTTGAAGCCGGGCGTGAGCCTGCAGGAGGCTGACGCCGATCTCCATGCGATTGCGGCACAACTCAGCGCGCAGTATCCCGAGTCGAACGGCGGGTGGAGCGTCCTGCTGCGCAGTTTCTACGACTGGCTCGTGCCAATCCCGACACGCCAGATGCTGATCGTGCTCTTCGCAGCGGTCGGGTTCGTGCTGTTGATCGCCGCTGGAAACGTCGCGAACCTCATGCTCGCGCGGGCCGCCGCCCGGCAGAAGGAGATGTCGATTCGTGTGGCGCTCGGCGCTGGCCGGGGGCGCGTGCTGTCGCAGCTGCTCGTCGAATCGCTGGTGCTGGCGCTCGTTGGCGGCGCCGCGGGCTGCGGGATCGCGGTCGTCGCAACGGCGGTGTTGAAAGCGATGGCGCCCGGTGTGGTGCCGCGGCTCGATGAAGTGGCGGTCGATGGCCGCGTGCTGGCGTTCGCCTTTGCAGTGTCGATCGCCACCGGCGTTCTCTTTGGTCTCGCTCCGGCGCTGCAGGCGTCACGGCCGAACATGAACGAGTCGTTGAAGGACGCAGGTCGATCCGGCAGCGGCGGCGCGGGACGACAGCGTCTTCGCGATGCGCTGGTGATCGCAGAAGTTGCGCTGTCGGTGGCGCTGCTGATTGGCGCCGGCCTGCTCGTGCGAAGCATGTGGACGCTGCAGGCCGTGAATCCCGGCTTCGATTCCCGCAACCTGCTGACGCTGCAGCTCAACGTGACCGGACCGCAGGATCGGACCGGCGAAAAGGCTCGAGCCTTTTACCATCAGATCCTGGAAAAAATCAGCACCCTGCCCGGCGTGACGTCGGCGGCGACGTCGAGCATGGTCCCGATGGGCGGCGGCAACACGTCGATTCAAATCGTTGTCGAAGGGCGTCCGGTGGATGCCGCAGGCATCGTTCCATCGGCCGATTGGCGCGTTGTCAGCGCCGGGTATTTCAAGACGCTTGGCGTCAGCCTGCGAGGACGCGATTTCGACGATCGCGACGTTGGCGAAGAAGCGGCCGTGACGATCATCAGCGAAGAGATGGCCCGCCGCTACTGGCCAGGCATGAATCCAATCGGCAGGCAGTTTTTCTGGTACAGCACGAGTGGTCCACGCCTGACCGTCATCGGCGTGGCGGGCGACGTGCGGAATCTATCGCTCGAAACCGGACCAGCGCCGATCATTTACAGACCGTCCACGGCTTTTCGCTTCAATCCCATGTTTCTGACGGTTCGCACATCGACGAACCCGGCAGCGCAGATTGCGGCCGTCAGGGCAGTCATTCGAGGTGTCGATCCCAGGGTACCGATCTCGAACGTTCGAACGGCGGAGGAAATCGTGGCGTTGTCGATCGGGCCGCGCCGGTTCAACATGTTCCTGCTCGGGGCGTTCGCAGCGATGGCGTTGATCCTGGCGTGCGTCGGCTTGTTCGGCGTGATGTCGTACCTCGTGTCGCAGCGCACGCACGACATCGGCGTTCGGATCGCGCTCGGCGCCCTGCCGTGGGATGTATTCCGGCTCGTGGTTGGCCGCGGCATGCTGCTCGCCGCGACCGGCGCGGCGACCGGTCTTGCGGCGGCGTTCTGGCTTTCGCGATCGCTCGAAGCGCTGCTGTTTCAGGTGAGACCAACCGATGCGCTCACCTTCGTGACGGTCGTGGCCGTTCTGCTCGTCGTCGCCCTGATTGCATGCGCGCTGCCGGCGCGCAAAGCAACGCGCGTCGATCCCGTGATTGCGCTGAGGTGCGAGTGATCGACCGGCGTACCGGCGCATGGAGGGGCGAGATCCGGCACATTCTGGCGCCGCTCGCGCCGGGCTCGCCAACATCGGACGGAGGTTGCCATCCTTCGCGCCGTTGCTCCCATCCAACCAGTGAAGACAGGGAGCGCCATGCTGTACCAGGACTTCAGATACGCCCTTCGGTCGCTGATCAAACGGCCGGGCTTCGCAGCTGTCGCGATCATTACGCTTGCACTCGGCATTGGCGCCAATACCGCGATTTTCAGCGTTGTCAACGCCGTGCTGCTGCGGCCGCTGGCGTTCCCCGAACCGGATCGCCTGACGTTCGTAAAGGGCGGCTCGCGAGCCGAGATCGGAAATCTATCCCCGATGGACTTCCTGGACTTGCGCGAGCGGACTCAACGATTCGAATCGCTGGCCGCGTTCAACAACTACGCAGATGCAACGTTGACCGGCGTCGGCGAGCCAGAACGAATCGCCGGCACGCGCGTGACCGCTGGCTTCTTCGCGCTGTTGCGGGTACGGCCGGCGCTTGGGCGCGACTTTCTGACGGCCGACGATCAGCCCGACGCGCCGCGGGTAGCCATCCTCGGCAACGGGTTCTGGCGGCGGCGCTTCGGCGGCGATTCATCGATCGTGGGACGCACCGTGCACTTGAACAGCGTCCCCACCGAGATCATCGGCGTGCTGCCTGCCGAGTTCCGTCATCCATTTCCGGAAGATGCCAGGCAGCCCGACGTCTGGGTGGCGTTTCGTCTCGATCGCAAGGAGAACAACCGCGGCGGTCACTATCTCGAGGCGCTGGGCCGGCTCCGCGCCGGCGCGTCCTTGTTGGA
>JBKPDW010000068.1:0-2798 GCA_046728115.1 Acidobacteriota bacterium | reverse complement strand
GTCGGGCGCCGCGGCACGGCTTGGCATTGCCCGCTCGACGCTCGAATCGAAAATTCGTGCACTCGGGATCAACAAGAACCGCTTTCGCGGACGGTCGGCGACGCCGTAATCCCTCCCGCGTTGTGCTGTATTTCACTAATTGGTGAAATACCGGCCAGTCAACGAGTGCTGCGAGATGACGACGCGGAGCACGGTCTCGAAAACCTCGCCTCTCCGCATGATCGGCCGCGCGTCGAGTTGCCGCGCGGTGATCGCTCCCTGGCCGGAGGACTGTGCAATGGAACGTTGCCGGTGCGCGCCCTAGACAATGGAACGCGACGAGGAAGAACTCCGTTCCGTTGTCGTCTGGACGCGTACTAAAGCGCACCGAGCAACACGCGGTAAGTGAGCAACTCGATTGTGATAGGACTGTGATACGTCAGCATAAAACTTCGAAGAACATCGAGGTTTACGGACGCGCACCGAGTGATAATTCTGGAAGGCTAAGTCGCTGATCGCATGTGCGTTGACGTGCTTTGGAGCGGCTTGGTGTCGGTCGCGCGCTTCGCTTTCCAAGCGTGCGCCTTCAACCACTCGGCCATCTCTCCGTCTTTAGAATCAAGAACTTACCGGGTCCAGCACAATCCAGAAAACCGAATTGTGTCAGACCTTCTAATGTGCCGCAATCACTGAGCGCGTTTTCCAGTATAGCCGCCGACTGTTCGTCGCGCAGGACCTGGGCTTTCGCGGTCTCGCGCTTACGTCGCATACTGAGGAGGAATCCCAGGCTGAGATGGAATCCGACAAGAGCGAATCCTGTTCAACTCATCGGCTGGCGGCGCGTGATGACGAGTATCCCCCCGCGATGCGCGCTGCATACAGGCCAATCGCAAGCACGATAGCCAACGAGATCAGCGAGCGGTTCGAGTACCACGCCGACATTTCGAGTGCGGCCGGCAAGCGAGTCAGCACGTCTCTCGTGAAAAACATGGCGGCCAGAGCAATCGGGCCACACTGACACAAAAGTGCGGCAGCGAAGATAGTCTGCGCCAGACCGGCTTGAAGAGCAGTTCTCCAATCCGAGCCCCATATAAGCGCCGGCCATGAGAGGGCCAGGAAGACGCCGGACCACAGCGCCACGGCAAACCATCTCACACGCAGAACACGATCGAGCGCTGCAAGCAAGAAAAGGCCGGCGAGAGCGTTCGCGAGATTTCCCGCGTGCAGAAAGGTAATCAGCCCGGCGAAATGGCGCGGTTCTCGAAAGGACTCGAGTGCCGGACGCAGAGGAGCGGTGGCGTCGAGGTCTAACCAGGTGGCTTCCGCGTAGGCGAGCCACATGAAGCAGACCGTGAGCACGCCGGCAACCGTTCCGATGAGGAGATCACGACCCACAACGGGATCTCGAACCCTACCGGTAAGAACTCTGTTCCACGCAATGAGTATCGCGGGCCATCTGCGGCGAATCGGGGGCTCGAAGGCCAAGTACACCACCGCTGCCAAGGCACACCAGTACAAACTCCAGGCGAGAAGCTTGGCCGCGAGGAAGTACTCTTCACCGAAATGGCTTACGTGATCGGGCAACAGTACCCTCGAAGCGGCATTCACGATGAAGAAGTACAGAACCAGCCTCCGGACACCGCGTGTGTCAGCTTGCCCTCTCAGGATGTGCCGTCGAGCGATCAGAACGGCGCCCACGAGTACGAAGGTGGTCGCAACGAACACAAACGTCGGGTCTGACGCGACGCGCGACATTGTTGGCGCATGGCCACTGACGCGCGCCGCTCCAGCCGATGCCCCGACTGTCTCGATCTCGAAGTACACCGGCGTGCCCTCGAACGCCGCGGCCGTCGCTCGCCGGCTCGACGCGTTCTCGACGATCTCCCAATCCGCCCGCACGTCATACGGTACCGGTGGCGTTCGAGTCGGAGGCACAGATGACAGCGTGTCGTACCGCAAACCGGCTTCTTCGAGGAGGGGACGCCAATCGGTGGTAGCAGGCGGGGTGATCGGCAACGATTCGCGGTCAGGCGGAATCGCGGTAAGTCTGGCCAGGCGTCCGTGGCTGTCCAGATTCACGTCGACCATGCCGGCCAGATCCGCGGGAGGATCACGATAGAGCACGATCCCGTACAGGTTCGCCGGAACGAGTTCGACGGGACTCTGCCGATACACGAATCGCAAATCAGCAGATGTTCGATCCGGGCTGCCATCGTCCGCCAGGTGGAACGGCGCGCTGCGGTCATGTACCTGCTCGCCATAGCTGCTGTCCCACGTGAACCAATAGGCGCTGTCAGCAGGTGGCTGCGCGTAGCCGAGCGATTGAATGATTTCGTGCGCACGCGCGTCCCGCCTTCGTCAATCGACAGGAGCGCACCCGGCTCGATCTCCTCTCGATATGCTGCAACCGCATTGGCGACGCCGCTGACGGCGCTGTCAGAGAGCAGGTCCTGCCACAGGAGCCTCCTCTGGAGCGCATTCAGAACTCGCTGGTGCTTCCGCCGATCGGGCCGGAAATCCCGTCCTTATCAGTCGCGTGGCACTCGCTTTCGCGCGAAAGGATGACCGCGATAGATCGCGTACGCACTAGTTGCCTAGTCCCGATTTCCGCACTAGCTCTTCGAAGCGCGGATCCGAACGAATCGGGTCGAACACCACGGCCACTTTGAGCGTCCAGAGCCTGCCGTCGTCCACGGCGCGGGACAGCCATTCGAATGCCCGATCGAACTCGCCCAAGCCGATATACAGCTGCGCGAGCTCTCCAGCACCGCCCTGCGTCGACGCATAACGCTCCTGAAGCGATGCGAGGATACGGCGCG
>JBKPDW010000067.1:0-7219 GCA_046728115.1 Acidobacteriota bacterium | reverse complement strand
GCCAACATGCTCCTGGCGCGATCGGCGTCGCGCCAGCGCGAGATCGCGATTCGCGCGTCACTCGGGGCGGGACGCTGGGTGATCGCGCGATCGGTGCTGCTCGAAAGCCTGCTGCTGGCCGGCGCCGGCGGCGCGCTCGGCCTCGGGCTCGCGCGCTGGAGTCTCGACGCGCTGCTCGCCGTAGCCCCCACGAACCTGCTCGGAGTCTCCGAGCTGTTCATTGATCGACGCGTCTTGATCTACGCGTTCGGCCTGTCGCTCGCGACAGGCGCGATCGCCGGACTCGCATCGACGATCGTGTTCGCGCGGCAATCGATGGCCGACGCGTTGCGGACGCGCGGATCGACGGCCGGTCACGCGCCCCGTGTGCGACAGACCCTCGTCGTCGTACAAGTCGCCATGACCGTCGTCCTACTCTGCGGCGCCGGGGTCCTCGTTCGCACACTCATCGCGCTGGATCGGGCACCCATGGGATTCGACGCCCACGACGTGCTCACGATGCGGGTGGCGATCTCGCCGGAGCGATATCCCGAGAAGCGGCCCCTGGCGTTCTATCGCGACGCGCTGACGCGCCTGCGCGCGTTACCGGGCATCGAATCCGCGGCTGTGGCGGCGAGCCTGCCGATGATCGGCATTCCTCGCGGTGGGGGCACGTTTCACGAACTCGGCACGGCGGAACCGCCGCCGAACGAGCGGCCGCGCACCATGGTAAGGATGGTCGGACCCGGATATTTCCGCACGCTGCGCATTCCTGTGCTGCGTGGGCGCGAATTCACTGACGCCGACAACGAGAGTCCGATGGGCGGATTCGTCGTCAATGAGACGTTCGCCCGGACGCACCTCTCGGGACGCGATCCGCTGACGACGTCCATTTCCGTCTGGATGATGGAGGAGAACCCGTACTTGCCGATCATCGGCGTCGTCGGTGACGTCAGCGAAGGCTCGGTGAGGGCCGCGCCGAAGCCGACCGTGTTCTACAGTCACGGCCGCATGCCGTGGACGACGATGACGCTCTTCGTGCGCGGACGCCAACCCGAGTCTGTCGTCAAGCCGATCACCGCCGCATTGCACGAGCTCGATCCGACGCTGGTAGTCTCGAACGTTCGCACGATCGAGAGCGCACTGGCTGAGAGCCTGGCGCGCGAACGCATCAGCGCGCTCATCTCGATGAGCTTCGGCGTGGGCGGTCTGCTGCTGGCGGCCCTCGGACTCTACGGTTTGCTCGCCTATCTGGTCACCGAACGGACGAAGGACATCGGCATCCGCATCGCTCTTGGCGCGCGGTTGGCGCGCATCACAGGATCCGTCGTCGCCGGCGGGCTCGCGCTCGTCGCCATCGGCGCCGCAATCGGCATCGCTGGTTCGCTGCTGCTCCTGCGCTCGCTCGGCACACTGCTCTTCGGCGTCACGCCGTACGACGTCCCGACGTACGCGATCGTCGTCCTGCTGCTGGGCGCCATCGCGGCGCTCGCGTCCTACCTGCCCGCGCGCCGCGCCGCGCGCATCGAGCCGCTGACGGCGCTCCGACAGGAGTAGGACGGCGCGGTCGCAGACCCGACGCGCCCGCAATCCAATGGCCATCCTGATGGCCAGCCTGTACGGCGGACAGCGCCTTGCGGCTCGTCCCGGTGAAAGTCCTGCGCGCGAATTAGGGGGAGGTCTGCCCAACGACCGCGCTCCTCTATGTCCGGCCCAGTGGTGGGCGCACCTGGTGGGCGCACTTCGCGTTTACCCGCATAAACATTGAGCCGATTATCCTCCGCAAAAAGATCGAAGATTTGCGCGAGGTGCGTAGCCGCCCGGTCCCACGACGTGGCCCGTGTCGAGTTGACGTTTGTCGACGACATTGAAGACGTGCACTTCGCCGAGATGCCGGTGGCGCGGGCCAGCCACGCCCGGCTCGAGGCGCAGGAGAAGCGCGCGGCCCGGTCGTCCGGCAAAAAGCGGAGGGCTTGAAGGATTCGCCCGGTCCGAGCGGAATCCAGGGAAGCGACGCGGTATCGACGATGTCATCCATGTGCAGCCTCGAACAGCTCGATTGGGTTGCCGTCGGGATCTTCAATTTGAATCTGTCGGCCGTAGGGACCGGCCTCCATCTGATTGCGACATTTCACGCCGGCGTGTTTCAGAACGTCGATTCGCGCTGGCAAGTCCGCGACTCGCAGAACCACTCGATTCCATCCGCCCGGTTGCTGCGGTTGGCCGCCTGGCATCGGCCGGGATCCCGAGGCGCCAGGCCCACTCAGCAGCAGCGTAAGACCTCCCAGCGACACGCTGGCAAAGGCCGGAAGACGCTGCAGTACCACCGTGAAACCCAGAAGCTCCGCGTAGAACGCAACAGCCCGACCGACGTCCGTCACTTGATAACGGACGCCATGCACACTGAACGCGGGCGGCGAGTTCTCGTCCATTGCAACATCCTCTCGATCGGTCGGTGCGCGTTGTTCGTGCTAGAGGACGTGGATCTCGAGCTGACGAAGGCGAGCCGGATCTGCGATGCTCTCGACCCGCGTGATCCTGTCGTCACAGAAGGTGAAGACCATGGCCCGCACCAGCTTGCCGCGCGGGGCGAGAATCACTCCGACGGAACCATCGATGACTGCCGACTGAACGAATCGCTTCGGCAAGCCACGCGAGAGCGCGATCATTTGTGCCGCCCACGTCGATGCGCCTCTGAGCTCTCGCGCCTGGCCGGCTTCCGCCGCCGGGGCATCGACGCGAACGACGCCGTCCACGCGGGAGGCCGCATCGATGTGAAGCACGGCGTCCGGATCGAGCACGGCCAGCAGGCCCTGGAGGTCGCCCATCCCCACGGCCTTAAGAAACGCATCGACCACTTCACGCTGGCGAGCCCTGCCACCCTCCGAGCGGACCGGAGCTCCACGCACGCGCCGGCGCGCCCGGCTCGCGAGTTGCTTGGCCGCTGTCGACGATCGTCCGATGATGGGCCCGACCTCGTCGAACGGCATGGCGAAGATGTCGTGCAGAACGAAGGCGAGCCGTTCGGCGGGTGCCAAGGTGTCGAGCACGACGAGCAGCGCGACGCCCACCGAGTCCGCGAGCAGCGCTTCACTTTCAGGGTCAGCGCGTTGTTGCGCAGTCAGTCTCGACTGATTGACCTGCTCGCTAATCGACTCTTCACGCCGGATCTTCCGCCCGCGCAGCATGTCGAGGCAGACGCGCGAGACCACGGTGGTCAGCCACCCACCAAGGTTTCCGATGGTCGTGGCATCGGCGTCGTTGAGCCGCAGCCATGTTTCCTGCACCGCGTCGTCGGCCTCGGTCAATGAGCCGAGCATCCGATAGGCCACTCCTCGTAGACGCGCCCGATTCTCTTCGAACCGGTCGGTGAGCCAGCCGTGTTGGGCCACGTTACTCGTTTCTCAACGCGACGATCGGATCGACGGTGGTGGCGCGCCGGGCGGGCAGATAGCTTGCTAGGACCGCGATTCCCACAAGAAACAACGTGACGCCCGCGAAGCTCAGTGGATCGGTTGGTGTGACCTTATAGAGCAGCGATCGAATGATGCGGGTGATGCCAAACGCACCGGCCAAGCCGGCGAGGACGCCGATCAGCACGAGCATGGCGCCCTGCCTGACGACGAGACCGAGCACGGCCGCGCGGCTCGCGCCGAGCGCGATACGGACACCGATCTCCTGCGTCCGCTGCGAGACCGAGAACGACAGGACGCCGTAGACGCCGACGCCGGCCAGAAACAGCGCGGTCGCACCAAAAATGATGAACATGTTGGCGAAGATGCGGAACTGCCAGAAGCCCGCCCGTCGCAGGTCTTCCATCGTTCGGACGTTAAAGATCGGCAGACCGGCGTCCGACGCTTGAATCTCGTTTCTGACTGCGGCCGCCAGCGCCGCCGGATTATTGCCGGCAACGCGAATCGTCAGTCCGACATTCTCAAAGCCTGCGAAACGATAGGGCACATAGGCTGCGGCAACCGGTGGCTTTTCCTCGTCCCGATCAAACATGCGGATATCGGGCGCGACGCCGATGACGGTGAGCCACTCCGCAGGCTCGGTCTCGCGCAGACGGAAACGTCGCCCGACGGCGTCGGTCCACGGCCACAGCTTTTTGGCCATCGTCTCGTTGATCACGGCGACTGGGGTGCGTCCGGCACCTTCACCATCCAAGAAGTCGCGCCCCGTGA
Source organism: Acidobacteriota bacterium (assembly GCA_046728115.1). Lineage (GTDB taxonomy): Bacteria > Acidobacteriota > Vicinamibacteria > Vicinamibacterales > CAVVIG01 > CAVSWN01. The sequence continues at coordinate 3,056 of JBKPDW010000067.1, read as the reverse complement.
GAATCGGCAGTCCCATGGTTCGGTAGAGGTGGGGGGTCACGGCCGTGAAGACGATGGCTGGCTCTTCTCCTGCCGGCACAGCGCGCTCGTCCACGATCGCGTGACCACCCGCGCCGCCGGCGTCGAGCGGAACGAAATTCGAGGCGAAGGCCGTCACGACCCCGGGTAACGCCTCGACGCGACGCATGATGTCGTCGACGCGCTGCGCCTTCTGTTCATCGGTGGCATAGGTTCCGCCGGTCATGAAGAAGCGGGCCGTCAGCAGCGGCGCCGTGTCGAATCCAGGACTGGCGTTCTGCAGGTTCAGGAAACTTCGGACGAAGAGCGACGCGCCAACCAGCAGGATCAACGCCATGGCAACTTCGATCACGACGAGGGCATTGCGCGCCCGCGCGCCGCGCCCGCTCTGCGCTGACCCGCGAGCGCCCTCCCGCAGCGCCTCCTGCAGGTCGAGGCGTCCGGCCTGCAGCACCGGCGCCAGGCCGAAGACCAGGCCCGTCAGCGCCGACACGACGATCGTGTACGCGATGCCGCGGCCGCTGATTTCCCAGTTCAGGTAGGACGGCACTTGGCCGGCCGGCACGGCCTGATCGAGCAGCCACACACCCAGATTGGCAATCGCCAATCCGAACGGCGCCGCTGCGAGGCCGAGCGCGACACACTCGGTGAGCAACTGCTTCACCAGCTGCGCGCGTCCGGCGCCGAGCGCGGCGCGGACGCAGAATTCGCGCCGGCGGCCCGACGATCGCGCGAGCATCAGGTTCGCCACATTGGCGCACGCCACGAGCAGCACGAGGGTGACCGCGCCCATCAGGGTCGCGAGCATCAGACGCACGTTGCCCGGAATGACCCTATCCGCGAGTAGCTGCACCATCGCGCTCCAGCCATCGTTCGTCGCTGGATATTGCGCCGACAGCGCCGACGCAACCGACACCAGCTCGGCACGGGCACGCGCGAGCTCGACACCGGGCTTCAGCCGACCGATCGTGAACAGGCCCCGCGCATCGCGCCGGTCTGTGGTGGCGTCCGGCCCGAGCGGAATCCACACCTTGTGCGTTTCGGGAAAGCTGAATCGCGCCGGCATCACGCCGATGACGGTGTGGGGCTTGCCGTTGACTCTGATGCTCCGGCCGACAACGGCCGGGTCGCCGCGATAGCGGCGCTGCCAGAGTTCGTGGCTAAGCATCACGACGGGCTCGGCGCCCTGCCGGTCGTCATCCTCGCGGAAGGGGCGGCCGAGGATCGGCTGGACGCCGAGCGTAGAGAACAGGTTGGACGTGATAGCCGCGCCCTGCACACGCTCCGCCTCATCACGATCGGAGAGCGCGATGACGCGCGTACTACTGGCGGCCACGGCCGACACCGACCTGGCGCGCTCGCGAATGTCCTGCAGGGCCGGGTACGACACGCCCGCCTTGCGAATGCCAAGCCGTTCGGAGACTTCGTCGAAAACGACCAGACGATCGGGCTCCTGGAATGGCAGCGGCTGGATCAGAACGCCGTCGATGACGCTGAACAATGTCGCATTGACGCCGATGCCAAGCGCCAGGCAGAGGATGACGATGGCGGAGACGGACCGATCGTGAACAAGGCGCCGAACCGCAAAGCGAGTGTCGTGGAATGTCATTGGGCGCTCAAATCAGATGCGGCGCGCGCGCCACCGGTGCCAACTCACACAATTAGGCGAATACGCGCCCGGCTATCGCTTCGTAAACACTTTGCGTCACGATTCCATTCCAGCCGGACGGCCAAGTTCTCGCGACCGAGCACTGTTCGCGTCGGATCGGTCTGCCAGCCAGAGTCGCCCGGCCGTGTTACGTTCCCGCCTCCTGCTGCGTCATCCGTCTGACGAATGAACCCACCGAAAGGTGACAAGGACCCAATATGACAGGCGTCTCCGCGAGAACCACCGGTGCCGACGGCCAGGACATCCGAGTGATTCGGCAGCTCGTCGTCACCAACCTCGTAATGGTGGCGCTCCAGCCAGTCTCGGCCGGCCTGCTCATGTCTGGGTTTGGACGGGCCCTGTCCGTTCACGCGGTCGTTGGCCTCGCGCTGCTGCTTGGATTGCTCGTTCAAGTTGGCGCCGCCGTTCTGCTGTGGCGGCGGGGCCGGGCACCGGCGTGGGTGGCGTGGGTCAGTGGCGCGCTGTTCGTCGCCGTGCTCCCGCAGAACGCGCTCGGCCACAACAGGCAGTACTGGCTTCACGTGCCGGTTGGTGTCGCGCTCCTCGCCGCGCTGAACCGACAGAGGAGCAGCGTCGACGCGTTGTGGGTCTCGGATGACGTTTAACGAGCGATTCGCCTCCGGGTCTGCTTCGGACTCTCCGTACTGCGTTCGCCGCGTTTTCTCTAGCCGTGCCTGCCTTCGTGTTACCTTTTCCTTTCGTGGCTAGGACATCGGCATCCGCATCGCCCTTGGTGCGCGGTTGGCACACATCACAGGATCAGTCGTCGCCAGCGGCCTCGCGCTCGTCGCCATCGACGCCGCAATCGGCATCGCCGGCTCGCTGCTGCTCCTGCGGTCACTCGGCACGCTGCTCTTCGGCGTCACGCCGTACGACATCCCGACGTACGGGATCGCCGTCGCGCTGCTGGACGCCATCGCTGCGCTCGCGTCCTACCTGCCCGCGCGCCGGGCCGCGCGCATCGAGCCGCTGACGGCGCTCCGACACTAGTAGGACCGCGCGGTCGCAGACCCGACGCGCCCACAATCCCAATGGCACTCTGATGGCCAGCCTGGTACCGGCGCACCGCGCCTTGCGGCTCGACCCGGTGAAAGTCCTGCGCGCGGACTAGGGATGTTGTCCAACGGCCGGGCTCCTCTGTATCCGGGCCGGTGGTGGGCGCACCTGGTGGGCGCACTACGAGTTCATCGAGGAACAGCTCGTTCGCCGCGGATCCTGGGCAGCAATTGCGGCCCACGCGCGTGGCGGACGAAAGTCCACACTGACTTGCGCACCGAGGAGCCGACGAAGTAGAACACCGCTGGTCCCGATCGTGATGATGGAATGGCCGCTTTTGCGGGGCGGCAGATAGCCCGTTGTCAGATGTCGA
>JBKPDW010000066.1:0-6527 GCA_046728115.1 Acidobacteriota bacterium | reverse complement strand
GACAGGTACTACTGGCACCGCTTTTTCTCGCACCAGCCGGATCTCAATCACAACAACCCGGCCGTAGTCGCGGCGGTCATCGACGTGATGAAGTTCTGGCTCGAACTCGGCGTCGACGCGCTGCGACTGGATGCCGTGCCGTATCTCTGCGTCCGTGAGGGCACGAACAACGAGAACCTGCCCGAAACACACGCGGTCCTGAAACAAATGCGACAGGAGCTCGATGCCCGGTACCGCGGCCGCATGCTCCTCGCCGAAGCCAATCAATGGCCGGCCGACGTCCGCGCATATTTCGGCGACGGCGACGAGTGCCACATGGCGTTCCACTTTCCGCTGATGCCGCGCATGTTCATGGCGCTGCGCCAGGAGGACCGCCACGCGATCACGGAGATCCTGAACCAGACCCCAGACATCCCCGAGTCGTGCCAATGGGCGTTGTTCCTGCGCAATCACGACGAGCTGACGCTGGAAATGGTGACCGACGAAGAGCGCGACTACATGTATACGGTGTACGCCGACGATCCGCAGATGCGGCTCAACGTCGGCATCCGGCGGAGGCTCGCCCCCCTCGTCGAGAACAGCCGCCGCCGCGTCGAATTGCTCCACTCGCTGCTGTTCGCGCTGCCCGGAACGCCCATCCTCTACTACGGCGACGAGATCGGGATGGGCGACAACATCTACCTCGGCGATCGCAACGGCGTGCGGACGCCGATGCAGTGGACCAGCGATCGGAATGCAGGGTTCTCGCAGGCGGATCCGGCGCGGCTCTACGCGCCGCCGATCATGGATCCCGTGTACGGCTATGAAGCGATCAACGTCGATGCCCAGCAGCGGTATCCCTTCTCACTGCTGAACTGGATGAAGCGGGTCATCGCGATCCGAAAACAGCACCGCGTGTTCGGCCGCGGGTCGCTCGAACTCCTGTATCCCGCGAACCGGAAGATCCTCGCGTTCCTCCGGCGAGACGATCACGAAACCATATTGGTGGTCGTCAACCTCTCCCGCGTGGTGCAGCCCGTATCGCTCGACCTCAAAGCGTTTGCCGGCCTGATTCCGGTCGAGATGGCGGGGTTGACCGAGTTCCCGCGCATCGGCGAAGAGCCGTACTTTCTGACCCTGGCCGGATATGCGTCGTACTTCTTCACGCTGCAGCATCAGCCTGTCGAGTCGACGCCGCGCGCGCTCGTCAGGCCCGATCCGACGGCCGAGATCCTGGAGTCAGTGCCGACGCTGCTGATGGGCGTCGACTGGCAGAACCTGCTCGACAGCGGCACGCGCACGGTGCTCGAACGGCAGGCGCTGCGGCCGTTCCTGCAGCGTCAGCGCTGGTTCGCGTCCAAGTCGCGGCAGATCCGCGATGCGGGCTTCAGCGACTGGGTTCCGCTTCGGAAGGGATCTCAACCGGCGTTCCTCAGCATCGTGGCCGTCGAATACACCGACGGATTGTCCGAAGCCTATCTGATGCCGCTTGCGCTCCTGACGGCGGAGGAGGCGGAGCGCGCGCTGCGCGACTCCACCGCGGCGGTCCTCGCTCGTATCGCCGGCGCGCGCAAAGGCGTCATCGTCGACGGTATCGAGGAGGCGGACACCTGCGCGAGACTCTTCGAGGTGATCGCAGGCGGCAGGGAGATCGCGACCGTGCGCGGAAGCATTCGAGGTATCGCGGGCGGCTCGGATGAACCAATGTTGCCCGGCATTTCGCCACAACCGATTTCCTGGACGAGGCCTCCGGGCGATCAGTCGAACAGTGTGGTGCTCGCGGACAACAAATTGGTCCTGAAGCTGTTCCGCAAGATCTCACCGGGTGTGAATCCGGAGTACGAGATCGGACGATTCCTCACCGAGCGTGGTTTCTCGCGCGTTCCCCCAATCGCCGGCGCGCTCGAATACCACCGCGCAAAGCTCGAACCGGGAACGCTGGCCTTGGTGCAGGCGGCGATGATGAACCAGGGATCGGGTTGGAACTATACCGTCGACGAACTGCGGCGGTACTTCGAACGCGTCGCGGCCACGCACATTCCCCCGATTCGCACGACGTTCGACGCGATCGAGCACTGGTACATGTCGGGCGCGACGCTGCTCGGCCGCCGGACGGCGGAACTGCATGCCACGCTCGCCAGCTCGACCGATCCGGCGTTCGCACCCGAGCCTCTCGATCGACCTGCGTTAGAGGCGTTGTCGGAGCAGATGCGTGCGCATGCGGAGCGCACCTTCGGAGTGCTGGAATCGCGCCTCAATACGCTCAACGACGCGACTCGCGCTCACGCCGAGGCGGTGCTGGCCGAGCGCGCGCGCGTGGAATCGAGGTTCACCGCGCTCGGATCGATCGACAACGCCGGGCAGCGAATCCGCGTTCACGGCGACTATCACCTCGGACAAGTGCTGCGCACTGAAGAAGACTTCGTCATCCTCGACTTCGAGGGTGAGCCCGCCCGATCGATCGCCGAACGGCGCGCGAAGCAGTCGCCGCTCAAGGACGTCGCCGGCATGGTGCGGTCGTACAGCTATGCGGCCTATGCGGCGCTGTTCGCATATACCACGCACGCACAAATCACGGCTTCGCTCGAAAGCTGGGCCGACGCATGGCAGCACTGGGCCGCGGAGGCGTTCGTGGCGGGCTACTCGGCCGCGATTGGAGAAGCGGCGTTCGTGCCCCGCGGCGGGGCATGGCGTACCATGTTGGGCGTGTTTACGATTGACAAGGCGCTCTATGAGCTCGAATACGAAATGAACCACCGGCCCGATTGGCTGCGCATTCCGCTGCTCGGTATTCGCAAGCTGATCGGCGAGCCGTGGGCATTTCCTCATATGCTGGAGACTGCAGATGGCGAAACGACGTCGACCCACAGAAGTTGATGAGGTCGGCCCGGCACGGCCTGTCGCACGCTCGCGTCGCACCAAGCCCGCACCGGCGGCGGTGTCCGACGACACCCCATCCGCGCCGGCGTCCGCCGAGCCGAGCGACGAGGATATCCGTCTTCGCGCCTACCACCGGTATCTCGAGCGTGGCGGCGGCCATGGCATGGACTTCGAGGACTGGCTCGAAGCGGAACGCGAATTGAAACGAAAGCACTGAAGTATGGCCCGAGCGCTGTGGAAGGGGTCCATCACCTTCGGCCTGGTCAACATCCCGATCGAGCTCTACACGGCCGTCCGGAATCATCGGCCGAAGTTCCGGCTGCTGCACGCCACGGACAAATCGCCGGTGAAGTTCGAGCGGGTCTGTATCCGCGACGGCACTCCGGTCGCGTGGGAAGACCTGGTCAAGGGCTATGAGTTCGAGAAAGGCCGTTTCGTCGTGCTGACCAAGGACGACTTCAAGGCTGCGGCGCTCGAAAAAACGCGAACTATCGACATCATCGATTTCGTGAAAGCCGAGGAAATCGACGATCGGTTCTTCGAGACGCCGTTCTACGTCATGCCCGCCAAGAGCGGCGAGCGCGCGTACGCGCTGTTCCGCGAAGCGATTCGCGAATCGGGTCGCATCGGCATCGCGAAGTTCATTCTTCGCGATGCGCAGCACCTGGCTGGCGTCGAAGTGATCGGCGACGCGATCGTCCTGACCGTCATGCGCTTCGCCGACGAACTGGCCGATGTCGAGAAGCTGAGCTTCCCGTCCGCAAGCGGCGTGCGAGCCAATGAACGGACGATGGCGAAGGCGCTCATCAACAATCTAGCGGCCGAGTGGGATCCGGATAAGTACACCGACGAGTATCGGGATAACCTGCGGAAAATCATTCAGGCCAAGCTCAAAGGCAAGCAGATCGCGCTTGCGCCGGCGGCGGCGCCCCAGCAGGCCGAGGTCGTCGACTTGATGGAACGCCTGCGTCAATCGCTGGCGCAAGCCGGGCCCCGCAAAGAGTCCAAGGCCCGAAAACCCGTTCGCAGGCGGGTCGCGAGTAAGCGAGGGCGTGACGCTGCCTGATGAGGGCCATGCTCAGTGATGATTGCAAATTGCTGATTGGTGATTCGCGAGCTTCTGGAATAAATTAGCAATCGACATTCAGCAATCTGCAATCATCAATTGCCTGCCTCGATTCCCTTTTTTCCGATGTTGGCGTCGCTCGGCGATCCACCCCTCGACGATCCGAATTTCGTCTATGAACCCAAGTACGACGGCATTCGCGCGATCGCGGAGGTGGACGCGCGGGCGGTTCGCCTCTGGTCGCGGCTCGGCAATGAAAAGACCAATCAGTTCCCCGAAATTGCGAGCGCGCTCCGGCAGTGGGGGCGCAAGCTCAAAGCGCCCGTCATCCTCGACGGCGAAATCGTTGCATTGAACGAGCAGGGCGAGCCCGCGGGTTTTCAACAGCTGCAGGGCCGTATCCACATCGTCGATCCGTCCAATCAGGCTGCCTCTCATGCGAACGTCGCGTTCGTGGTCTTCGATCTCCTGCGCGACGGCCCGAAGGATCTGCGCGACCGACCGCTGATCGAACGACGCGCCGCGCTCGAGCGGCTGTTCAACGGCGCGAAGCTCCCAGCGATCCTGCGTCTGAGCACGGTGGTTCGGGGCGACGGTCGGGCACTCCTCGCACAGGCGAAGGAACATGGATGGGAAGGGTTGATCGCGAAGCACGCTGTTTCGCTCTACAAGTCGGGTAAGCGCACGCCCGACTGGCGGAAGATCAAGCTCGTGCACGAGCAGGAGTTCGTGATCGGCGGCTGGACCGAGCCCCGCAAGGCACGGTCGTACTTTGGGGCGCTCCTCCTCGGGGTGTACGCGGGATCGGACTTGATCTACGCCGGTCACACCGGAACTGGCTTCAACGAACGCGAGCTGGCCAAGCTGATGAAACTGCTCGAGCCGCTCGCCACACAGACGTGTCCGTTCAAGACGGCGCCAAAAACCAACGAACGGCCGCACTGGGTTCAGCCGAAACTCGTCGCCCAGGTCAAGTTCACGGAGTGGACCGCCGACGGCAAGCTTCGCCACCCGGTGTACATGGGCCTCCGCGACGACAAAAGGCCCGAAGATGTGATTCGGGAGCAAGGGCCGCGACGAAACCCCGAACCCGCGAACCCGCGAACACCAAACCCGTCGTCCGTGAACCCGCGAACCGCGAACCCCCGAACCGCGAACCCGCGAACCGCGAACCCGCGAACCTCGAACCCGCGAACCACGGCTCGGCGAACCCAGGATCTGCGTACCGGCGAATCGCAGGTCCCGACCGATGCGGAGCGGCAAAAGCTCGTTGCCGAGCTGACCGAACTCGAGCGTTCCCGTCGAGATGGCGTGTTGTCGCTTCGCGACGGTCAATCTCTGAAGGTCACGAATCTGCACAAGGTGTTCTGGCCGAAGCTGAAGCTGACGAAAGGCGACCTGTTTCGCTACTACGTCCAGGTTGCGCCATTCGTTTTGTCCGCAATCGCTGACCGGCCGCTCGTGCTCAAGCGCTTTCCGAACGGCGTCGATGCCAAGCCTTTTTACCAGCATCGTGCGCCGGATGTGCCGGCGGGTGTTCGCACGGAAGACGTCGGCACGGCGGACAAGCGACAGCACGTGATTGGCGGCAGCCTGCTGACCCTCATGTACACGACGCAGCTCGCCGCCATCTCCCAGGATCCGTGGTTCTCGCGGCTGCCGAATCCTGAATTCGCCGACTGTGCCGCGTTCGACCTCGATCCATCGGCGGGCGTTTCGTTCGAACAGGTCCTGAACGTGGCGCGGTGGATTCGCGATGAGCTGGCGACGCTGGGTGCAATCGGTGTCCCCAAGACGTCTGGCGCAGACGGACTGCACATTTACATTCCGCTTCCCGAAGCAACTCCGTTCGAGGCCGGCCTGCTCTACTGCCAGATCGTCGCCACGGTCGTCGCCCACAAACATCCGAAGGTCGCGACTGTGGAGCGCAGCGTGCGATCCCGCGGCAAGCGCGTGTACATCGACTGCTTCCAGAACGTCCAGAGCAAGACATTGGCGAGCGCTTACAGCGTCCGAGCGAGCGAGTACGCCGGCGTGTCCACGCCGCTGACGTGGGACGAAGTTGAACACGGCATCGATCCCCACGACTTCACGCTGACCACAGTTCCCACACGGCTCAGCCGTGTCGGCGACCTCTGGAAGCCACTCCGACACTCGAAAGGCGTCGACCTGAGCCGCGTCGCCCGAGAGCACAGCTAAGCCATTCCCGAGCTCGTCCGACACCTCAACCGCCTCCGCGACGTCTATCCAAGAGGAAACGGTAGGGTCACGGACGAGTTCGCGTCGCGATTCCGTTCAGCTGCACCTGTCAAAAGTTTATCGACCGGTCATCGATTCATGAATGTCTTCGTCACGGGCCCAAGCGGATAATGCGGCTTCGTTTTCGGCCGGTGGTTGAGGAACGGTGCGCGACTCTTTGCCACGCGACTCGCCGACCAGAGTTGTCCGCTGAAGTGTCGCAGGGAACGCGCGTAACACAGTGAAAGGAGCCTCTATGAACTTGCGAGGGTGTGTACCTCATTCCAATTCGTCACGAAGTCGCGCAGAGCATAACGGCGGCCGCGGACGGACGGCGGCTTGCTGCATCGTCGCAGCACTCGGT
>JBKPDW010000065.1:0-30369 GCA_046728115.1 Acidobacteriota bacterium | reverse complement strand
TGTCGCAGGTCTTCAATCGCTCGACGGCCATTCGACGAAATTCCTTCGGATACCGGCCGACTCGTTGTTTTCGCACCTGCAGGTCCTTTCCCTGCACAGTGTGCCTCAACGAGTTGTCTCAATTTTGGGGGTCACTCCACGCGCTCTGATATGGAGTGGATTCCGAACGCACCCGGCGGACGAATGCCGACCCTTTTGACTTCGCCGAGGACGCGGAGGCACACTTACGACCAGCGCGCTCTGGGGCGCCTCCTGTCCGCGGCAAGGGAATCCTCCCACCCACTTGGTCTTGCAGTCTTTGGCTGGACCTTCTTCCAGCCTGTACTCAGCGGACTTCAGGCACTCGTACGGAAGAAGGGTTCGATGACCGAGAAGCCCGCCCACGGTCCGTCCGCCGAAAGCCTCAGGAAAGAAGCAAAACAATGGTTGAAAGCGATCCGGAGGGGCGATGCCGCCGCGGTCGCACGTCTGCGGCGTTTGCACGCCAACGCTAGTGCCGCACCGGTATTGCGTGACGTTCAGCATGCGCTCGCGCTCGAGCGCGGCTTCCCCAACTGGCGTACCTTGATTGGCAGCGCCGCGCGTCCGGCCTTCTCCACGCGTGAGGTGGCATTGACAGCGCTGCTCGACGCGGCTGTGCACGGCGACCTGGCGCGATTGCGCGAGGCGCTCGACGGGTACCCGGACATCATCAACGAACGCGGCCTGCTCAAGGGTCATTCGGGCATGCGCACCGCGCTGCACCATGCCGTTGGCGCGTCAAGCGAAGAATGCGTCCGCCTGCTCCTCGAACGTGGCGCCGATCCGAACATCCGCGACGAAGGCGACTGGGCGTCCCCGATTCACTTTGCCGCAGAAAAGGGTGACCTGACGCTCGTGCAGTTGCTCGTGGAGCACGGTGCCGACACCAACGGTGAGGGCGACTATCACGAGCTCGGTGTCCTCGGTTGGGCCATCGCCTGGGATTATGTGCCGCCTCGCCCCGCGCTCCTTGACTATCTTCTGGCGCATGGCGCGAGACACACGGTCTTCTCCGCTGTCTCGACCGGCGACGTCGAGGCCATTCGGCGAATTGTTGCACTCTCACCCGACGCCCTCGAGCGCCGAATGGACCTCACCAATCACCGCCGTCGCCCCATTCATCTGTCGGTCGTCAAGAAGCAGCCAGCCTCGATGACCACACTGCTCGACCTGGGCGCCAATCCAAACACTCTCGATGAGTCAGGGCTAACGGCCCTCGATCAGGCTGCGCTGCGCGGCGAGTTCGCCATGGCCCAGATGCTGATAGACCGTGGTGCGGAGATCGGAATGGCGGCCGCCGCCGCGCTCGGTCGCACTGCCGACATCGAGCGTCTCCTGCGCAATGACCCCGACGGCCTTAAGCCAGGACACCGGTGGGGAACGCTGGGCCGACTTCGCTGAGAAGTCAGAAGCGCGCGATCTGATCCTCCAAGGACCGATCGATATCTTCGAGGCTATCGAGTTCGATCTTCCGGCGCGCGTCCCAGAAATACTCGAGCGCGATCCTCAGGCTCTGGAGCGCCCATTCGGCGAGTACGTTGTTGGCGAACCACGATCCGAGCAGTGGTGGCCGGAGCCCTGGGTCACTCCGCTGATGTGGGCCTTGAGACGTGACCGCGACGACATGGCGAAAACACTGCTCACAAATGGCGCCGACCCGTCACGTCGCGCGCCGGATGGCCGGACGCTCGTCGAGCTCGTTCCTGCCGAACGTCGGTCCGAAGCGGAAACGCTGCTTGGGGACAGTGGCAACCGACGACGGTCCTGACGGCCCTACAGGTCAAACAGTGGGGCAGTTCTCCGATTCGCCGGCCATCCGTAACAGCTCGTCGTAGAGCTGCTGGCTCAGAAGGAACGACGTGGCGAGCAAGTTGTCGAGTTCGGCCCTAATCGTCTGAATGTGGCCGGTACGCTTGGCTTGCAGGAGTAGGCCAAGCGTACCAATCACGTTCAGGCGTGCAGCCTCCGCGACTCTTCGTGCGGGACGATCATCGAGGAGGATCGCATCGGCGCCGATCTGAATAGCCAGAGCGATCCGCAAGCCTATCTTTCGGCCCCAAGCCGACCAGGAAGTCCAATCGGCTCGTCAGTGGTACGAGGAGCAGCGACCCGGACTCGGCAATCGAGGTTCGCCAACGCTATCGACGACGTGGTCGAGCGCATCTCGTCCCAACGCTCTTACGAATCGTGTCGAACTGGCGATGAACGGAGATTACGCGCTGAGGGCGCGCACAGCGGGGCGGTCGGCTGGTGTCGGGAGGCGCACTGCGCCGGCCGGGATCGTGACAACGGCCACAGTGCTGCCGGTCATGTCGAAGAACTCCACGGAGTACCCCTCCTCCGCTACACCCGGCACGATGTGACGATCGACGAGCGTGCCAACATCCCCAGCACGCAGGCCGCGTTCGGGGATGTCGCGAGTGAGGATCACGTCGCTATACAGTTCGAAGGCCATCCGCTACCTCGGGTACATAGTAATGAATCGGGGCACGTCGCTTCCAGTATCGGTCTGCCAGATGGAGACGAACTCGGATGGCTGAAGCAGATGTTCCGGCTCGCGGTGGACGCCGGCAAGATCATGACGCGCCCGAAGATCGCCATGCTGAGGAGGACAACGTCCGCACCGGGTTCTTCGAGCGTCATCACTTCGATGCAATGCTGCGCCACCTGCACGACGAGCTACGGCCCGTCGTGCAGTTCGCCTACATCACGGACCGGCGCAAGAACGAGGTCTTGACCCTCGAATGGCGGCAAGTTGACATGCAGGCGGGCGAGGTCCGGCTCGAACCCGGTACGACGAAGAACGGCAAGGGCCGCGAGTTCCCGTTCACGCGCGACCTTCGGGCTTTGCTCGAAGGTCAACTCGCCGACCACGAGCGCCTGAAGAAGCAAGGCACTGTCGTGCCGTGGGTGTTCTATCGCATGGTCGCGAAGGGACGCCGCGGCAAGAAGTCGCCGCGCCCGATCATCTCGTATTTGAAAGCGTTCAAGACCGCGTGCAAGAAGGCGGGCTGTCCTGGTCGGCTGCCGCACGATTTCAGACGTTCGGCTGTTCGGAACCTCACACGCGCTGGCGTGCCTCAGAGCGTGGCGATGAAGATGACCGGGCACAAGACGGACAGCGTGTTCCGTCGTTACGACATCGTCTCGCCTGACGACCTTCGCATCGCGGCTGAACGTCTCGACGCCGCGACCGCCTAAGGCTCGTACTTGTCGCTCTTGGACCTGTTGCAGTCGAAGCACGCGACACGGACGTTGTGTTTCTCGCTGCTGGCGCCCTTGGCGACACGCAGCCCGGCTTTGACGTCGGTTGACACGCAGCCAGTTTGGGTATACTTTGCCTTGCAAAGTAATTGGCAGGACAATCAAAGCGAATGCCGTTGTTCCCGAAGCGACGCGTACTGGTTGTGCTGGGACTACTGATCGTTCTGATTCTCGTCGGCAGGTGGCTGAACGCAACGAAAGTCGGAGGCCAGGCGCCGGCCGAACCGTTCCGCATCGCGGGCAACTTCTACTACGTCGGCGCGAGCGATGTCTCCGCCTTCCTCATCACCGGACCCGAGGGCCACATCGTGCTCGACGCCGGCTATCCCACCACCGCGAAGATGATCATGGGGAGCATCGCGAAGCTCGGCTTCGACATCAAGGACGTCAAAGTGCTCCTGAACTCGGAGCCGCACCCCGACCACGCGGGCGGGCTGGCGGTGCTCCAGCAGGCGTCGGGTGCGCAATTGTGGGCCACCGACGCGAGCGCCGACTCCCTCGCGGCCGGCGGCGACGACGCCGACGCCATCCTGCCGTTGAGGGCGCTCTTGTGGATCGGCGTCCTCGGCTACCCGCCCCCGCGCGTCGATCACCGGTTCAAGGACGGCGACACGATCCGTGTCGGGCCCATCGCGCTCACCGCGCACGTCACCGCCGGGCATACGCGTGGCTGCACCTCGTGGTCGTTCCCCGTCCACGACGGTGACCGCGTGCTGAATGTCGTGAGCGTGTGCGACACGGGGGTCCTGGGAACGTCGACCTATCCAGAACAAGCAGCCGACCGCGAGCGCAGCTTCCGCGTGCTGCGAAGCCTCCCCGCTGACATCTGGGTGACCGCGCATGCACGATGGTGGGGCCGGTACCGCAAGTTCATTGCGAGTTCCACCGCGAAGAACCCGGTGGACCCGTTCATCGACCCCGAGGGGTATCGCGCCTTCATCGACGCCGCCGAGGCAGAATTTCACAGCGGTCGCGTGCACTAGCTGCAAACGGCGCGTCGTTGCGGTGCAAGCCGCCCTCCATTAGAGCGAGACTCCACATGTCTGCGCCTGTTAACGTTTTGTTAACATCGCGGCCGTCATCGCGATCAGCGTGTCGGCAACTTGTTGAAAAGATTGGAGGCGCCGCCCGGATTTGAACCGGGGGTGGAGGTTTTGCAGACCTCTGCCTTACCTCTTGGCGACGGCGCCTCAGTGTGCGAGCGACTGACCCGTAAGTGCCTCGGAAACCGAAGGTTCTGCGGCGCGAGGCCCGCCGGCATCTCCGGCAACGGTATCGCAGAATCGGCCTGCCGTGCAATCCCGATCACGCGAGTCGGCCTCTTCCTTCCGCCCCTGAAAGCTGACGACGACCTTGGCCCAGTGGCGTCCCGGGACGTGCGTCGCCGCGGCTTCCTCTCGAGCAGTAGACGCCGGCGGGTGAGACGCGACCGCGTACGGCACATGCGCCAACCGCAGACACTCGTGGATGGCGAATGTGCGCGCCATAGCGCTCCTCCGAATTGAATCCACGGACGCAAACGCATACCAGCCCATTCCGACGCCCACATCGAGCCCCCGCGGCGCCATCGCGTCAGCACACGTGCCGAAAAATCGGCAACTCGTTTACGTCAGTATGAAGCGATAGCTCACCGGGAATAGATCACCATCGCCGCAAGGACCACGAGCAACACGGCGACGATGACGACCCACGTCGTCGAACCGAGGCGAAATCGAGATTGTGATGCAACAGCCATGTCTCAACCTCCGTTTCTTTTCTGGCGGTACCAGGAACTTCGCGAGGGTTGCTCACCGGCACCGGGAAGCCGAAGAGCACGTACGCGAAGGTCGATACCGGCTTTCCGCGCCAATGGCCTGAACGAAACTTCCACGCTCGGAGAGCCGTCCGCGCCGCCTCGTCGAACGGCGGCGCGGAGCGAATCACCGTCGCCTCAGCAACTTCTCCGTCGCGGTTCACTCGCGCCTCCAACAGGACGACCCCGCCGCCAGCCGCCAAGGGTGGGAACGGTGGCACCGAGATTGTGAGCGGGAACGCGCTCTCGTCGGAGGCGACTGCGACATCTCTGGGCGATTCGCCGAGCGTTGGCACATTAAGGGTTGGTGGCCGGAACACCGCCGCGACCAAAACCTTAGCGTCAACGGCGGTTCGCAGTTCGCGCTCGCCAGGTCGTGATGACGCGACAGGCTCCTCGGCGGGATCGAAACGCCACCTGCGCACCGCACCGATGACGAGATCAGTGAATGGCGGCGTGGTGCGCAGTGAACTGATCGCCCCAACTTGCCCGTCGCGGTTGACGGCGAGTTCCAGGATCACCTGACCGCCCCCGACGGCCATTGCTGGAACCGCCGGGACTGCTCCAGCTCGGTAGCGCGCCGGCGAGTGTGCGTCCTGCGGAGCCAGGACACTGAGCATGCACACGAACATCAGAGCTGCCTGACGCACGGGATCATCGCCGAGCACGGCGCGCCGGATCGAGTTCAGGGCCATCTGACAAATTCAACGGTGTTCACGGACCCACGTTGCCGGATTTTCGGCAGTGCTCTCGCGAAACGGTTTCTCCTGCAAAGAGCCTGCTGAGGGTCATCCGGCATGGCTATCAATTCGATCGGGCTGTCGATGCATCGTGGCAAGCCGACGGCTTCTTCGACATCATCGCCAGCAAGGTCATTCAGCGCGTCCGCGTAGCCGGCCACACTTGTCGCGTCACGCCTGATGGCGTCGAGTACTTCGACTTCGACCGCTACACGCTCAGCCCGGGCGCGACCCGCGTCCTCGATGACGCGGTTAACGCCGCACCCGAGCGTCAGATGCTGCACATCATCATCGAGAGCCATGCCCTGCAACATCAATCCGGCCGAATACAACCTCCCTTGGCGAGCGACGGGCGACGATCGTGCGGCGATCACCTCGGTAGCCGCGGCGTGGCGACCGACGGGCTGACGATCAGTTACTGCGAGGAACGACCCCAGCACGACAACGCGCGCGAGGAGACAAGTCGACTGAATGGGCGTTGCCAGGCCGAAACTCGAATACACGAGCACAGGCTGGCCTGCCAAGCCGAAGCGGGCGGAACGAACGAAGGTCGCCTGCCAGGCAGTAGCTCGCGCGCGATCCGTGCGAGCGAAGGCTGGAGCGGGAAACGGGATTCGAACCCGCGACTTCGACCTTGGCAAGGTCGCACTCTACCACTGAGTTATTCCCGCCCGAAATGCCAACGTACCACAGGCCGGGGTGGCGTTCAAGAATTCCTCATTCGGCTGAAGCCTTCGCGCCTAGAGGGTTTCCTTCGGTGAACCCTCTCGCTAGACGATCTTCACGTCTCGCAGAACCTGTGCCGCTTCTTCCGGCGACGTGGGGTTGATGTAGAACCCCGTCCCCCACTCGAAGCCGGCCACGCGCGTCAGCTTCGGCATGATCTCGATGTGCCAGTGGTAAACATCCGCAACGTCTTCCGAGAACGGCGCCGTGTGGACGATCAGATTGAATGACGGCCGCTCGAGCGCGCGATCGAGACGCTCGAGCACTGCTTTGAGGAGCCTGGCGACGTTTTCATATTCCTGGCGCGGCGCCTCCTCGAAGCGTGCGCCGTGGCGCTTCGGCAGCACCCATGTCTCGAATGCGAAGCGCGGCGCGTACGGTGCGATCGCAATCGCATCGGCGTTCTCGAGGATCACGCGACGCGCGTCGGCCTGATCCTGTCGCACGATATCGCAGAACACGCACCGCTCCTTCGCCTTGTAGTGCTGACGCGCGCCGTCGAGCTCTTCGCGCACGAAATCGGGCACGATTGGCATCGCGATGAGCTGTGAATGCGTATGCTCCAGCGTCGCGCCGGCCGCCGCGCCATGGTTCTTGAAGACCAGGATGTACCGGAGGCGTCGATCCTGCTTGAGATCGAGCATCCGCTCCCGATACGCCCACAGCACACGTTCGATCTCCTGCGCCGACATCGACGCGAGCGTTTTGCCATGATCGGGCGTCTCGATGATCACTTCGTGCGCGCCAATTCCGTTCATGCGGTCGAACATCCCCTCGCCCTCACGGTCGAGCGTTCCCTCGACCTGCAGCGCGGGAAACTTGTTCGGAACGACACGAATCTCCCAGCCCGGCGCGTTCGCGGCACTGCCGTTGCGGTAGGCCAGAATCTCGGGCGGTGTGAACGATTCGTGGCCGGGGCAAAACGGACACTGATCGCGTCCGAGGATCGCAGCAGACTCCAGCCGGAAATCGCTCGGTCGCTTCTGCCGGCTGGTCGAGATGATCACCCAGCGGCCGGTTACTGGGTCTCTACGGAGTTCGCGCATTACACAACCATCTCGCGGTTCGGCGTTTGAGGTTTCAGGTTCGAAGGTTCAACGTTCACGGTCCTACGGGTCCGAAGTGGCCTCAAATGCGTTCTGAAACACTTCCACCACCGGCTTGCCGGACTCGAAATGCACCGTCACCACATCGAATCGGCATTGACATTCTGTTACACGCTGCCGCGCCAGATAATCCACAGCCAATTTCGTGATCCGGTGACGCTTCAACGCCGTAACGGCTTCGGCCGCCCCGCCGAAGTCCCGGCCTTCTCTCGCCTTCACCTCGACGAAGACGACCGTCGGCCCGTCGCGCGCCACGATATCAATTTCTCCGCTCCGCTGGCGATAGCGTCTGGCAATAATTGCGTAGCCGCGACGCTCGAGCTCGTCGCACGCGAGATCCTCGCCCGTTTTTCCCAGCGCAATCCGTTCGCTCGACATGTCACCGGAAAGCGCCAGCAACAGTCGCGCCAACCAGCATTCAAACGACGAACAACCAGAGACCGCAGAGAGCGCCGTTCGATCGGCTCAGGGCAGGCAGCCGCCGGCGGTGAGGGCCGTCGAACCCACCTGCGGTGAGCGCCGTCGAACCGCGACCTCTGCGTTGCCTCGACTAACGTCGTGACATCTCGACGCTCGTCAACGCGTCGTCGAAAATACGAACCGCCGTGTCCGCCTGTTCGCGGGTTAGCACCAGCGGCGGCGAGAATCGGATCGCGTTTTGCCCGGCCCCGAGCAGAAGCAGTCCACGTTCGAACGCCGCCGCGACCACGGCGTCGCGTTCGTCCGCGGCACGTTCTTTGGTCTGGCGGTCGCGCACCAGCTCGACGCCGATCATCAACCCGCGTCCCCGCACGTCGCCGATGAGCGGATGTTTCTCGGCCAGCGCCTTCAAACCGGCCATCAAGTGTCCGCCGACATCGGCCGCATTCGCGACGAGCGTGTCGCGCAGCAGCTTCAACGTCACGAGCGCCGCGGCGCACGACACCGGGTTGCCGCCGAAGGTGCTCGCGTGCGAGCCGGGCGGCCAAGCCATCAACCCGGCGCGGGCGACCGTTACGCCCAGCGGCATCCCTGACGCGATGCCTTTGGCAATCGCAATCATGTCGGGTTCGACGCCGCTGAACTCGATCGCGAACATTCGACCCGAACGTCCCATGCCGGACTGGACTTCGTCCGCCACGAGCAGCATGCCATTCGATGTGGTCAGCTCCCGCAACCGCTGCAGGAACTGATCGGGAGGTACGACATAGCCGCCCTCGCCCTGAACGGGCTCGACGATGATCGCCGCGACTTCGTCAGGCGAGACGAGGTGCACGAGCAACTGGTGATCGATGAAGTCGAGGCATTCGGCCGCGCAGGTCTCGGGTCGGAGCCCCATCGGGCACCGATAGCAATCCGCGTACGGTGCATGGTAGACGCCTGGCAGTAATGGCCCGAAGCCACGCCGCTGGATCGCCTTGCTTGCGGTCAGCGACAGCGACCCCATGCTACGGCCGTGAAACCCGCCCAGAAACGCAATGATGTTCTGACGTCCCGTCGCGTAGCGCGACAGCTTGAGGCACGCCTCGATGGCCTCGGTACCGGAATTGCCGAAGAACGACCGCACGCCTCCTCGAATCGGCGCGACGGCTGCGAGTTCTTCGGCCAACCGCACCTGCGGCTCGTAGTAGAAATCGGTCCCCGACATGTGAATGAATTTCGCGGCCTGCTCCCCGATTGCCCGCACCACATCGGGATGCGAGTGGCCGGTCGAGTTGACGGCGATGCCGGCAGCGCAGTCGAGGAACAAATTGCCGTCCACATCCTCGACGGTCGCGCCCGAACCCCGCTCGATCACGAGCGGATAGCCGCGTGTGTAGGAAGGAGAGACGACGGTCTTGTCGCGTTCAATGAGGGCTTTGGCTTTTGGACCAGGTAGGGCTGTTTTGATGTACGGGAAGCTCATCTGACGTCTGACTTCCGACTTCTCACTTCTGACTCCTGACTTCTGACTTTTCACTTTCTTTTCCACCTCGTGCCGCCGGGCGAATCCTCGAGAAGCACGCCGCGCGCCGAGAGCTCGTCCCTGATGCGGTCGGCAGCAGCGAAGTCGCGACGGCGTTTGGCCGCGACGCGCTCGGCGATCAGTCGCTCGATCTCCTCGACGGGCATGGGCGGCTGCTCGTCTTCGGTCCGGCGCAGGCTGAGCACGCCCAGCACACGATCGAAAAGGTGGAACGCGTCGCGTATCACTGGCACGTCACCGGTCCCAATCTGGCCGGCGTCTATTGCGAAGTTGATTGCGCGAACGAGCTCGAACACCGCCCCCAATGCGGCCGCCGTATTCAAATCGTCCGTCATGGCGTCCGCGAAATGTCGCCTGGCTTCGTCCACACGGGCCGCTATCTCCGCGTGCGTCCCTTCGCGGGTCACGGCGCCAAGCCGCGCCAGAAAATCGGTCAGCCGGCGAAGCGCTTCCTCGGCCTGGCCGAGGCTCACCCAGGTGAAATTGAGCTGCTTGCGGTAATGGGCCGACAGCAGCAGATACCGCACGGCAGACGGCCGGAATCCTTTCGCGACAATGTCCGGAATCGTGTAGGTATTGCCGAGCGACTTCGACATCTTCTGCTCGTCCACGATCAGGTACTCGACGTGCACCCAGAACCGCGCGAACGGCTTCCGCGTGGCGCCCTCGCTTTGCGCGATCTCGTTCTCGTGATGCGGAAAAATCAGGTCGATTCCGCCTGCGTGCACATCGATGGGCGGTTCCCCGAGGAGGCGCAGCGCCATCGCCGAACACTCGATGTGCCACCCGGGCCGGCCGGACGCGACGCCCTTCTCGGGAAACTCCCATGCCGGCTCGCCGTCGCGGTGCCCTTTCCACAACACGAAATCGCGCGCGTCCTCCTTCGCGTAGCTGTCAGTGTCCACGCGTGCGCCGACCTTCATGCCGTCGTGATTCAGCCTGGCCAGCCTCCCGTATTCGGGCATGGTCGAAATCTTGAAATAGATCGAGCCGTCGCTCTGGTAGGTGTGGCCGTTCCGGTCGAGGGTGGCGATCATGTCCGCCATCGCGCGCAGGTTGGCCTCGTCGGTGGCGCGCGGCGATTCTTCGACGTGCTCGAGCCCTAGGGCCCGCGCGTCATCCTGGTACATCTCGATGTACTGATCGGTGTAGGCGCGCAGGTCCATTCCGGCACGCTGCGCTCCGGCAATCGTGCGGTCGTCCACGTCCGTGAAGTTCATCACCTGCTTCACGTCGTAGCCGAGCAGGTATTTGAACGTGCGGCGCAGGACATCGGTGCAGACGAACGTTCGAAAGTTCCCGATGTGTCCGCGCGCGTACACCGTCAGCCCGCAGGTGTACATGCGGACCGTATTTCCGGCGCCCGGCGCGAAGGGCTCCTCGCTGCGCGTCAACGTGTTGTACAGCCGAAGCGTCATGTGAGCTGCCGGGAGCGACGCCATTCCCGGCCGTTTTCGTAGGCGACGACGAGGTCGAACTGGCCCGAACCAACGTTGAAGCGTACATCACATCGGCGCAGGCCCGTTCCGGTTTCGCGCGCGCGCGCATCGCGGAGGTCGGCCAGCAACGCTTCGCGATCCGACCGTGACAGCTTTACATGCGCGAACACGGCGCTGGCGATCTCGGACACTAGGCGGTCGAACGACTGATCGTCGGACAGCTCCACCACAAACAGGAAGTCGGATTCGGTCACGGTGCCGGATTCTATAGTGAAAGGCGATTGAAGAGCATGCGCGCCCGGTCGCAGTCGGCAGCGATCTGCGCACGGAGCAGATCGAGCGACTCGAACGCGCGTTCGTCGCGGAGGCGCTGTACGAACCCGAGGCGCACGGAGGATCGATACAGATCGCGATCGAAGTTGAAGACATGGGTCTCGACGGTGGTCCGCCCGGACGTGTCCACCGTTGGCCGCGTGCCGATATTCGTCACCGACGCATGCACGACGTCGCGGACCCGAATGGTCGTTGCGTACACACCATGCGGCGGCAGCAGCTCGTTTTCACTGCACAGATTCGCGGTCGGAAAGCCAATCGTCCGTCCACGCTGATCGCCCGTCATGACGGTCGCGTCGATGAAGTAGTGATGTCCGAGGAGCGCGCCAGCCTCGTCGACGCGACCTTCGCTGACGAGCCTGCGCACCCGTGTGCTGCTCACGACGAAGTCCTTGTAACGCACGGGATCGATTTTTTCCGCCCGAAATCCGTATCGGCTGCCCAGGATCCGCAGCATCGAGAAATTGCCGGCGCGATCGTGACCGAACAGGAAGTTCGCGCCGACCCAAACCTCCGCGACGCGCAGCCAGTCGACGAGAACCTTTCGCACGAACGTTTCCGGGTCCCAGTGCGACAGCTCGGGCGTGAAGCGCACGATTGCGGCGCCGTGCACGCCAGCCTGCGCAATCGCCTCGAGCTTCTGGCTTTTCGTCATGAGGAGCGGAGGCGCTTTGTCGGGACGCACGACGCGAGGCGGATGCGGATCGAACGTCATCACCACGGAGGTGGCCCCCCGCTCCTCTGCCACGCGATGCACGCGCTCGAGGATCTTGCGGTGACCTCGATGCACGCCGTCAAAATTGCCGAGCGCCAGGACAGGATGCGCCCAGCGCGCGGGCCGCGCGTCGTCAGGAAAGTGGATGGCGTCCATCAGCCAGGAATCTCTTCACGCATCGATCTCGAGCACCAGCCCATCATAAGCCAACTCCACGCCGGCCGGGAGTTGCGCGCAGGTGGCTGCGTGTGGGAGGTCGTGACAGATGTGCGTGAAGTACGCGCGCTCGGCACCGAGTCGCGCGACGACATCGACCGCTTCGCCGATGCTGAAATGGGTCGAATGCGGTCGATGCCGCAGCGCGTCGAGGATAATCGTGCGGACACCATCGAGCAGCGGCCACGACTCGTCGGGAATCGCGTTGCAATCGGTGAGATATGCAAACGATCCGATGCGGAAACCGAGCACGGGCAGCCGGCCGTGCAGCACGCGGATTGGAATCACTTCGAGGCTGCCCAGTGTAAACGGTCCCGCGATGTGGAACAGCGAAATCTGGGGCAGGCCGCCGCCACGCTGTTCGGGCTGCTCGAAGATGTAGGCAAAGATGCGCCGCAGGTTCGCCGCCGTGTCTGCGTCCGCATAACACGGGATCGGCATCTTCTGCATCTGGTTGTAGCGACGGACGTCGTCGAGCCCGAACACATGGTCGGCATGCGTGTGCGTGAACAGAATCGCGTCCACCCGTCTGATGTTGAGCGCCAGCGCCTGAGCGCGCAGGTCGGTGGAGGTGTCGACCAGAATGGATCGCACGTCGCGGGTGTACGACTGGCCGTTCGGGCCGCCTGCTGACGCTTCGATGAGAATCGACGGCCGCGTCCGCCGGTCCTTCGGATCGAGCGACGTACAGACGGCGCAATCGCAACCGATGGCGGGCACGCCGTGCGAAGTGCCGCTGCCCAGGACGGTGATTTTCATTGATTCGGTTCGACGGTCGACCGTCGACGGTTCACGGTGCCAGGTGCTACGGTGCCGAGTGCCATGGTGCCAGGTTACGGTTCGACAATTCGCTTGCCGCCCGCCTTGGCCTCGACGAAGCGCATGCGGAGTTCATAGAGGACTTGTTCGAGCACCTGGCGCTCCTCCGCCGTCAGGTTGCCGCGGGTTTTCCCTTCCAGAAGCGCCAGGATCTCGATTATCTGCGCGGCGCCCTCGAGATTCTGGTCGGCGCGCTGACCCGACTCCGGATCGGCAAGATCACCGAAATGAATGGCCGCTGTGCTCGCGAGCGAGATCACGAAGGCGGTGAAAGACAAGGACTCGGGCATTCCGTAATCGGGCAATAGAGTAATTGGGTAATCTAGTAGCTGAATCTCTGGATTGGCACAGTCGCCCAACTCAAGTACCAGATTACTCGATTCCCCAATTATCCAATGAAACAGTTCGACCGCCTTCTCGAGATCATGACGACGCTGCGCGGGCCCGAGGGCTGCCCCTGGGATCGCGAGCAGACGATCGACACGCTCAAGCCGTTCGTGCTCGAGGAAACGTACGAGGTGCTCGATGCCATCGATCGCCACGATCACGCGGCCCTATGCGAGGAACTCGGCGATTTTCTGTTCGAGGCAGTGTTTCTCGCTCAGCTCGAGGCCGAAGCCGGGCACTTCAGCATTGCGGACTCGCTTGCGAGCATCGCCGACAAGCTCGTACGACGGCATCCGCACGTGTTCGCGCGCGGCGTTGGCGAGCCCGCTCTCGATTCCGCCGGTCAGGTCCGGACGCGCTGGGAGGACGTCAAGGCGCAGGAACGTGCCGGCAGAGAGGCAGACGCCACGCCCAAGACATTGTTGAGCGGGATTGCGCCGACCCTGCCCGCGCTCTTGCGCGCGTACCACATCGGTGTCCGGGCCGCCTCCGTGGGATTCGATTGGGCCGTCCCGGGCGACGTGGTGGACAAGATTCAAGAAGAGGTCGACGAGATTCGCGCGGCGGTCGCGGTGCCCGGTCCCACCGATCAGACGCAGGTGGAAGAAGAAGTCGGGGATCTCCTGTTCGCAATTGCCAACCTCGCACGCAAGCTCGACGTCGAACCCGAGACGGCGCTGCGTAAGGCGAACGAGAAGTTCACGAAGCGATTTACCGCAATGGAACGAGCGATCGCCTCCAGCGGAACGACGATGCGAGATATGACCTTAGACCAGATTGAAATCGAGTGGAAGCGCATAAAGACCAGCGACCACTTCGAGCAGTAGAACAGATGCGACCACGAAAACACGAAGGCACGAAGACTTCGTGCTTTCGTGGTTGCATTCAGGGAATTGTCAAGTGTCGACGTGTGAACGTTTCAACTGACGCCGATATGCCGTCGGTGATCACGCTGACTGCCCCATCCCGATCGGTCCGGAACACCTCCGCGCCGGCTGCTCGGTATCGTTCCAGCACCTCCGGGACGGGGTGACCGAAGTGGTTGGCCCGGCCGGCGCTGACGACCGCGATTGTGGGATGGATGGCATTCACGAACTCGGGGGTGCTCGACGTGAGGCTGCCGTGATGAGCGACCTTGACGATGCGGATCGGCGCAGGTGGAATGCTCGCTGCAATCGCGCGCTCCGGCACCTTGCCGACGTCGCCGGTCAACAGGATCGACACATCGCGCCAGCGCATTTCCAGCACGATGGAATCGTCATTGCGGACCTTCTGTCGCTCCCAGTCCGCAGCGTCCGGATGCCGCACCACGACGTCCACGTCTTCTATCGCGCGACGAACGCCGGTCGTCACGTTCGTCCATGCACATCCGACTGCCTGTGCCTGTTGGCGGAGCGCGGCGAGCGCCCCCGATCGGGGCACCGGAATCCCTTCCCAGGCCTCGCGCGGGCGAAACTCAGCCATGATTGATGCGGCGCCGCCAATGTGATCGGGATCGCCGTGCGTGAGCGCCACGATGTCAACGCGCCTGAATCCCAAGTCCCGGATGACGGGCGCCACCACACGATCCCCGATGTCGAAGCCGGACGAGCTCGAAAGTCCTCCCGCGTCGACGAGCATGGTCGATCCCTTCGGAAACACCACAAAGATCGAGTCGCCCTGGCCCACGTCGATGAATGTCAGGTGCAGGCGCCCGTCACCGCGGGCGAGAATCGTTCGGGGATCGATCAGAATCCAGAGCGCTGACGCGACCGCACAGGCCGCGCAGACGCGCCGCACACGACCGCGCAGTATCCACCAGCATCCCGCAGCCGTGTAGTACGCGACGACGATCGACCACGCTGGCGGGGCAACCCGATACGCCAGCATCGGCGCGAAGCGGACGAAGTCCGCGGACTGGATCAGGCTGGCGGCGCCCAGATGCGCCAGCCAGCCAACCAGAGCGGCAATGAAGGGCGATACCACGGCGATCGGTACGAGCGCCATTCCCGCGATCTGCGCAACCGCCATCATCGGAATGGCGAGAAAGTTCAGCGCCAGGCCCGCGAACGTGATCCGCGCGAACAGCATCGCACCAACCGGGAATAGCAGCGCCTCGGTGGCGGCCGAGGCGGCGAACATCGGAAGCAAAAGCGCAGTGGCTAATCTCGTGACCCTGTCGAAGCGCGAGGTACGGCCTCGTCCTGTGAGGCGGCGCACGTCGATGCCGACGGCAGGAACGATTAAAAGAATCGCCAATGTGGCGCCGCACGTGAGAACGAACGCAGGGTCGACGACTGCGATCGGGTCGGCGAGAACCAGGAGTGTGGACACGACCGCCAGCGCGTTCAGCGGCGGGTTCCGCTGATCGAGGGCACGGGCGCCGAAATACATCACCGCCATCAGTGTCGCGCGATCCACCGACGCGCCTCCGCCCACGAGCCGGGCATACGCCAGGAGCAGGGCGATGGCGCACGCCATTGCCGTCCGACCCAGCCATCCCGCGATCCGAAACGCGCCAAGCAGCACACCGGCGAGAATTCCGATGTTCCCGCCAGAAATCGCGATGACGTGATATGTACCCGCTTCCTGCAGTCGCCGCTGCACCTCGTCGTCGAGACCGGCTCGATCTCCGATGACGATCGCGGCCACGATGGCGCCCGACCTTGGGCTCCATCGCCCGACCGCAGTGGCAATTGCACGGCGCGAGAAAGCGCGAAGAGCGCCAAATGCCTCATCACTCGTGCTCCCGCGGGCGGTGATCTCCACGAGCGCGCCGCTTTTGACGGTCCCCACCAGCGTGGTACCACGACGGGCCAGCGCGCGTTCGTTGTCGGGAACTCCAGGATCCAGATAGCGGCTGGCACGGCGCAGCGTAACGGGCATCCGCACGCGACGACCTGCGCGCCAGTCGTCGATCTGCGATGCAGCCAACGAACCGATGACGGTGACAATGATCCCACCGTGCGTTGCAACGATTCTCCCGCCGCGATCCGCCCCACTCGCCTCAGAGGCTCGTCCGACATCGCCTGGTACGGTCGCTTTCCACAGGCGATCGACGTTGATGCTGAGCGATACGCCGGACGCGGTTGGCGACGCGTCGGCGCGCAACACGCCTTCGACGACAGCAAGGGCTTCATCGTCCTCCGGCATTCGTCGGCCTTTGGCTTCGGCCTGCGCACGTTGGATGCGCGCGAGTTCCTCGAAGGCGATTCGAAGCGGTGGCCGCCGGGCGCGTTGCCACGAGGCTGACGACAGGAGAAAGCCGCCGGCAAAAAAACCGACTGCAACCGCCGCAGCGAGCACATGGGCGCGGCCCCGAAGCCACGCGAAGATGGCCACGGCTATGGAGGCAGCGAGAAGAAGTCCGGCCGAAGCCGGACGCCCCATTCCCAACGAATCGGCAGCGATAAGGCCAATCGCTGCGCCGAAAATCAGGCCGCTGGCGGGGACGGCGGCGACGACGCGCACGCCGACCACTCTGCAAGCGTCGTTGCACGCCTAGAGAGGACGACAAGGAAGGGGGAAACCGCTGACGCCGAAGGCCTTTCGTGTCCTGGCGTGTTCCTGGCAGGTAAACTGGTACGCAGAATCTACGCCGCGTTACACCTTTTCCGCTGGAATTCCTGCGTAGTAGTCCTGCAGTGCGCGCACGCCGAGGCCCTGTTCGCGCAGCGCGCGAATGGCGCTGACCGTCGCCGCTGCGCCAGTCAGCGTCGTGATGCACGGAACCTCGTGCATCATCGCAGCCCGGCGCACGGTTCGATCGTCGAAAAACGACTCGCGTCCGAGCGGTGTGTTGATGACCAGATCGACCTTGCGGTTGACAATCTCGTCCGCGACATTCGGGCGCCCTTCGTTGACCTTGTACACGACGTCGACATCGAGGCCGTACGCGCGCAGGTACGCGGCGGTGCCGCGCGTGGCGATCAAACGGAAATCGAGCTCAGCCAGATCACGCGCGATCGGCAGCAAATTGGGCTTGTCGTCGTTGTTGACGCTGACAAAGGCGGTGCCGCGTTCGGGCAGGCGTTGTCCCACCGACAACTGCGCCTTCGCAAAGGCAACGCCGAAGGTGGACGACCCGCCCATCACTTCGCCAGTCGATTTCATCTCCGGACCGAGAATGGTGTCGACGCCCGGGAACCGCACGAATGGAAACACCGGGCTCTTCACGAACACGCCTGCGACCTGCAGATCGCCAGTCAGTCCGAGCTCGGCCAGCGTACGCCCCGTCATCACCTTCGCGGCAACCTTCGCAAGCGACACGCCCGCAGCCTTCGACAGATACGGGACCGTGCGTGACGCGCGCGGGTTCACCTCGAGGACGTGGACGACACCGTCCTTGATCGCGTACTGAACGTTCATCAAGCCCACGACTTCGAGCGCGCGGGCAATCCGCCGCGTGTAGTCGCGAATCGTCGCCAGATGGCTTTCGGGACAGATGAACGGTGGAACCACACAGGAGCTGTCGCCCGAGTGGATGCCGGCTTCCTCGATGTGCTCCATGATGCCGCCGATGACAACGGCGCCCGTTCGATCGGCGATCGCGTCCACATCGAACTCGAATGCATCTTCGAGGAACTTGTCCACCAGGACGGGATGCTCCGGCGATGCGTCCACCGCGTGCGTCATGTAACGGTCGAGCGCCACGACGTCGTAGACGATGGCCATGCCGCGGCCGCCCAGCACGTACGACGGCCGGACGACGACGGGAAACCCGATCGACGCCGCGACCTCGCGGGCTTCCTGACGCGAGGTGGCCGTTCCGCTCGCCGGCTGCGTAATGTTCAGCGTCGACAGCAGCGCGGCGAACCGCTTGCGATCCTCGGCCAGATCGATCGAATCAGGCGAGGTGCCGAGAATCCGCACGCCCGCAGCCTGCAGTGCCAGGGCCAGCTTCAACGGAGTCTGGCCTCCGAACTGTACGAGGCACGAGACGTCGCCGCCGCCGGATCGCTCCGTTTCGATGACCGCCATCACGTCTTCGAACGTCAGCGGCTGGAAATACAGGCGATCGGCCGTGTCGTAATCGGTCGAGACGGTTTCGGGATTGCAGTTGATCATCACCGTCTCGAGGCCTTCTTCACGCAGCGCAAAAGCCGCGTGACAGCAGCAGTAATCGAATTCGATTCCCTGTCCGATCCGGTTCGGGCCGCTGCCGAGGATCACCACCTTGTTCCGGGAATTCGGGTTCGACTCGCAGCTCGCTTCATACGAGCTGTAGAGATACGGCGTAAACGATTCGAACTCCGCGGCGCACGTATCGACGCGTTTGTAGATCGGCTTCAGATGCTGGGCGATGCGCCGATTGCGGACGGCCGTCTCGGTTGCGCCGGTCGCCAGCGCCAGCTCCTCATCGCCAAACCCGGCGCGTTTCAGCCGCCGCATCTCGCCGGCGTCGAGCCTGTCGAGGCCGCGCCCGGCGGCGTCCTGGCGCATCGCGGCAAGCTCGACGAATTGACGCAGGAACCACGGATCGATCTTCGTGATCTCGTGTAGTTGGTCGATGCTCCATCGCCGGTTGATGGCGCGGAACAGATCCCACACGCGCTGATCGGTTGGAATCGCCAGCCGTTTGCGCAAGCCCACATCGTCTTCCTCGTCCATCTGCGACGGGGCGAACAGGAGACCGTTGCGGCCGAGTTCCAGTGACCGCACCCCTTTCATGAAGGCCTCTTTGAAGGTGCGGCCGATCGCCATGGCCTCGCCCACCGACTTCATCTGCGTCGTGAGCGTGCGATCCGCCTGTGGGAACTTCTCGAAGTTCCAGCGAGGGATCTTGACGACGACGTAGTCGATGGTCGGCTCGAACGAGGCCGGAGTGAGCCTCGTGATGTCGTTCGGAATCTCATCCAGGTGATAGCCCAGCGCCAGCTTGGCCGCAATTTTCGCAATCGGAAATCCCGTGGCTTTCGACGCAAGGGCCGACGACCGCGAAACGCGCGGGTTCATTTCGATCACGACCATGCGGCCGGTTCCGGGATGCACCGCGAACTGGATGTTCGATCCGCCGGTCTCGACGCCGACGCGCTGGATGATCCGCCGCGCCGCATCGCGCATCCGCTGATACTCCTTGTCACTGAGCGTCAGGATCGGCGCCACCGTGATGCTGTCGCCGGTATGCACGCCCATCGGATCGATGTTTTCGATCGAGCAGATCACGACGAAGTTGTTCGCCACGTCGCGCATCACCTCGAGTTCGAACTCCTTCCAGCCAATGACCGATTCCTCGACGAGAATCTCGTGGACGGGGCTGAGCTCGAGTCCGCGCTCCGCCAGATCGCGGAACTCCCCGATGTTGTAGGCGATGCCGCCGCCGACGCCGCCGAGCGTGAACGAGGGACGAATGACGATCGGAAAGCCAAGCGTCCGCGCGAGCTCAATCGCTTCGGGCAGGCTGCGGGCCAGACCGCTTTGCGGCACGTCAAGGCCGATCTCGCGCATCGCGTCCTTGAACATCAGCCTGTCCTCGGCAACCTTGATGGCGTCGATCGATGCGCCAATCAGCTTCACGCTGAACTTGTCGAGGATGCCGGCGTTCGCCAGATCGACGGCGAGATTGAGTCCGGTCTGCCCGCCGACCGTGGGCAGAATGGCATCCGGCCGTTCACGTTCGATGATCGCCCCCAGCACTTCCGGCGTCAGCGGCTCGACGTATGTCCGATCCGCCAGCTCGGGATCGGTCATGATCGTCGCCGGATTGCTGTTGACGAGCACGACCTCGAGACCTTCGGCCCGCAGCGCCTTGCACGCCTGGCTGCCGGAGTAGTCGAACTCGCATGCCTGACCGATGACAATCGGACCGGAGCCTATGATGAGAACGCGTTTCAGATCGGTGCGACGGGGCATCTCGTTACAGGGGATCAGAACGATTGGGGACTAGGGATTAGAAGAACCGCGCGCCGCTAATTCCGTTTCTCCTCGATAAGCGCCAGAAAATCATCGAACAAGTAATCGGCGTCGTGCGGGCCCGGCGAAGCCTCGGGGTGGTACTGAACGCAAAACACGGGATGCGTGCGATGGCGCAAGCCTTCGACCGTGCCGTCGTACAGATTCTGATGCGTCACTTCAACGTCGGCGGGCAGCGATTTCGGATCGACAGCGAACCCGTGATTCTGCGACGTGATTTCGACCTTCCCCGTTTCCAGTTTCTTCACCGGGTGGTTGGCGCCGCGGTGACCGAATTTGAGCTTGAACGTGCTGCCGCCCATGGCCAGGCCGAGAATCTGGTGGCCCAGGCAGATGCCGAATACTGGAACATTGGACGCCACCAGCGCCTTCGCGTTGTCGATCGCATAGGTCAAGGGCGCCGGGTCGCCAGGACCGTTGCTCAGGAACACTCCATCAGGCGACAGCGCCAGCAGTTCGGATGCGGGCGTGGTCGCAGGGTACACGCGTACGTCGCACCCGTGCGCGCTCAGGCGGCGCAGAATGTTCCACTTCATCCCGAAGTCGTACGCCGCGATCTTGAGTCGCCGTCTGGCACGGCGGGCGGGTGCAATGCCAAACTCGTCCGGATCCTCCTGCGGCCAGTCGAACGCCGCCGCGGAGGTGACATCCTTGACCAGATCCGAGCCTTCCATGCGAGGAATTGCGCGCGCGCACTCGACAAGAGCTGTCGGATTGATCGCATCGCCGGTGGCGATCACGCCGCGAAGAACGCCTCCGGAACGCAAATGTCTCGTCAGCGCGCGCGTGTCGATATCGGAGATGGCGACGACGTTGTTCTCGACGAGGTAATCGTGCAGCGTCCGCTCCGCACGCCAGTTGCTCGCCATGGGCGACGCGTCGCGAATGATGAACCCCGCCACCTGCGGCGCGCGCGATTCGACGTCCGCGGACGACACGCCATAGTTGCCGATCTGCGGACAGGTCATCGTGACGATCTGGCCGGCGTATGACGGGTCGGTGAGGACCTCCTGATATCCCGTCATCGATGTGTTGAACACCACCTCGCCGCGCGCTTCGCCCTCCGCGCCCGCTGCGGCGCCGCGATACCACGTACCGTCTTCAAGTGCCAGAATCGCTTCCATACCTGCACACAACCCCAGGCGCCGCGAAGAGTTCAAAGCATAACAATCTTTGCAGCCCTTGCGCGCTTGGCGATCAATTTCATCTCTCGAGGGACGCCGTCACGCGGTTTTGTTCCCCGGCCACCACCCGGATCGACGACACCCAGCGCCGGTATCCGTCATGCTCCATGCGCAGAACGTGATCACCCACGATCATTTCAGGCATCGATAACGGCGTGGTGCCAATCAATCGATCGTCGACGTAGACTCGGGCACCGGTCGGCCTCGAGTCAACGGTCAGCGTGGCGGTCCGGCTTCGTAGCGGCGAATCCGGCGTCTCGCGCGGTGGCGCCGTGGCCGGCGCCCCGCGTCCTGTCGTCGCGGCTGGTGTCGCCCGTTGTGAAGTCGTTGGCAGGGCGGCCGGGCGTGCGCGCTCGAGCGAAACGGTCATCGACAGCGTCGGCCGCGTTCGGGTAATCATGAACTGACGCTCGACGGCTGTGTACCCATCGCGCTCGAGTCGGAGCTGATGCGGACCAGCCGTCAGATCGGGAACTGTCGTGGTGGTACGTCCCGCCTCCTGACCATCCACGAATACGCGCGCTCCGGCCGGCGAACTGCGGATGACCAAACGCCCGATTCCCGCCTGCTGTGGCGGAGCCGGCGCCGCTGGAGCAGCGGCTTCCGGCACCGGACCCGCCTCGGGCGGCGTGGCAGACACCTGGGATGGCGCGGCAGGTTTCGGCGCTTCGGGCACGGCATTCTCAGTGAATTCGCGACTTGGCGGCGACGTGACGGCGCCGATCGATTGACGCAGTACCGGGTTGTCCCGCACGGAGTATCCGGCGGCAAATCCGAGGGCGACACCCACCAGCAGCGCCAGAACAAGAGGCCACACTGCCGATCGAGAGCGCTCGAGCATCGTCAGCTCGATGGGAACTCCCTTGCTGTCCTCGATCGCGGATGCACGCATCGGTACCACAGGTGGCACGGGTTCGATGTCGATCGCTCGTCGCAAGTCGATCTCCTGTGGCAATTCGACGGCGGCGCTCGGAATCTGCACGTCAACGAATCGACTCGGCTCCTCGGCGGGTTCCCGCAGCGATGCGAATCGTGGCTCCGCGGCCGGAATTCGCACCGGTTCGGACCGTCCTGCTTCGACGACTGGCTGCATGCGCTCGATGCGCGGTTCGTCCGCCAGTGGCTGCACTCGTTCGGGTCGCTGCGCTTCGGCGGCTTCCCGAGCGCGTTCGACTCGCGGCTCTTTCGCGCGTCCCTTCCCCGGTTCGTCGTCGTGGAGCGGCAGACTTCCTTCTGAGGGAAACGCAGACAGCCGGGCGTCAGAAACGGCTGGCGCGTCGGCACTGGCCAACGGATCTTTCCGTGGGGCTCGGTTGGCGGCCGGGAGAGACGGCACCGCTTCGAGATCACCGCACGCCGTTCTCAGCGCCTCCACAAACTTGCCGGCGGTCGCCGTCCGCCGCTCGGGCTGGCCCGCGAGGGCCTCGCTGAACGCGCGGCCAAGCGCGTCCATATCGGCGCCCGCGATGTTGTTCAACCCTTCCATCACCTGATTCCCCACACCGGGTATGCGCTTGCCGGACATCATTTCGTACACAACTGCAGCGAGCGCGAACACGTCGGCGCGCGGTTCCCACGAACCCCCGGACATCCGCTCGGGCGCGGCGTACGGTCGCCGCACCGGTGACGGAACACCGGCCTGATCGAGCGACTGGGCAACGCCAAGTCCGGTGAGACGCACGCCCTCGCCCGCCAGCAGAACATCGCGGGGATGCAATGAACCATGTTTGATGCCAGCATCGGCTGCGGCGTCCAGCGCGGCCGCGAGCGCAGTGGCCATCCGCAACGCCTCAGTTGGCGTCAACGGACCTCGCTGACGCAGCACCAGATCGAGCGACTCGCCCGTCACAAATTCGCTGACGAGAAACGCCGAGATGTCTGTCAGCCCCGCTGACGTTGGTGCGACAATCGCCGGATGAGCGACAGCGGCGGCAACGACACGCTCGAGATTCGCGACAAGACGATGCGCGGTATCGGGTGAGAGGTCGATTTTGAAGAGTTTGACCGCGACAAGTCGTTCGCGCTGGGGATCGTACGCGCGAAAAACCGGTCCAAGAGTCCCAGCACCAATCTGATGAAGAACCCGAAACGGGCCGAACGCTTCAGGCGGCGCCGTGCCGGCGGCTTCGATGTGCAGCGGTGAGCTCCCTTCTAAAGAGGAAAGCTCACGCATCGTAACATCATCCGTTCGCGACATCTAGTCAAACTCGTCAGTGTTGACAGTCCGCGCGACGCTTTGACACAGTAGGTTTTCTGGTGCCAGCCAACTCACCGGCGACGTCTCCTTCAACAGACGGTCTGGTCGTCCGCATTCCTGTTGACGTGCGGCGATTCCCTTGGATCCGAAGGCTCGCTGCCGACTACGCCTACGATTTCGGCTCGGTCGCTCCATTCTTCGCGGGCGATCCATCCGATCGTGCAGCGTGGGCCGACGCGATCGCGCGAACGCAGGCGCACGATAGACGTCGTGACGCGATCGCGCGGGTACTCGTCGCTCAGCAGGACCGGCGACAGGCGCCTCCGCGTGCGCGGGAAGCGGCCAGCCTGCTCGCCGATCGGAACACTGTGGCGATCGTGACCGGCCAGCAAGCCGGGTTGTTCGGTGGCCCTGTATTCACGCTGCTCAAAGCGCTGACCGCGCTGAAACTCGCCGAGCAGGTCGGGCGCGATCATCAGGTGCCGGCCATCGCCGTCTTCTGGATCGACGCTGAAGATCACGACTGGGAAGAAATTCGATCGTGCACGGTCTTCGATGCGGGACTGACACCGCGCACGGTGTCGCTGCCAGCCCGCCCGGGTGCGGAGCCGACGCCGATCGCGACCGTTCAGCTGGATGATTCGATCGTGATGGCATTGGCCGAGCTGGAGGAGGTCCTCCCGCCCACAGACTTTCGAACGTGGGTCCTGACGGGCCTTCGACGGGCGTATGCGCCGGGCATCGGCATCGCCGATGCGTTCGGCCGCTGGCTCGAACAGTCGCTCGGCGATCGCGGCCTCGTCGTCTACGACTCGTCCGATCCGGCGTCGAAGCCGTTGGTGAGCGACGTGTTCATGCGCGAGTTGTCGATGCCCGGGCAGACCGTCCGGCTGGCGTCGCTTGCCGGTTCCGATCTCGTCGCTCGCGGATACCACGCGCAGGTCCACGCTCAGGATGACAGCCTGGCGCTGTTCCATCTCGAAGGCGGCCGGCGCGCGATCAGGCAGCAGGATTCCCGATTCGTCATCGGCGATCGCCAATATCCGGCCGCGGCGCTCCTCGAGCAGGCTGCAAGCCGACCCTCTGGATTCAGCCCCAACGTGCTGCTGCGTCCGATTGTGCAGGACACGATCTTCCCGACGATTTGTTACGTCGCCGGTCCGAACGAGCTGGCATACCTCGGTCAGCTCCGAGGCGTGTACGAACACTTCGGAGTGCCGATGCCCCTCATGTTTCCGCGGGCGACAGCGACACTGCTCGATTCATCGGCAGTACGGTTCATGAACAAGTACAAGCTTCCGCTCGAGGCGCTTCAGCAGCAGGACGAGGCCGCGCTGAATGAACTGCTGAAAGGGCAGATTCCGCCGGTTGTCGAGGAGTCGTTCAACGAGGCTGCGCAAGCGATCGATGCGCAGATGACGCGGCTGATCCAGACAATTCCAGCGCTCGATCCGACGCTCGAGGGCGCCACGCGATCCACGCTGGCGCGCATGCAGCACGATCTCCAATCGCTGCATGGCAAGATGATCCAGTCGGCGAAGCGTCGCGACGATACCTTGCGGCGTCAGTTCGCGCACGCGCAGGCGCTGGCGTTCCCCGGCGGGCATCCACAAGAGCGCACGATCGGCTTCGTGTCTTTTCTGAACCAGTACGGGCCGGCGCTCATCGGGCGTCTCGACGAAGAACTGCCGCTCGATCTGGGACACCACTGGATCGTCACGATCTAGGGGATTGGGATTGGGCGTGGGATTAGCGGTCAGGGATTAGGGGTTAGCGCTTGGGAGGAGCCGCCGCGAAGACCGGTGATACCAGTCGGGGCTCGCGCAAGCGCGCCGGCAGAAAGCGCACCTCAACTGGAATCGTGAGAATTCGCGTCGCTGCGATCTGGCGCAAGCGCTGGGCCCGGCTGACGGCCCTTGGCCTGTCGATACCGGCCATCCTGCTCTGCTTCGCCGCCTCATATTATTACGTGCGTTTCGCCCATCTTATCGATGCACGTCTGCACGGCGAGCGCGACACGGTCCTGCCTCGAGTTTTCGCGCGGCCGCTCGAACTGCGGCGGGGCCAGTCGCTGACCGATCGTCAGCTGATCGATCGGCTGAACGATCTGGGCTACACGCAACGGGCAACGCTCGAAAAACCCGGCGAATTCGCCATCGCCGCCGGTGCAGTGTCGATCATGCCCCGCGGGCCTGCGCTCCGGAATCAAATCGTCCGCGTCGTGTTTCAACGTTCTCCGACTGCTGCTCAATCGAAAGCGGCGACACGCCGCCCGGCTCCCCCACGGCCGGCCGATCGCGTGCTCCAGCTCGAGCTGGCGAACCGTCCGAGCGATCGGCTCACGCTCGACGCACCCGTTTTGACGTCGCTTGCCAGCGGCGAGCGCGAAAAGCGCCGGCCGGTCGCGCTGGCCGCCATTCCGGATCGCATGAAGCAGGCGGTGCTCGCGATCGAGGATCGACGCTTCTACGATCACCCGGGCGT
The DNA here is from genome assembly GCA_046728115.1 of Acidobacteriota bacterium. Classification (GTDB taxonomy): domain Bacteria; phylum Acidobacteriota; class Vicinamibacteria; order Vicinamibacterales; family CAVVIG01; genus CAVSWN01. The sequence continues at coordinate 4,110 of JBKPDW010000065.1, read as the reverse complement.
CGATCCGATCGGCATCGCGGGCGCGTTGTTCTCGAACTTCCGCGGCAAGCGCGGCTACCTGTCCGGTGCCAGCACGATCACCCAGCAGGTCGCACGGAATATCTTTCTGCCAAGGATTTTTCCCGGCATGACACTGCAGGAGGCCCGCGAGAAATCGCTGCGGCGCAAACTGCTCGAAGCCTGGGTCTCGCTGATCATCACGACGCGCGCCTCCAAGGACGATATTCTCGAGATGTACCTCAACGACATGACGCTTGGCCAGCGCGGGTCGTTCGGTATTGTCGGCGTGGCGGAGGCGTCGCGCCTGTTCTTCGGGAAGGATGTCAGCAACATCTCGCTGGCGGAAGCTGCGACGATCGCGGGCGTGTTTCAATCGCCGTCCGCGCTGTCGCCGTTCAACAACCCCAATCGCTGCAGGGAGCGCCGGAATGTCGTGCTCCAGGCGATGGCGGACGCAGGATTCATCACGCCAGAACTCGCCGATCGCGCCGCGCACGACCCGCTGGTCGTCGTTCAGCGCGCGCTCGAGGCCGAAGCGCCGTACTTCGTGGACTTCGTCGGGCAGACGTTGAACGACCAGTACCCGGGCCTGACGACCACGACCAACCAGACCGTCGAAGTTCACACGACGCTCGATCTGCATTTCCAGCGTCTGGCTCAGGACGCCGTCCGCAGCGGACTGACCAATGTCGATCAGCTCCTCGCCCGCAGGCGCAAGAAAGGCAAAGCCGAGGCGGCGCTCATCTCCGTCGACCCGAGGACGGGCGACGTGCTCGCATTCGTCGGCGGGCGGTCCTATAACCAGTCACAATACGATCGCGCCGTCGTCTCGCGCCGCCAACCAGGATCGGTGTTCAAGCCGTTCGTCTACCTTGCAGCGTTCGAACGCGCGCTGGAGGAAGGTCGTAACGACCTGACGCCGGCGTCGATCACCGACGACGAACCGGAGACGTTCGAATTCGACGACCAGGTCTGGACACCGGAAAACTACGAAGGCAAGTACGACGGACCCGTCACGTTCCGCCATGCGCTCGCCCACTCGCGCAACCTCGGCACGATCCATGTGGCGCAGCAGGCCGGTTACGGCCGTGTCGCCGACTTGTGGAAACGCCTCGCCGTCGGGAATCCTCCCAGGCCATATCCGTCGATTGCGCTCGGCGTGTTCGAGGCGACGCCCTTTGAAATCGCCACGGCGTACACGCTTTTCCCCAATGGCGGCGCGGTCCGCCCGCTGCGATACATCGCGCAGATCACTCGCGGCGGTAAGGACGTGACCAAAAGAAGTTCCACCGAGCCGCGCCGAATCGCTCACGAAACGACCACGTACCTCGTTACGAACATGATGAGGAGCGTCCTGACCGAGGGCACTGCGGCCAGCGCGCGGGCGAACGGGTTCACGCTCGATGCCGCGGGCAAAACCGGCACGACCAACGATCTGCGCGACGCCTGGTTCGTCGGTTTCACGCCAGAGTTGCTCACCGTGGTCTGGGTGGGGTTCGACGACAATCAGCCAATCGGTTTGAGCGGCGCCCAGGCCGCACTGCCGATCTGGACGCAGTACATGAAAGCCGCACTCGCCGGCCATCCCAATGTCTCGTTCGAGGCGCCCGCGGGTATCGATTTTGTGGACATCGATCCTGAAACCGGCAAGCTGGCTACGCCGATGTGCCCGAAGAGGCTCAGCGAGTCATTCCTGAGCGGAACGGAACCGACGGAGTTGTGTCCCATTCATAGATAGGGGGCCGGACGACCTTCCGGTCCTTCTATAATTCAGAGAGATGAACCGCGAGGTTTTCGCCGCCGTCGCCGACGCGCTGGATCGAGGGGAGCCGGCAGCTCTGGTGACCATCGTCTCCACGACGGGCTCGACACCGCAGCGCGTGGGCGCCAAGATGCTCGTCTTTGGCGATGGGCGCATCGTCGGGACAATCGGCGGTGGCTGTTACGAGAACGACGCGTTCTGGAAAGCGCGCGAAGCCATCACGAATCGGCGCGCCCAGCTCGTGCATTACGAGCTCTCCGATGATTTCGCGCAGGAGACCGGCCTCATCTGCGGCGGTCAGATGGACGTCTACATCGAGCCGATCGAACCCTCGCCGGAGCTCTACGTGATTGGCGCCGGCCACGTCGGGTTCCACCTGGCGCGGCTGGCTCACGAAGTCGGCTTCCAGGTGCACGTTGTCGACGATCGCGAGAAGTTCGCCAACGCCGAGCGCTTTCCTACCGCGAGCGAGATTGTGGTGGATGACATCCCGACCTGGATCGCGAACGCGAAGATTCCCGCGCATGCCTTTGCTGTGATCGTCACGCGCGGGCACACCAACGATCTGGAAGCGTTGCGCGCGCTCGCACCTCGCGAACTGCGGTACCTGGGTCTGATTGGCAGCCGCGCCAAGGTTGCCCGGATTTACGATGCGCTCGTTGCCGATCAGATGCCGGCTGAATTGCTGCAGCGTGTTCACGCACCAATCGGTCTCGACATCGGCGCCGTCACCCCGCAGGAGATTGCGGTCAGCATCCTCGCGGAGCTGATCGGCGTCAAGCATGGAAAGAGCCACGCCGCCTCCATGACGTGGACGCCTCCGAGTCTGAGATCGGAAACAAAAGTCAGCTAATCTTGCGGTCGGATCTCTGACTTTTGACTCCTAACTTTCGATGTCTGTCCTGATCCGAGGCGGCACCGTTCTCACGCTCAACGACCGCTTCGACGTAGTCGAGGGCGACGTATCGATCATCGGCGATCGGATCGCCGCCATCGGTCCAGCGATTGACAGCCGACACGATCGCACTATCGATGCGCGTGGCGGCTACGTGCTGCCTGGATTCGTCCAGACTCACATCCACCTGTGTCAGACGCTGTTTCGAGGATTCGCCGACGATCTTCCGCTGATGGACTGGCTGCGCATGCGGGTCTGGCCGATGGAAGCCGCGCACACCCCAGCGACGCTTCAGGCAGCGGCCCGCCTCGCCACGACCGAGCTTTTGTGCAGCGGCACGACCAGCGTCCTGACGATGGAGACGGTGCACGACACCGAGGCCGTCTTCGAGGCTGTCGCGGCAAGCGGTATGCGAGCGACGATCGGCAAGTGCATGATGGACGTCGATGCTGACGTACCGAAGCGTCTGCGGGAAGCGACCCGCAGTTCGATCGACGAGAGCCTCGCGATTCGCAAGAAGTGGCATGGTGCGGCAAACGGTCGGCTCCACGCTGCGTTCGCGCCGCGATTCGCGGTCTCCTGCTCGCGCGAGCTCCTCGAAACCCTGGCCAGCCTCTCGGATGAGCACGACGTGCTCGTGCACACGCACGCTTCGGAATCGCGCGACGAGATCGCCATCCTCAAGCAGCTGTCCGGCGGCATGGCCAACATCGAGTACCTGGCCAGCGTCGGCCTCGCGTCGGCGCACCTGTGTGCAGCGCACTGCGTATGGGTCGACGATCGCGAACAGCGGTTGCTCGCGGAACGTCAGGTGAAGGTCTTGCATTGCCCGGGATCGAATCTCAAGCTCGGTTCCGGCATTGCGCCGGTCGTGGAATTGCGGGCACGTGGAGTGACGGTATCGCTCGGCGCGGATGGAGCCGCGTGCAACAACCGGCTCGACATGTTCGATGAGATGCGGCTTGCCGCAACGCTGCAGGCCATGCGAAGGACGCCAGGCGCGCTCGCGGCGCGTGACGTGCTCTGGATGGCCACGCGCGAAGGGGCGCGCACGCTCCGCCGCGATCACGAAATCGGATCGCTCGAAGCAGGCAAGAGAGCCGACATCATCATCGTCGATCGCGATCGCCCCCATCTCGCGCCAGGTCCCGACCCCTATTCGACGCTCGTGTACGCCGCGCGCGGCGCCGATGTTCGGACAACGATCGTCGATGGCGAGGTGCTCGTCGACGACTTTGCGCCGGTTGGTGTCGATCGCGCGGAGGTTGCGGCTGCGGCTCGCGCCGCCGCGCGCGTTCTCGCGGACCGCGCCGGAGTCTGACTCGCGCTGATGCCAGCAGCTTGGTTGAGGAACTGAGGTCCGATCCCGGACACTTGGTGACAATTGGGGCCGGGCAGCCGTTACGTCGTTGTATAATGAGTGCTTAGCAGTCTCGAGCTCAGAGTGCTAATC